>CAZFVV010000137.1:0-13462 GCA_964522165.1 uncultured Calditrichaceae bacterium
ATGAAAGAAGTTAACACCAAACTAAAGGTGGTACATTATTTTTTTCTAAATCCCTCAGGTTAATCAGTGCATTAATTTTTGTAATTATCGGAAGTCAGAACGGGAAAGACACGGCTTTTTTGCAATAAAATGTACGACTGTCGAGTATATCCAATAGTTGCAGAAATATTTGATTCAGAAAGTATTCCCATGCACCCCACCCTCCAACCCCTCCTGCGCCATCTCCCGGTGGTCGCCGACGGGGCCTGGGGCACCCAATTGCAAACCCTGGGCCTGCCCCCCGGCGCCTGCGCGGACCTTTGGAACCTGGAGCGCCCGGAAGCGGCGGCGCAGGTCGCCCGCGCCTACGTGCAGGCGGGCAGCCGCGTCATTCTCACCAATACCTTCCGCGCCAACCGCATCGCCCTCGCGGATTACGGGCTGGCGGAGAAAACCGTGCAGATCAACCGCGCCGGGGCGGAAATATCTAAACGCGCCGCGGGAGCGAAGGCGCTGGTGTTCGCCTCCATGGGGCCTTCCGGGAAAATGCTGCTGAGCGGGGAGGTGCGCGAGGAACAACTCGCGGAAGCGTTTGCGGAGCAGGCCGGCGCGCTGGCGCAGGGCGGGGCGGACGGCATCGTCATCGAAACCATGTCTGATCTAACGGAAGCGAAGATCGCCCTCGCCGCCGCCAAAGCCACCGGCCTGCCCGTCGCCGTTTGCATGGTATTCGATTCCGGCCCCGCCAAAGACCGCACCATGATGGGGATTTCCCCGGAGCAGGTTGCGGAGGAGCTTTCCGCCGCGGGAGCGGACATCATCGGTGCGAACTGCGGGCAGGGGATCGAAGGCTTCATCGCCATTTGCGAACGCCTGCGCCGGGCAACCGCCCTGCCCATCTGGATCAAACCCAACGCCGGATTGCCGGAATTGCAGGAAGGCCGGGTGGTGTACCGCACCACCGCGCGGCAATTCGCCGCAGCGGTTCCCGCGCTGGCAGTAGCGGGGGCGAGCTTTATCGGGGGCTGCTGCGGCACAACGCCGGAGTTTATCCGGGAGGTGGTTGCGATCTATCCGGAAAAAAATACCTTGAGGAATTCGCCATGAATATCAATCGCAATGATCCCTGCCATTGCGGCAGCGGCAAAAAGTACAAAAAGTGCTGTATGGAGAAAGACCGGGTGCGGGAACGCGCGCAATCGGCGCGAAGCGAGCCGGAAGAGCAGAATCCCCCGGCTGATTATGGAAAGGCGTTAAAGCCATTGGATCTGGAAGAATCCCACCCGCCGTCAAAACCGGCCAAAGCTAAAAAACCGAATCCCCACGCCGAAGCCCTCACCGCGCGCTGGGAGGAATTCCAGGAGCAGGATTATGAAGGCCAGGTTGCCCTCTTCCTCAAAACCCTGGAAGAGCCGCAGCTGATGGATGATGAAATGGCTTTTGAAATGCTCAATACGCTTCATCCGCAGGCTCTCGAACGCCAGGAGTATCAGCGTTACGAAACCCTGGTGGAGCAATTACGCGAGCGCCTTCCGAAAATTTATGATGAAAGCGCTCACTACTATTTGAAGAATCTTCTGACCAACGCAGTCATTACCGGCCGGCTCGATCGCATACCGGCTTTGATGAATGAATTAACCCCGCGCGCCTATAAGGATATCGATATCTTCAACAAAGTCGTCGATCAATTGGCTTATCACGGCCAGTTGAGCGTTTTGCGGGAGGCTTTGGAGAGCGCCTGGCCGGCGGTAAAAAAGTCGCCCCACATTGTGCCCTGGGGCGTCGAAGAGTTTGCAATCAAGACCGTGAAGTTTCTGATCTTTGATTACCTGGAACAGCACGGCGCCGACGCCTCCGGGCGCTCGAAACTGTTCAAACGTTTGGCATCTTACAGCGAAATCGTTCCGGAGCGGATTGCCAACACCATGGCCCTGATTGCCGGCCAGGCCGGTCGCCAGTGGACCCGGGAGGATTTCACCTTCCCCCCTAAGTTGAAGTCTCGCGATGACGGCGGCAAGGCAATCTCCCTTCCGGAAACCATGCAAGATAATCTGTTCGACCTCAGCGTGGATTTCCAGGGGCATTTGTGGCGGGAAGAAAAGGTTCCCTTGGTAAAAAGCGAGCTTGCCCGTGAAGAGCTGGTTGTCTATCTGGTCGAGCGGTTGGCAGGCGAGCTGGAGCCGCGCAAGAGCATGTTCGAAGCAGTGGTTCATCCCCGCCGGCCGGGGCCTCCCAAACGCTCCCCAACGTTTTACCTATCCGGGGATGATGATTCGGTACATTGGCTTTGCCCGGATCGCACGACCCTGGATGCTTTTCTGGCGCAGTTATTGGGTTTCCTCAGCGTATTCCCTTACAAAGTTAGCGCATTGTACGAAGCGATTCCCTCCTGGCTGGGTTTTCTGGAATCACGCCAACTGATCAGCGCTTCCGCGCGCTCGCAGACGCTGCGCGATTTGTACGGCCTCAAAAGCGGGCTTCTCAGCATTTTGCGCAAAGTGCAATCCGATCCGGCGCTGCTCTCCGCGATCGAGAACTGGGAAAAAGGAACATAACACCCCTTCCTACCGCAGTAACACCGCTTTGACGGTCTGCTGCCTTCCCGCGGCTCGCAAATTCACGAAAAAGATGCCGCTGCCTAACCGCTCCCCGGCGTCGTTGCGCCCGTTCCATTCCAGTTTGTGCATTCCTGCGGATAGTTTGCCGGAATAAAGCGATCTCACCTTCTGCCCCAGGACGTTATAGACAGTTAGCTCTACTTCGCTGAAAGCCGATAGCTGATAGCTGATAACTGTGGTTGGATTGAAGGGGTTGGGATAGCAATTCAACAGCTCAAATTGCCGCGGCGCATAACCGCCGGGGTTTCGAGGCCCAGGGTAACATCTAACACTTCCAGCGCCCGCTGCACAAAAGCGCGGGCGGAATCGGTCTCGATGAAATACAAGGGCAGCCCCAGGGTGATGGCGGCGTAGCGGGTGGGATCGGAAACCGCGGGAGCCAGCGCCCCGCAGGGTTTCAGGTGATACGCGGGATTGCCGCTCCCGGAGAGATAGCGGAAAACCGTGCGGGCCGCGGCGCTGGTATCGAAAACGGTCACGTTGCGCAGCTTGTGGTTGTAATTCGGGATGGTGATTTTGGCGGTATCCAGCGCCAGGTTGTTAAAGCCGAAGCTCCCCGCGGCGCCGGTAAAATCATCCGCCCCGATGGTGAGGTATTGGGAATATCCCAAAAACTGCTCCGCGAACCCCGGGCTGAGGTTTTGCAGAAAGCTCATCCCGCTGAAAATAATCTTCCCGCCCGCTTCTAAGTAGGGGCGCAGGGCGCTTTCGGCTGCGGCTAAGCGGGTGGGATGGGTTACGTCGTGGTGCCAGAGCACCAGGGAGTAGGGCGCGAGGTCGAATACCTCCGGGGGGCGGTTCTCGCTGATCAGGTCGAGCTGCTGATAGGGAATTCCCGTTAGCAAGGTATCGTAGAACGCATCCACCGCTTCATCGGTAGGGGAGAGCATGTTGCCGCCGTCGCCGTTGCGGGTCTCGTCCACAATCAGAATCCCCTGGTCGAGGGGGAAAGTGGTATAGTTCACCTCCAAAAAATTGGAAATCGCAGTTTTGCGCCCGTTTTGCAGCCCGGCCACGCCGGCGCGGTAGGTTCCGTTGGCCGCGGGGGTAAAAGCGTGGCCGGTTCCCGCCACGGCGGTGGAATCAATAAACAGGTAATTCCCCCCGGATTCCTTCTTCCAAACGTAAACCCGGTATTCAGTGTAATTGAAAAAGGGCTTCCAGGAGAGATGAATGGCGTTTTGCTGCAACAACGCGCTCTCTAAGCGGGGATGGTCGAGATAAGTGAACGCGCCTTTCAGCAGCTTGTTATCCGGGTCGATTTGGATCGCGAGATTGGCAGTGTCGGCAAAGTGATATTTACGGATGAGGGTCAGCGAGTCCACCCACAGGGTATCGCTGAATTGGGTTCCCCCGGCGCTGAAGCGGATCGGCGTGGGCATGGCGTGATAGGTGCTGCTGAACGCGTCGGAAGGAACGCTGTGCACCCTGAAGAGCAGGGAATCGGCGCTCTCGTTCCAGTAATGGTAATACTCCCCGGCCATTTTCCCGTCGCGGTAAATCCACTGCCCGAAGAACCAGCCTAAATCGCCGCCGTAATAGCTTTCGCAAAACGCCCGGAACTGCTCCGTGTCGATATTTTTGTAGCGGTAGGAGGAAACGGTAACGTAATCGTGCAGCATTTGGAAGAACGCGCCGTCGCCCATCACGAAGCGGAGCATGTGCAGCACCGTGGAAGCCTTGAGATAGACCAGGCTGTAGGGAATGATATTGGCGGGGTTGGAGGGGTCGGAAACGTAGATCGCCCCGCTGCCCGCCCCGGCCAGGTGGGTGTTGATCTCCGCCTGGTAAGCCGCTGCGCCGTTCCAGTATTCCTGGAAAATCGCCTCGCTGTAAGTGGCGAATCCCTCGCTCAGCCAGACGTGCGCCCAGTCGGAAATGGAAATCATGTTGCCGAAATACTCATGGGCGCTCTCGTGCACCACAATATCCGAGAAAAAAGAGGGGTAGTTCATGGTCAGAATGGTCTGGTGCTCCATCCCCCCGCTGATGAGCGCCTCCACGATTCCGTATTTATCCCCCGGGAAGGGAAACGCGCCGTAGCGCGCCTCGAATGCTTCGTGAATTTGCGGAACCACGCTTTCCAACTGCGCCTGCGCGGCGGCGGTATGGTTGGGAAACAGGTAATATTCCAATGGGATAGTGCCGGAGAGGGTGGAATTATACTCGGATTGGATGCGGTCGAAGGGGTAAATATTGATGGAGATATGATAGGGCGTCAGCGGGTAATGGCTTTCCCAGACGTATTCGGCCCGGTTTCCGGGAAGGGGATTGACCGCGCTTAAGGTTCCGTTTCCGGCCACTTTGAAATTATCCGGCACGGTAATGGCGATCCGGGCGGAGTCGGCCTTGTCCGAGGGATGGTCTTTGCAGGGGAAGAAGGTATTCGCAAAATAGGGCCAGCTGTAACTGGTCGCCAGGGGTTGGCCGAGGTAGGAGGTAAAATTCAAGCCGGAAGAAAACGGGGGCGCCGTAACCGGGTATCCGCTATAGCGAATTGTGAGCAAAAACGGTTCCCCGGCGTTGAGCGGGAAGGGCAGATCCACGCTCAGCACGTTGCCGGCGTGGGTAAAGGCGAGGGATTGCCCCTGGGCGCTCACGGAATCCACGGCCATGTTGTCGTAGAGATTCAGCAGGATCTGGGCAGTTCCGTTCTGCACGATCTCCCCCGCCACGGTCGCCTCGCCCTCGATGAACTGCCCGGCCGGGTCCACCTGCAAATTCAGCCCGTAGAACTTCACGTCGTAATACAACTGTTCGGGCAGGAGGTAGGGGTTGGTGAGCGCCGGGGCGAGGAAAAAGATAAAAAGGAGTGAACATATCGAGCGGAGCATAATTTTCTCCCGGTTTATCGGAAACATTGTAAGCGGCGTAATGAATTTACGACTATCAGGATGAATTTACCATGATTTAGATTTTTGTGGGATATGTTCCTGAAGGGGAGAGAAGCCTTTGAAAGCCGCCGGTCAAATCTCGCAAAATTAATTCATTTTATTGAATAGTTGATAATAATCACGGTGCAACCTGGCAAAATCCCTTAAATAGCGAGGCAATTTATCGTTAAGATTTAACTAATTAATTGTTACAAAATTTATTGATGATGCGCACAGCGTAACGGGAAGTAATGTGTTAAATATTTTTGCGTTCTTTGACAAGAATGCTGGAAGATAACAGCAACCATCGGTTTTATGATAACTGGCCGGATTTTACTAAAAAGATAACAGGCGGTAATTGGATGAAACAATCAATTCTTAGATCAGTAATAGGGTTTATTTTTTACGGTATGTTCGCCACCGGAGGAATATTTGCCCAGGATCAGTACCTCTTGGGGGAAGAACAACAGTTGGAGATCGTGGTGTACGTAATGGGAGAGGTCTCCAAACCGGGAGAATACCGGGTTTCTGACAATACCAACCTGGTAGAATTGCTATCTAAAGCGGGAGGGGAAACAGATTTTTCCAACCTCGGCTCGGTGTTGATTACCCGGCCTAAAACACCCTCGACGTTGCGAACTACGGGGAATGAACCTCCCCAGAACGTCGAAAAAGAAATTATAAATTTCAACGTCAGCGACTATTTGAAAAAGAAAAACGGGCCTCCGCCGCCGATGCTTCAACCAGGCGACGTGGTTTACGTGAGTAGAAACAAATGGCATAAATGGCGCACCGTTGCCGCGGTCATGCGGGATTTGGCGATTGTTGCCTCGACTTACTTTTTATATCTCCGCGCCACGGACTAAGCGCCGGGGTGATATACTGCGCAAGGGGATGAGTTGCGTTTTTTGTTTATAAGGGGTATCGTGGGAATAAGAAAAACAGTTCTTTATACCCTATGCCCTAAAAAACCCAGCTTATACCCGCTTGCAGTAATAAATCTATTTTGAACTAAACCGGAAAAAAGTGCACATGCAGACAACCGACAGCCAGGAAATATTTGACGTTCTTCATAATATCTTTCGCAAGAAGAAGTGGCTAATCCTGGGCACTATTATAGTGGTGCTGGTGCCTATCTTCATTTACAATGAGACGGCATCACCCATTTACGAAGCCAACACCATGTTGGTCTCGGAAGAGTTCGATAACCCGGTGCCGGGCTATGATTACGACGTCTCCCGGGAAATCCGCTTCAGCAATCAACTGGTAGAAATCCAGAGCTATTCGTTTGCGCTGGATATTGTCCGGGTGCTACCCCGGGAAATTCTGGATAAATTCTCAATCCCGGATTCCATGATCTCGGAAGAAGAGCGGATGGATTACATTGTGTCCAAAATTCAAAAAAATATTTCCGCTTTCCCGGTGCGCGGCTCCAATGTGGTGCGGATCAGTTTCCAGTATAAAAACCCCCTGGTGTGCAAAATGGTGGCGAACGCCGCCGCGGAAGTGATCCAAAAACGCAAATCCGAAATCAAACAAGAGGGGGTTGCGGGCTTACGCGCCTTTATCGAAGGGCAGTTGGAGCGTTACAAAGGGCGGCTGGACTCCTCCGAAAGCGCCATGAGAACCTTTAAGGAACAAAACCGGATCACTTCCTCCATCGACCGCGAAGCGGAAGAGCTTATGCGCCGCTTAACCGAAGCGGAGGTGCTCTACAATGCCGTGAAAACCGACCAGGGTTCCGCCCAGAACCGCCTGTATGCGCTGCAAAACAAGCTGGCGGAACAAAAGAGCACCCTGATCCCCTCGGTAATGGACCTGGGCAGCTCCTGGGCGCTAAAATTGAAAGAGAGATTGGTCGATCTCAACCTTCAATATATGAACCTCAAGGTTCAGGGATATGCGGAAGACCACCCCAAAATGGTCGATTTGAAAACGAAGATGGAGCAGGTGCGCAGCGAACTCACCGAGAAGGCTTCCAAATTGGCGCAATCGGAAACCTCCCTGGATCCCCTGGCGCAAATGGAAAAATTCGTGCAGGAGTCGGTCAACCTGCAAATCGAGCTTGAATCCCTGAAAGCCCGGGAGAAAGCGTTGAAGTCAATTATCGATGGTTACAACGCGAAGTTAGGTACCCTGCCGACCAAAGAGTTTGCCTTGGCCCGCTTGAACCGGGAAGAGGAAGTGAATCGCAAAATCTACAATATGTTGAAGGAAAAGTTAGAAGAAGCCCGCATCAACGAGGCCGAACAGTATAATACCATCCGGATCATTGACAAAGCGCAGTTGCCGGAAAACCCTATCAGCCCGCGTAAAAAGCTGAATCTGGTCATCGGGGTATTGTTGGGTTCGATTCTGGGAATCGCCATCGCGTTTGTTACCGAAATGCGGAATAATACCGTCAAATCGCCGAACGAAATCGAGCGCCTTACCCAATGGCCGGTAATTGCCATGATCCCTAATATTCAGGATTATGCCAAAGGGAAATTTCGCAGAACCCCTTCCGGCGGCAATGAGAATTCCGATACCGAGCGCACATACCGGGCGTTGTTCTCCAGTTTGGAGCCTAATACCCCCATAGCGGAAGCGTACCGGATGCTGCGAACCAATTTGCAATTCAACGGGTTGGGCCGGGACTATAAGACCTTGCTGGTAACCAGTATTGCCCCGGGGGACGGAAAAACCACTACCCTGACCAACCTCGCAGTCGCTTTTGCCGCTTTTGGGAATAAAACCCTGATTTTAGACGCCGATCTGAGAATTCCGGTCATGCACAAATTCTTCGGATTGGAGCGGGAAATGGGCGTTTCGGACCTGTTGGAAGCATTGGACGACCTGGATAGTATGATATCGCAGGCCAAAAGCCGGGAGGCCGAGACCAATCGCGTCTTCCGCCAGGAAGTGGAAGAAAAGCTGAAAGTAAATATCGCCGCCCTGGAAGACCATAACTCCGCGCCGGAGGAGTCCGCCGCCGCGGAATCTGCGCCGGGAGCATCTCCCATTGCCGAGGGGAACAACGGCGCTCCCGAGGCCGATGAAGCGGGTAATTTGCCCTTGCCGGTTGGGAATAAAACCTTGAAAGGATTGCGGGATATTTTCAACGAAGCGATCAAGAATACCGGGGTGCCCAACCTCAGCTTCGTTTCCAGCGGCAGAAAAATGCAGAATCCCGAAGGAATGATTTCCACCCGCCCGATGCCAGTGATCTTGCAGCGTTTCAAGCATCGCTTCAATACCATCTTAATCGACTCTGCTCCCTTGCTGCTGGTAAATGATACCTTGCTGCTCGCCGGCATCGTCGATGCAGTGTTGATCGTTCTGGATGCAAAGAAATGCGACCGGGAGATGCTGCTGAAAGCCAAGAAAATGATGCAAAACTCCAAAGCCAATGTGGTCGGCGTGGTTTTGAATAACTACGAAGTACACGGAAGTTACAAAAATTATTATACTAGTTATTATTCGGAAAAATAAACCGGCGCCGGTCTCGGCGATTTCCGAAAGGTTATTTGAAAAATGTCTATCGATGATACACGCAGTGTGAAAGAGGGTTGCATATTGCCGGTCGACGATATCTAACCAATAGAATATGTGACACTCATTAAGCATTAAGCCGCATGATCGCTGGAATAGAGGATAGGGAATGTTTCCATTCCGCCTTTGTTCATCCGTAATGATTGCCACATTCCTTATTCCCATAATTGACACTTTCATCACAGCACCCGGAAAAAAATATTCAATTTTTGATGAAGCATCGAACTTTCGGTCTGCAAGTGAATTTTTGAAAACGCCCCCGTGGCTTGCGGGGACAAATGTACTACCAACTACTTAGTGATGGTATGGAGCGATGGGTGAGTTCGTTATTAGTGCGAAATGGTTTATTCTGCTCAGCGGGGCAGTTGTATTGAGCCTGCTGGGGATGATATGGTTGCGGAGACGAAGCTGGAAGCGGAATCTCAGAACCCTTTCTTCCATTACCCGGGCCGCCGCCATCCCGGGCTACCGGAATTCTCTTCCGCAATTGAACCGGGAAATCTCCCGGGTTCGCCGCTACCAGCATCCCCTGGCGGTTGTTGTGGTGCGGCCGATCCATGCTTATGGCGGGAACCATTCCCCCCATGCCGTCGCCAATAACGCCGTAATGAGCGAAAACGGCAGCGCGGCGCACTCTCCCAGGGAGATAAGCCAGATCGAGTTCCTATTGTGCGGTTCTATTTTCCGCGACTCTCTTCGAGAAGTAGATATAACCACTTATGACGCCGCCAATAATCAATTTGTAATTATGCTGCCGGAAAGCACGCGCTTCAATGCGGAAAAAACCATCAATCGCCTGAAAGCGATTATCGAAGAGCGCATTAGTAACCTGCTATTCTTCGGCATATCCGAATTTCCCGATGATGGTTTGATTCTGGAAGACCTGGTAGAGCAGGCCGTCGAGCAATCCGATAAGCGGGGCAAAGGCGATTACCCCGCCCTGCAAAAGACGCCCCAGAATATCAAATCCAAGAAATAGGAGTTTGAGGACATGTTCAATGCTACTGCTGTTCGGGAGCAATCAAGAGCAGCCAAAATGCCCCAGATATATAGAGATTCCCTGAGCCTCCAGCAAGCCCGGCAATTCCGCGCCGCCAGGGAGCTGGCGCTGCGGAAACCGTGGTACGAGGTCGGCGCGGAAATGAAGATTTTCAGCGGGCCGGGATATTTGCGCTTGAAACGGCTCATCGACCTGGCCGCCAGCTCTTTCCTGCTGCTGTTGATCTTGCCGGTGCTGGTGTTGTGCGCCATCGCGATCAAGCTGGATTCCCCCGGGCCGGTGTTCTTTTTACAGCAGCGCACCGGGCTGGGCGGCAAACGCTTCAAAATTTTCAAGCTGCGCACCATGCGCAAAGACGCCGATAAAATAAAGCAGAAATACGCCCATTTGAGCACCTTGAGCTGGCCGGATTTCAAGATTCCCGATGACCCGCGCATCACCCGGTTGGGCAAATTTCTCCGCAAAACCAGCCTGGACGAGCTTCCCCAGTTCCTGAACGTAATTTTAGGCGACATGAGCCTGGTAGGGCCGCGCCCGACCTCTTTCGCTTCTTCCACCTACGACCTGTGGCACACCGCCCGCCTGGGCATCAAACCCGGCATTACCGGCCTGTGGCAAGTCTCCGGTCGCAGCGATATCGAGTTCGACGACCGGGTGCGCCTGGACCTTGCTTACATCCGCAACGTGTCCCTGGCGTTGGATATAAAGATTATGTTCCGCACCGTCATCGCGGTGTTGAAGAAAGAGGGGGCTTCTTAGTCATGTTCAACGGATTTGCGTTCCTGTTCTGGTTTTCCGTGGGAACGATCGTTTATAGTTATGCCGGTTTTTTTCTGGTGTTGGCTTTGGCAGGCTGGCTGCGCAATCGCCGGGTTCGGAAACAGCCCGTTACTCCCCCGGCCAGTTTGATTATTGCCGCCTACAACGAAGAGAAGAGCATCGCCAGGAAAATCGAAAATTCCCTGGAGCTGGATTATCCCCCCGGCTTGTTGGAAATCATCGTAACCTCGGACGGTTCCGGGGACCGCACCGCGGAGATCGTGCGCGAGTATGCCGACCGCGGCGTAAAACTGCTCGATTGCCCCCGCCGGGGAAAAATCTTCGCCCTGAAAGACGCCGTGGCGCAGGCCGGCGGGGAAATCCTGGTATTTTCCGACGCTAACACCCTCTACCACCCCCAGGCAATCCGCAAATTAGCCCAAAACTTCGCCGATCCCCAGGTGGGGGGCGTTTGCGGCAACCAGCTTCACATCAAACATTTGGAGCGGGAGAAGCAGGATAACGTGAGCCAGGGAGAAATGCTCTACTGGGGCTACGACAAGTGGCTGAAAAAAATCGAAACCCTCACCGGCAGCATCGTGGCGGCGGACGGGGCCATTTACGCCATCCGCCGGGAGCTGTTCCGCATGCCCCCGGTTACCGCGGTAACCGATGATTTCGCCATTTCCACCGCAGTAGTGGAACAGGGCTACCGCCTGGTGTTCGACGCCGAAGCCCTGGCCTACGAAAAACCCATGGCCAAAGCGGAACAGGAATTCAACCGCAAGGTGCGGATCATGAACCGCGGCCTGCGCGGAGTGCTGATGCGCAAAAAGTTGCTCAACCCCTTCCGCTACGGATTCTATTCCCTCACCCTGTTTTCGCATAAAGTATTGCGGCGGCTGGTGCCGTTCTTCCTGATTTTACTGTTTATCGCCAGCGCCTTTTTGAGCGGCCAGAACCACTTTTACCTTGCCGCTTTTGCCGCCCAGGCGGGCTTTTACGCACTGGCCGGCCTTAGTTACCTGCTGCGCAAAACCGCGCTCGGGCGCTGGAAAATTTTCTATATTCCCTTTTTCTATTGCCTGGCCAACGCCGCGGCCCTGGTGGCCATCCTCAACCTGCTGCGCGGCAAACAGGTGGTGCTGTGGAACCCGGAGCGGCAGGGGGCGAATTTGTAGGGACAGTTGGCAGTAGCAGTTGGCTGTAACAGGCGGCAGTGGCAGTATAAAACTGCTTCTGCCCACTGCCTTTGATAATGATAGAGTTTATTCAAGGTGAGAAATGAAAAGCGTGAATTTTCAAGACCTCTTCAAACCTTCTAACGCGCCGTATGCGATCATCATCGGCTCCGATTGCGTTACCGGGCTGCAAACCGCCCGGATTTTACACCGCCGCCACGTTCCCGTGGTGGGATTGGCCAAAAACCCGCGCAGCCCCTTCTGCCGCACCAACGTAGTGAAGAAAATTCTCCCCGCGGACATTGCCGGCCCCGGCTTCATCCAGGTGCTGAAGCAGATCGGCCCCTTTCTGAAGCAAAAAGCGGTGCTCTACCCCTGCACGGATTTGAGCGTGTTGCTGCTTTCCCGCCATCGCGCGGAAATTGCGGAGTGGTTTCACGTCGCCCTGCCGGATGAAGCGGTGGTGGAGATGATGATCGACAAATTCAAATTTTACTCCTTCGCCATGAAGGAGGGGTTTCCCATTCCCAAAACCTTCTTCCTCTACAATCGCGCCGACGCAGAGAAAGCGGCGCAGCAGTTAACTTACCCGGCGATGCTGAAGCCGCCCCTCAAAACCCCGGAATGGGATAAGAACACCGGCATCAAAGTATGCAAGATACGCGACGCCAAAGATTTGCTGGAAGTGTACGATCGCACCTGCCGCTGGGCGGAGGTGCTGATGGTGCAGGAGTGGATCGAAGGAGGGGATACGGATTTATTCACCTCCAACTGCTACTTCAGCAGGGATTCCCACTGCCAGGTGATCTTTATTTCCCGCAAGCTGCGCCAGTGGCCGCACGAGATCGGCATCGGCTGCTTCAGCGAGGAAATTCGCAACGACGTGGTGCGCGATGAAACCATCCGGCTGTTCGAGCACGTGCGCTACCGCGGCCTGGGGTACCTGGAAATGAAATACGACCCCGTGCGCCGCAAGCATTATATCATCGAACCCAACATCGGGCGGCCAACCGGGCGCTCCGCCAACGCCGAAGCCGGCGGGGTGGAATTGATCTATACCATGTATTGCGACTGCGTGGGCTGGCCGCTGCCGGAAAACCGGGAACAAACTTACCGGGGCGCCAAATGGATTTATTTGCGGCGCGACCTGCAATCGGTTTTCAAGCACTGGCGCAGGGGCAATCTTACCACGGGACAATGGTTGAAATCCCTCCGCGGGGTAAAATACGACGCGGTATTTTCCTGGTCCGATCCGCTCCCGTTCTTCGAAGATTTCCGCCTGAAACTGGCCGGCCAGATTTTCAAGAAAAACCATTCCCCGGAAGATAGGGATGAATCGCCCAAAACCGCCGCCGGCAACGGCGGGTTGGAAGCGGCCGAGAAAATTTCCCGCTAACGAATGCGACCAGGAGTGCAAAACTTCAGTTTTGCACCCCAACAAAAAGACAACTAAAAAATTTTCCGCTGCCGATTTAAGGATCGAATTATGTCTGATAACGCGAAAATATATTCTTCCAATAA
>CAZFVV010000138.1:0-7489 GCA_964522165.1 uncultured Calditrichaceae bacterium
GCCCTGGTCGCGGCGCTGCTGCTGAATTAACCTGCCGACATCGCGCTGCGGCTCGAGGCCGGCTGAGCACCCCGGGCTCTCCGCCCTTGCCGATTGAGAACCGGGGGTTGAGGATTCAGGAGCCTATTTTTCAAGGCTTTCAAGGGTATTGAAATAGTCGCGCATTACCTCGCTGAATTCTTCAAAACAATGATAGCATACGTTCAGGTGTTTAAATAAACATTCGCACACTGTTGATGCGCCATCGGTTTTCAAGAACAGAAGCGCCAGGAAAAAATCCAGGTTATCCTTCAGACAAGATTTGTCGGTTTGGCAGCGGTATTTTATTAATTGTTCCAATTGGGCAAGAAAGCCTGGAGCGGCGGCGATTTCCCCTAAACGTTTGTTTGCGAATTCCAGAAGCTTCTTTTCCGCCTCGGACAACTGTATTTTGCCCGCGATCCACCCCGGGGCATTTGGTGAGGTTCGCCGAATTTGCAGGCAGGCCAATATTCGGCCCAGCGCGTTCGCAGTGATTTCCATATCCGGTTGCCTTTTTCATCATGTTCGTCATCGCTTATTCGCTCCCTCTGCGCTATCTCAAAACCTGTCAGTCGCCTGATGAAAAGATTGAGAAATTCCTTGTCTAAAAATCGACGTTTTTACTCCGGTAAAGAGGGTTTTTTCCGCTTCCCGATTATATCCCGTACCCGGTTGACCACCACTTCCACATTATGCGGCTTCATGCCTTTTAAACAGGGAAACGATACGATTTTTTCCGGATCGAACTCGGCCCAGGAGCGGAGCATAAACATGTGCAGGTCGCGTTCCAGGTTGCCGCGTTTCTTTTTTGTTTCATCGTAATAAATTGCCGCCCAATCTTCAAAATTCTCCCACCGGATGTCTTCATCCGCTCCTTTGATGATATCTAACGACGCATCTTCTTCCTGGACGGGATCTTCCACGATTGTTCTTTTGCCGCCAAAGAGTTTATCCTTTAGATCCCGGCCGGCGGCGCGGCTGGATATTTGGCAAAGCCAGGCTTTGAATTTGCCCTCGCTGTCCTTTTGGCGGAAATCGCGCAGGGCCTTAAACCCATCTTTGACAAGAATTTCGAGCACTCTCATCTCGACGTCATCAATAACGTCGCCGATCTGTTTTCTAAGCATTTTGGAGTTCCACCGGTAACAGCGCCACTTGATCGCCTCCCGGATCGCCTCGCGATAGCGCCGCATAAATTCCTTCCAGGCCCATTCATGGCGAGGGGACGCAGGGTTGATCAAATGCTCGAATAGTTCTTCGAATGACATGATCGGCTCGCTCTAAAACACATTATAATCGAATTTTGGCTTAAACGATCTTTGCTCGCCTGACAGGAGTTGATTTTATCTAAAAGCACCTTGAATGCTATGAAAGTTAACTATTCACGCTTGAATTTCAAATAGCTAAAATTATATCCGGGTTGCCGCGGGTTATTTTCGAGCGGCGGAATTTGTTTAAAATACTCTCCCACTCTTCCCGAAAATATATTATGTTTTTCACTTACTGGCATTATACCTGACGGGATTCGGAAAAATGAACCAGCGCCTGTTCGATTCGACGTTTACGGAATACAAATTCAAATTCGACGCATTGCTCAAACGCCTGCACGAGCTGGCTTTCGATATTCAAAGCAAAGAGGCGCAGGAAGTAGCGGCAAATCTTCGCTCCAACCTTAGCGAGCCGTTTTTGTTCGTGGTCGTGGGGGAAGTCAAATCCGGCAAGAGCAGCTTCATCAACGCGCTGCTGGAGGAAGATATTTGCAAGGTGGATCCCGCCCCCTGCACCGACGCGGTGCAGCAGATTATTTATGCTGAAGAGCCGCACCAGTCCAACCTTAGCGCCCATCTCCGGCGCATCGGCCTGCCGAAAGAGATCCTGAAAACCATCGCCATCGTCGATACCCCCGGAACCAACACGGTCATCGAGCACCACCAGGAGATCACCCAGCGCTTTATTCCCAACAGCGACCTGGTGATCTTCGTATTCCCGGCGAAAAATCCCCATACCAAAACCGCCTGGGACATGCTGGATTATGTAAACGAGGAGTGGCGGCGGAAAGTAATCTTCGTGCTGCAACAGGCGGATTTGGCGACCGCCGAGGAGTTGCAGGTCAATTTGAACAGCGTCAGGCAATATTTAATCAAGCGGAATATCGCTTCCGCGCCGATTTTCGTTACTTCGGTGCAGTGGGAAAAAAAGGGCGATTCCCGCAGCGGTTTTACGGAAATCCGCGACTTTATCCGCAGCTCCGTTACCGGGGGAAAGCATTACGGCATGAAACTGCGCTCCGTGCTCACCAGCACGGAGCAGGTTCTCGAAAAAATCAAAGCCAGCCTGGCGCAGCGGGAAAAGCAGTTGGAAAAAGATAAAGAGATCATGGCGAAGTTGAAAAACCGCCTCTCCGCCGGGGAAGAAAAATCCCGTTATGAAATCGCCAACCTGGTGCAGCGGTTGGTGTCCGCCTACGACCGGATTGCGGAGGACATCAAAACCGAATTTGAAGAGGGTCTCTCGGTGCTCACCATCTTCAGACGCTCTTTCAGTTCCCTGTTCCACAAGGAGCGTTCGATCAAATCCTGGATCAACGATCTGCAGCAGCGGTTCGAAACCCGCCTGAATTCCAGTTTAGAGGACATCTCCCAGGACGGGGCGCGCCATTTTGTGGAGGGTATCCGGCAACTGTTGCACAGCTTGCTGGAAGATATGGAGCGCAGCCAGGTAGCCGCTCCCCCCAATGCGGATTTCTACCTACGCTTAGGCGAACGGCGCCAGGAAGTTCTGGAAGACGTAAAAAAGAAGGTTTCCGGGCTGATCGCCAACGACTCCTTCGTGAAGTCCGTAGAGCAGGCCAACCCGGACGCCATCGCCGGCGCGATCATCGGGGGCGGCAGCCTGGCGGTGATCGGGGCGTTGATTATGGGACTGACCAAAGTGGCGGTGTTAGACATTACCGGGGGCATTCTAACCGGCATGGGATTCCTCTTCGCCGGGGCCTTTTTATTGGTGAAGCGCCGCGCGGTGATCAAAAAATTCCACGCCGGCATCAAAGCAGGCAAAAAACAATTCGAAGCGGAATTGCAGGAGAAATTGTCCTCCCGGCTCAAGATCATCTATGAAGATATCGACCGCAGCTTTGGAGAGTTTTACAACTACGTCAACAGCGAAGAAGAACGCCTGGCCCCGTTGATCAATAAACATCGTACCATCGCAGAAGAGGCGGGCCGCCTGGCCAACGCCATTCAAACCCTGGAGCCCAGGCCTGCTCAATGATGCGCGATTCGGGACAGGGCTGAGACCACAAGCGTTAAAAAGACGCTTTCGTAAAGTCTGAGCAGCAGTTACCGAAGATAATATTCGGAAGGGGTCAATCTTCGTAGATAGCAAGGAGGTTACTATGAAAACCGGAATCTGGGTATTGGAGATTTTACTGGCTTTAAACGGGGCTTTTTGGGCGCAATCGACAGGGCTGATTGCGCACTACCCCTTCAAAGGGAATGCGGAGGATGCCAGTGGAAACGGGCATCACGGCATTGTTTACGGCGCTGCATTGACAACCGACCGGCTGGGGAATACCAACCATGCCTACAGCTTCGATGGCACGGACGACTATATTGACGTTCCTTATGATTCGAGCTTCTATCCCCCGAGCCTGGGCGCAGCCGTGTGGATAAAAACAAACTCGCTGCCGGATTCCGGCGAGTACTATATTTTAACCACTTCGGGCGATAGACAAACCCCTCCCTACGATCCTTTTCGCTTACGATTGGATTCTCTTGGCCGAATCTACGCCAGATTCGAAGGGAACACCGACTCGGTGCATATCAACCTATTTAGTCTCAGCCGGGTAAACACCGGGGAATGGTATTTCATCACTGCTTACTATGATGCGCTTGTCAGCAGAGGGGCTATCTATGTCAATGGTGTGAAGGAAGATTCCACCGACCGGTCGATGCTCCTGGATAAAAACACCCTGGGTTTCAGGATTGGCGCCAGCCAGGCCCATAACGGGAATTTGACCGTGAATGAATTTTTTCACGGCGCCCTGGATGACATACGCATTTTTGACCGTAGTTTGCCGGAAGAGGAAATCCTGGAGTTATATAATGAAGTGGTCGGAATTACACCCAAGTATCAACCGGTTACGGATGGATTCGTTTTAAGCCAGAATTATCCCAATCCCTTCAATCCCGAAACAACCATACGCTATCGCCTGCCGGAAGCGGATAACGTAACTCTGAAGATTATCGATCTCCTGGGCAGAACCGTGCGCTCCCTGGTAAACGGTTACCAGTCGGCCGGGGAAAACAGCGTGGTATGGGACGGAAAAGACGAACGGGGAAATCCGGCCGGTTCCGGGGTTTACATCTACACCCTGGAAACAGGCGGGAAAGTTTACCGGAAGAAAATGATCCTGCTGCGGTGAGATATTTCATCGAGAGTATCTCGACAATGTTAAATTTCAGTTTTAACCGCAGAGAACGCCGAGTTCGCAGAGAGATTAATTATTTAAAAATCCTTAATTCTCAGCGTTCTCAGCGATCTCTGCGGTTTAATTTAACATTGTCAAGGTATTATGCCGGCAGGCCGGCATGGCCTCCTATAACCCGGAAAAACCGTTGCGCTTCAAGTAGTTCCCCTCCCCTTTGCGGCCAACATACTTCCCTTCCCGTACAATCACCTTCCCGCGAGAAATGACCGTCTCCGCCATACCCTGCACTTGCAGGCCCTCGTAGGGGTTATAATCCACGTTCATGTGGTGGGTAACCGGGTTGTTCACGCTGATGGTCTCTTTGCGATCGGGATTGAAAATTACCAAATCCGCGTCGCTGCCCACCGCGATGGCGCCTTTTTTCGGAAACAACCCGAAAATCTTCGCCGCGGCCGTGGAGGTAATTTCCACGAATTTGTTCAGGGAGAATCGCCCCTCCGCCACGCCCCCGGTGTAGATCAAGGACATCCGGTTCTCCACCCCCGGGGCGCCGTTGGGAATACGGCTAAAATCCTCTTTGCCGAGGGTTTTCTGCCCCTGGTAGAAAAACGGGCAGTGGTCGGTGCCCACGGTTTGCAAATCACCGCTGCGCAATGCCCGCCACAACGCCTCCCGGTCGCTCTTTTCCCGCAGCGCCGGGGTCATCACGTATTTGGCGCTCTCGAAGCCGGGAAGATCGTAGCGCGAGTTATCTAAGAAAAGATATTGCGGGCAGGTCTCCGCAAACACCGCCCGGCCGCGATCCCGCGCCGCAACCACCGGCTCCAGCGCGGCGGCGCAGGACAGGTGCACAATATAGAGCGGCGCCTCCGCAACCCCGGCAATGGCGATGGCGCGTTGCACCGCTTCCGCCTCCATTGCCGCGGGGCGGGTGAGAGCGTGCCATTTCGGCTCCTTTTTCCCCTCTCGCAACGCCCGTTTGACGATTTCGTCGATCACGATGCCGTTTTCCGCGTGCATGGCTGCCAGCCCGCCGATTTCCCCGGCCTGGCGCATGACCCGGTAAAGCGCGCCGTCGTCTAAGTAGAGCACCCCGGGGTAGGCCATGAACAGCTTGAAGGAGGTAATCCCCTCCCGTTCCGCCAGGGTGCGCATTTCCGGCAGGCGCTCCTCGGGCATGTCGGTAATGATCATGTGGAAAGCGTAGTCGATGGCGCACTTGCCGGCGGCTTTTCGATGCCAGATTTCCAGCGCCGCTAAGGTGGATTTGCCTTTTTCCTGGGTGGGAAAATCGATGATCGTGGTAGTTCCCCCCAGCGCGGCGGCGCGGGTACCGGTTTCGAAATCGTCGGAAGAAACGATGCCCTCTTTTCCAAAAGGAAGCTCGAAATGGGTATGGGGATCGATGCCGCCGGGAATGACTAACTTGCCGGAAGCGTCGATGACCGTCCCGGCAGGGAGGGAAAGCTCCCTGCCGATCAGGGCGACGCGCTCGTTTTCTACTAAAATATCGGCCTGGTAGTCATCCACCGCGGTGACGATGCGGCCGTTTTTGATCAGCAGTTCAGCCATTTGATCCTTAACCCTACGGACATCCATTCATCCATTACTCCACCAATCCATCCCCCCTGTTCCGGTTTAGCGGGGAGAAAAAGGCAATCGCCGGGTTCGCCGGTGCAGCGGGGCGTCGAGAACCTCTTTGAGGATAAAAGCATCCCGCAGGCTCTGTTTTCCCCGCAGTAAATGATCCAGCCGGGTATGGGACTTCCTTTCCGGCATGAGGTCAAGGATCGGAACAGTAGATCGAGCCGGTTCCGGACCTGTTTCCATGCCAAAAAGAACCCGGGGCGCCGCCTTTTTCTCCGGCAGCAGCGGCTCCCGATGGCGCACGCTGGGGATTGGAGCGGTTTCGTAGGAAAAGGTTTCCGCGCGAACGTCCGTCGCCGGGGGAGCCTCCGGGAGAGGCTCCGGCTCCGGTTTCTCCAGGCCGAAAATCTCGCGTAAAAACGGGGGAATTTCCGGCTCCGCTGCTTCCGGCTCCCCCGGCCGGGTTTGGGCGGGCTGGCCCGCCGGCGGGCGGGGCAGGGGCCGCCGGGGCTGCTGCCGCTCCTGCGCCTTGCGGAATATCGAGCTGATAAGCCAGTAAAGGAAATAAATGACAAGGAAGAAAATAAGCTGTTGCGGTTCCATTTATTTCTTGCCTTCCTGCTTGGTTTCTTCCCGGCCTTCCCCGGCGATGCTTTCCCGCATGGAGGTATCCGCCTGGATGTTGCGCAGGTTGTAATAATCGAACACGCCTAATTTGCCGTCTTCGAACGCTTTGGCAATGGCCAGGGGTACCTGCGCTTCCGCTTCCACCACTTTGGCGCGCATCTCCTGGGTGCGGGCGCGCATTTCCTGCTCCTGGGCGACCGCCATGGCCCGGCGGGTTTCCGCCCGCGCCTGGGCGACTTTCAGGTCTGCTTCCGCCTGGTCGGCCTGTAAAAACGCCCCGATGTTCTTTCCCACGTCCACGTCCGCAATGTCGATGGAGAGAATCTCGAAAGCGGTGCCGGAATCCAGCCCCCGGCTGAGCACTTTCTTGGAGATTTGATCGGGGTTTTCCAGCACCACTTTGTAGGTTTCCGCGGAACCGATGGCGGAGACGATCCCTTCCCCGACGCGGGCGACGATGGTATCTTCCGTGGCCCCCCCGACCAGGCGCTGCAAATTCGCCCGCACGGTCACCCGGGCGCGGGAATTCAACTGAATCCCGTCTTTCGCCACGGCGGAGATCAACCCCTGCTTGGGGCAGTCGATCACCTTGGGGTTGACGCTGGTCTGCACCGCGTCCAGCACGTTCCGCCCGGCCAGGTCGATGGCGGTGGCCAGCTTAAAATCCAGGTCTAACCCCGCCTTGTCTGCCGCAATCAGCGCATCCACCACCCGTTTCACGTTCCCCCCGGCCAGGTAGTGGGTTTCTAACATGTCGGTGTTCACGTCTAACCCCGCCTTGCGGGCATTGATCAGGACGTTCACGATCAGGGAAGGGGCAATTTT
>CAZFVV010000138.1:7589-13434 GCA_964522165.1 uncultured Calditrichaceae bacterium
ACCCCGCCTTGCGGGCATTGATCAGGACGTTCACGATCAGGGAAGGGGCAATTTTCCGCAAACGCATCCCGATCAGGCTGACTAAGCTCACTTTCACCCGGGAGGCTACCGCGGTAATCCACAGTTGGATGGGAATGAAGTAAAAGAACATGAAAATAAGAAAAATTGCGATAGCAAATACCACTATTCCAAATATCTCGGTCATTATTCCTCCTTATTGGATTTGAGATAGTCGATAATTTCTGCTTTGGACCCGGCGGTTAAAACCATTTTCAGGGCGGTATTCAATTTATCAACGGTTCCGATGCTTCGGATCAATGCTTTCTCCTCTTCCTCTAACCCAAAACGGGTTAACAAAAGCATGATTAATACATCCTGTTTATCCAATATATACGCTTCTTTACGTCCCTTTTCAATTCCCTTTTCGATTCCCTCCCGGATTCCTTCCTGTTTTCCCTCTTGTCTCCAGCGCTGGGCTAAAGTCGGCATAATATCTTCTCCTTTCAGCTCACTTTCTTCCAATATTTTGACCAACTGCTTCACGGGAACGTCCTGCGTCTCCGCGATATAAATCAGTAAAAAATTAACCTGCTCTTTTTTCTCGATCAGGCCCATTTTGTTCCATAACCGTACCACCTGCCGGATGGTCTCCACGTCTTGCCGGTAAGCGCCTTTCATCAACAACATGGCGGAGAGCAGGAACACGTTCTCTTTTAATGTCTGGCTGCCCGGCTCTTGCCAATCCCACTGGTTGGCGTCAAAAAGAATATACTCAAAATTGAGCAGGAAGCGCCACAGTTCTTTGCCAACCTCGAACTGTTCCACAAATTGAGTGGGGATTTTCCAGCGGCCCTTGCCGTGATAGAACACCAGGGGAATAATCGCCCGCAGCGGCCTTCCTTCCGCGCTGTTTTTCTGCCAGGCCAAAGACATGTATCGCAGCAACTGGATAAAAATCTTTTTGTCCGGATAGGATTTATGCTCAAACAGCAGATAGACGTCCACCGGTTTTTGCCGCGCTTTGGTGGAGCATTTTACCACCAGATCCGATAAGGAGGCTTTGTATTCTTCGGAAACGTAGGAGGTGGTATCCAACTCCAGGCCGGCAAGATCCAGTTGCTGTCGCAGTTCCTCCGGCAGGGCGATTTCCAAAAAGGTTCTGACGTTGGCAATATCGGAGAAAACCTTTTTGAAAAAATTATCGTGAATATTCTCGATTTTGGCCATGATAAACCGGCTTCGCTTGATGAACTGCGCACGTTATCGGAAAATACCAGCCCCTTAAAACGCGGAAACACTTTCGCGCTTGAACGCTTTTATTTACTTTCCCGCACCACCAGGCGGTATCCTTCCACCCGCACAATCTTGATGGGGCGGTTTTGTTCGATAAATTCTCCCTCGGTAACCACGTCTAAGCGTTCCTCGCCGAATTGGCCGGTGCCGGCGGGGCGCAGGGGAGTCAAAGCGATCCCGGTTTTCCCTAAGTAGCTGCGGTAATTTTTGGCGGCCACGTAGCCTTCATCCCGTTTCTGCTCGTCCGGAAGGCTGATTTTTCGCCAGATGCCGGTGCGGGGGCCAAAGCGCGCCAGGGCAATGGCGCCTAAGATGGTTACCAGCAAAGCCAGTCCCAGGCGGTAGGCGGCCCCGCCCAGGTCATGCCAGGTAACGTGTTCCAGGGCGCCCACCAAACTCAGGTAGATTCCCGCGATAATGCAGGCGATGCCGCCCACCCCGGCCAGCCCGAAGCCGGGTATCACGAAAATCTCCACCAGCAATAATCCCACTCCCACGATGAACAAGACGATTTCGATGGCGCTGGCCAGGTTGATGATGTAATGGCTTCCGAAAAAAAGCGCCAGGCAGATCAATCCTAAGGTGCCGGGCAGGCCCCAGCCGGGGGATTTGATCTCGAAAAAAAGCCCTAACAACCCCAGGGAAATCAGCATGGAGCTGACGATCGGCCCGGTCAAAAAGCGCACCACGTCTTCCGCCCAGGTGATTTCGGTATAGACCACCTTCTCATCTGCCAGACCCAGGCTGTCTAAGAGGGCGTTCAGGCCGGGAACGATATAATCCGCCATTTCCCATTTCAGGGCGTCTTCCGCGGTCAGGGTAATCAATTTCCCTTTAGGAGAAAGCCCCTCCACCTCCACGTCTTCATCCACCATGCCCTCGGCAATGAGGCGGTTGCGGCCGTTGCGCTCCGCGGTCGCCCCCATTTCCGCCCGGAAGTAAGAAATCGCTTTTTCGGAAGCCTTCTCCCCGCTCTGGTCCACCACGGTTGCCGCGCCGATAGAGCTTCCCGCCACCATGCCGATCTTTCGGCAGGACAGGGTGATCAAAGCCCCGGCGCTGATCGCGCGCTTGTTGATGAACGCGATGGTCGGTAAATTGGTGTTGAGCAGCAAATCTTTGATCTGGGTGGCCGCGTCCACCCGCCCCCCAAAAGTATTGATCTCCAGGACGATGGCACTGGCGTTGGCGGCTTCCGCTTCTTCGATCACCCGCTCGATGTAGGGCGGCAACCCCAAATCAATGGTTCCGGAAATCCGGATATGATAAACCTGGGGCAGCAGGGTTGCGGGAAAAAACAGCAACGCGGCGGCAATAGCAAGGGCTGGCACGGTGATTCTCTTTCCGGACATTTAACAGGCTCCTGTTAGACGCAAAAATATATTGATATTATGTCATATTATCAAACTATTTTAACGCCTTCCCTGCTTTGGCCCTTATTCCAGTGTAGGGTAGGTACCCGGCAGCAGCAGCGGAAGCGGTTGGCCGGGGCGCTCGCTCATCATTTTCAGAAATTGCAGCGTTGCAGGGTCCAGAACCTGTTCCCGCACCCGGAAAGGGCTGAGAAACCCGGCATCGAATAGCCCTTTGTATTTGGGAATTTCGATGATCTCGTATTTTCTCCCCTCGGGAATTTTCGCCATTTTCCGCGCCATCTCGATGGACATCATCAGGCCGCCGATTTCATCCACCAGGCCGTTCGCCTTGCCGTCAGCACCGGAGTAAAACCGCCCCTGGCCGACGGCATCCACCGCCTCCGCGCTCATTCCCCGGCCTTTGGCTACCTTTTCGGTGAATTCAGCATAATAACGTCGCACGATCTGTTCCATGCGGCTGCGCTCCTCATCGGTAAGGTTGCGGGCGGGAATTTGCACTCCCAACAACGGCAGGCGCACCCCGAAGCCCAAATCGGCGTGGTCGCCGCGCTTTACGTGGTCGGAGGCCATCCCTAACTTGCCGCTCAATCCCCGGTCATAAATCCAGCCACCGATTACCCCGATCGAGCCGGTAATGGTATTGGGCCCCGCCAGGATGGTATCCCCGTACATGGAGATCCAATACCCCCCGGAGCCGGCCACCTGGCCCTGGCTGACGATCACCGGCTTTTCCTCGGCGCATTTTTTCAACGCCTCGGCCACCACGTCCGAGGCCATCCCGTCTCCCCCGGGAGAGTCCACCCGGAACACCACCGCCTTCACGGTATTATTTTTAGCCAGGCCGCGCAAGGTCTTCTCCAACTCCCGGGCTTTGATCCCGCTGTCCATGGCGCACTCGCCCAGCGCATAGACCACCGCAATCCGGGGCGGTTGCCCCCAATCTGTATTCGCGGCGGCAGCTTCATTGAGCATCGCCACGGAAAGCTCCCGCTTCTTTTTTCCGGTAACGGATTTGATCACCTCTTTCAGATCGCTCCAGCGGCAGAGGGTATCCACCAGGCCCTCTTGCAGGGCGTCTTCGGCCATGAAGAATAGCTGCTCGTTGATCAGGGCGTCGAATTTTTCGCCGGAAATGTTGCGCGACTCGCCCACCTCGCGCTTGATCAAATCATAAATATCGTCGGTGTAGGCCTGGAACTGCTCCCGGTCGGCCTCGGAAAAGCTATCCCGGGAAAGGGTTTCCGCAGCAGATTTATATTTGAAAAAGCGCCACTCGTCGAACCCCAGCCCTAATTTGTCGAGGGTTCCCTTCAGGTAGGTTCGGCCCAGCACGTAGCCGGGGAGATAGAGGCTTCCGACGGGATCCAACATGATGCAGTCGGCAATGCTGGCCAGGTGGTATCCGGTCATTTCGGCGTTGTCGATAAAAATGATCACCTTTTTGCCTTTGCTGCGGGCCAGCTTCAGTTCTTCGCGGATTTCCCAGGCGTGTTCGGGGAGCACCCGCATGGCCGATAAATTCAGGGCCAGCACGTCCACCCGCTCGTCGTTGGCGGCGTTGCGAATGGTTTGCAAAATGTCCCTGAACCGCCGGGTGTCGCGGTCAAACCACTGGAAAGCCTGGTAATCCACCCTCCCTTTCAGGTCCATGGCCAGGTAGGTTTTCTTTTTGGAAAACAGGGAAGCGAAAATATTGGGAGTGTAATCCCCGAAGCCGATGCTGTAGGAATCGAACTGGCGATCCTGGTTTTCATCATAATGGCCCTGGCCGCCGACAAATCCGCGCCCGAAGCTGAAATTCAGCCCCGCCGTGAACGCCTCCGAGTCGAAATATCGCCCCGTGAGAGTGATGCCGGGCAGAAGCTCCAGGGCCGCCCCGGCGCTCCAGGGGGCATCGCCGAGGGTTTGCTTCTTCTGGATGGCGTAATCTCCGAATAAGGTCAGGAAACTGCTGCCCAGGGGACGCAGACCCAATTCCAGAACCCCTTCCCGGGCGCTGGTTTGGGTAGAAAAACTGCCCAATCCCGCCAGTGAAATGTGCCGGAAAGGGCGGTAGAGAAATCCCGCCGAAAAGAGGTTTTCGCGATTGAAGAAATCTTTATCGCCGCTGCTCCAGGTATAACCGATCCCGAAAGCGGCGCGGCCGTTTCCGGCACCCAGGGAGACATTGTAGTCATAAATTTTGGAACCGCTGAATTTTTGCCGCAGCATTCCGAAGCCCAGCCCCGGCGCGGCGGTAAACAATCCCCAACCGGAGAGGTCGGCGTTCTCCACTTGATCGCTGATCCAGTAGAACCGGGCGTTGAAGGTCTTCAACATCGCAGTGTTGGCGGGATTGGCAAACCCCAGCAGCCCGTTCTGGAACGACCCCGCGGAACCCATCAAAAAGAAATTTCGGGAGTAATAGGGGGCAAAATCCTGCGCCGGCAGGGTGGTAAAGGAAACTGTTACGAGCATTAAAAGGCAGGCAAGAAACCATCGTCGCATAGGCACCTCCTGATCGTGTGAGTCAATCGCCGTTTATCCGGCTGACCGTGAATTTAATGTCCGGCCGACTCCAACAAACGTATTTTTTTGAATTTTGCTTCAGGGTGGGCGGCTTGCTGCCCGAGGAGGGGGATGGGGATTTGAAAGGAGTGCAGAATTTATTCTGCTACGGCATGGCTACCCCCTAAAACACAAAGGCTCAGAAATATCATCCCTGAGCCTGATTGGTGGGCGCTGCTGGAGTCGAACCAGCGACCTTTCCGACACGTCCGGCGTCGGAACGCTCTAAATCCGCTTCTGCAAATAGCGCAGAATTCGATCCGGCCTTTTCATGCTCTTCAGTTTCCGTTCCAGGTTTACTGCTTCCACCCGGCTTTCGCAGGAAATTTGAACCAGAAGTTGCCAGGGGCCCCGATTCCGCGTGGCTGTCTGCTTGCCCCGCTGATGCTCCGCTATCCGGCGTTCCAAATTATCGGTCTGGCCGATATACAACCGCCCGCTGGCCTCACTACGAAGAACATATACCCAGTACGGCATGGCTACCCCAACAATAAAAAACCCAGAGAGCCTTTCCCTGGGTCTTAAATGTGGGCGCTACTGGAGTCGAACCAGTGACCTTCGCCTTGTAAGGGCGACGCTCTAAACCAGCTGAGCTAAGCGCCCGGAATCCTCGAATTCTCTAATTCTTT
>CAZFVV010000139.1:0-116 GCA_964522165.1 uncultured Calditrichaceae bacterium
CGAAGCATTCCGGGCAACCAATGGTAACAGAACAAAAAGACGTCGCCGGGAATGCCGATAACGTAGGGGCGAAGCATTCCGGGCAACCAATGGTAACAGAACAAAAAGACGTCGCC
>CAZFVV010000139.1:216-11034 GCA_964522165.1 uncultured Calditrichaceae bacterium
GGGAATGCTTCGCCCCTACAGCACCCCAACCAACCCCATCACCGCCCGATCACCCCACCGGCACCAAACCGGGATCATTCTGTAACCAATTTCCTATCACCTTTTCCATTCCAAATGGCCGTTCGGCAAAACCGAGTTTCCGGTAGAAATCGACCGCGTGATCGGTGAACAAGTACACATGCTGCCCATGAAGTTCTGAGAGGAGAAGTTCCATCATGGTCCGGGCAATCCCGCGCCGCCGGTAGGCGCTCAATGTCCAGACGTCCACAATATAGGCATTACAAACGCCGTCTGATAGGACCCGTGAAGTGCCGACTATCTGGGCTTCGTCGCGGGCAATGCAGGTCGAAAAGCTATTGGCAAACGATGCCTCCAGTTGTTCCGGGCTTCGCCCATTGTCGAACGAATCCTGGCTCAGGATGCTCTTCATCGCTTCCCAATCTACGCCTGCAAGATCACGTTGATATGTGATAGGCACGCTTTCTCCTTGTTTTCTTTAACACGTAAGAGACCGGCGCGATGAAAAAATTCTCACAAAAAATTCCGCTCATGTAGGCTTTAAGGTGAAACCGGTATTTAACCTCCCGGATCCCGGCTTTCCGCATTCGCGTTAACCTTAGCAAATTTTGCGAAAAAAATGCAAAAAATTCCCCGCCTTACTAAGGAGGGGACAGATTTTCGAGGCGTCCAGCAAGAAAATCGGGGGTGGTTGTCGGTGTTTCGCGCTTCCAACCACCCCTGCATCGCTCGCTGGACGCTTCACGACGCTGCCCCCTCCTTGGAGAAGGAGGGGAATTTTACACACATCACTGCAAATCTCGCTAAGGTTAACGGGAATGCGGAAGACCGGGATACCGGGAGGTTGATCGCTTCCGGCTCCCGGGATTTAATGAGACTCCGGCGAAGAAACGGTGCCCGAGAATGTCACCTGCCCCTCCGCGGCCGGTAAATTTGCGGTGCCGGCGTAAGTGCCGCTTCCGCTTGCCCCGGTAAACCTGCCCGTCCCTCCGCTGAATGTATATTCGCCTTCGAAGGATATGTCGCCATTGGCATCCGGCGGGATAAGTGTACCCGCGAATGAGCCCTCCAAATAGTCTCCGTTTGCCCCGGTAAATTTCAATGAACCGGTCTGCTGGCCGGGAACGTAGTTGAGATCGACTACTGAAATAGAATAAAAATCCGCTTTGCCCAAATGCGTTCCATTGCCGGTTCCGAATATTTCAAAAGTCAATACACCCGGCGGCGTTGTCGATATAATTTCAAACGTCGTTTCAAAGTGCACCCTAAAGGGTACCTGCTTTGACAGAGATCCGGAAACGTTTGACTCTGAAGAATTCGGTGATACGGGTTCATCCTGCGAACATCCGGCCAGCAGCAGAACGAGGCCTATAAAAAACAGACTAATTAGTTTCATGATACGACTCCTTTATTTGTGGTGAATGGTTTGGTTTTACCTGTAAATCTTTAAGATATATGAGCGAATATTACAATCGAACTTTCCCTTCATAGGTCAATGTCAATACGCCGGTCTGAAGATCGACATTTCCTTTGGTGATAAACTGGCCCGATTTACCTTCAATTATGGTCAAATGATTCTCGACCTCACCAGTTGCTGTTGCAGTTCCTTTATCAGAAGTTTTGAAGAAGATATTGCCTCCTTCATCATAAAAAATATGCATCCCTTCAAAATGAATAGTACCATTTGAATCAATGCTTCTTATTGGAAGATCAGCATCGGATGTTCCTTTGATGCTTCCATTTACAACTGCACCTCTTACCTGGAAAGCGTACGGATTTCCCTGGTTGTCAAAGATCATTACAGCTACTCCTGTTACACTTCCGCTGATTTCCTGTTCAGTTACTGGATCTACCGAATTGTCCTTCGAACATCCGGCAAGCAGCAGAACGAGGCCTATAAAAAACAGACTAATTAGTTTCATGATACGACTCCTTAAAATATTGAATTGAACATTGAATAATTTATTGTTTAAGGAACCAGTTGTTTCAAACAGTTCCTCACTTCAAGTAAGTCATTTTCCTCACCGCGCTAAACTCTCCCATTTGAATGCGGTAAAAATAGTTTCCAGACGGCAGGGTGTTGCCGCCGGCATCCTTCCCGTCCCACACCGCAGCGTACTCGCCGGTTGCTTGATAGCCATCTACCAGGATTCTAACCAGTTGCCCCAGGGCGTTATAAATTTTCAATTCCACCCGGGAAGGCGCCGGCACGGAATATTTGATCGTCGTCGAGGGATTAAAGGGGTTGGGATAGTTGCCCAACAGCCGGTATTCGTTTGGCGTTTCCCCGTTTCCGCGGTCCGGAATGCCGGTTATAAAATCCGAGAGCCGGTAGTCTTTAAAAAAATTCCAGATCTCCACCCCGGCGTTGATGTCCCGGTTGGTGTTGCCAATGCCGTTATTAAAAGCCGCTCCCGGCCAGCTATGCCCTCCGCCAACCACTTTGTAAAGAATTACCTTGCTGCCACTGGTTCCATCCGGGTAAGTTATTTTTTCGACGGTGCACCCGTCGTTCGGATTCAAATCCGGCAACAAAACCGTATCCGGCTCGAGGCAGTTATCCAAATCGGCCCAGTGGCTCGCGGTTTCGTCTATGGAATGCCACCCCGGCTTCCCGCCATACAGCACAATGGGATCAGCGGTGCCATGCATAATAATCACCGGCATTGCCCGATTCGCAGCGCAGCCATTGGCAGTGGCGATGGATAATTCGCCGGTAACGGAGGCTACCGCAGCGATGCGATCGTTGAGCTGGCAGGCTAACTTCAAAGACATGGTGCCGCCGCCGGTCCAGCCGCAGGCATAAATTCGGTCCCGGTCAATACGGTAATGGCTATCCAGAGTGTCGATCAGGGCATTGATAAATCCCACATCCCGGGTATCCGGGGTGGTGGGCGGCGGCGTTGCATTTATATCATCGCGATTGAAGCTTTTTTGGCCTGCGGCATTAAAATAATACGCATCCGGATAGACGACGATAAATCCGGCGGTGTCGGCTATCGAATTCATGAGCGTGTATTCCAGGTGCAACTGGGCGCTCCGGGTATCGGCGTGTAAATTGATCACCACCGGGAAATCAAGCTCTCCGCCATAACCCTGGGGCAGGAATACCAGGTAATTCCTCATCACCCCATCGTACATAAAACTACCCGGTTGAACTTGCGCAAGCAAGACTGCAGGGGTGAACAATACCCATAAGAAAATGACAGCCGAATAGATTATCCTTTCCACGTTGGGAAAGAAGAAACCTGAACGATTATTAACATTAGCCCTCATCACGATCTCCTTAATATATTTGAATGGATATTGAATTATTTGTTTGCCGCGCGGCAGCAATAAAGCAATAAGAAGGTCAAATAGAATGCCAAAAAACCGGACAGGCTAATAACATCATGTTTATTAATGTGTTTAGGAGGCAAACAGAAAAATCAGCAGAGGGCCGAAAGCAAGCCAAAATTCGCCAGATCTGGCGAGCAAAATGAAGCCGGGTTGTTTTTTAAGGAGTTAAGGGCGCTAAATGTGGAGGGGGGGGCAAGTGTTCAGGTATTTGAGTGTTCTGGTATTCGGGTTATTCAATCCCGTAACACCCGAAATTTGATTATACTATTTGAGGAACATAATCCTGGGGATCAATTCGCGTCAAAAAATCAAAATTATCGAAATCTTTATCGGCGCTTATTATTTTGGTAATACTGTTATTTTTCATTGTTGCGGCGTGAATAGTATCGCGGGGTTTTACACCTTTATCCCGATGCCGGTCAAACAAGTCTATTGCAAGACGCATATCTGCTTCCATTACCGGCAGAACCTTCAACGGATACCTTAAAATATCATTACAAAGTTGTATGCCTTTGTCAGCCAGGCCAATATGGGCATATCGATAAAGCAATTCCTGTAGAATTTACGTATCAACCGCCGAAGCCAATGCCTGAGTTTCAACATCTTTTAGAATATGAAGGCACGGATTTTTATAAGAGAATGAGATTTTCCTGCCGCATACATAAAAATATTCGCATCCAGAAATAATAAGGGTTCCATTATTTCGAATATCCCTTTTCGATCTCTTCTTCCATCTGGCTCCAATCAGATACCGGTAATTTCATGCCTGCGATCCTTTTAGTAATCGGCGTCATTTCGAGCTTTGGTTTGATAAAGATTCCATTATCTCTTAACTCGATGATAACATCTGTTTCCGGTAAAAAACCGAAGGCTTCGCGCATATTTTTAGGAAGTTTAATACGGCCGCTTTTATCGATTTTAACAACTTGGGTTATCATTTTTTACCTCTTATTGTCAAATAATGAATAGACCTTATTCATAGCTAAATATTTGATTTTTATGAAAGATTGAATAGCCCCGATCTTTAGATCGGGGACAAAAACAAATCAACCCTTACTTTTTCCCGGGGATTTATCCCCGATTTTTGCACTACGCGGGGCTAAAGCCCCCAAAAGCTTTGGTATGAGGATAAATTGTAATCCCCCCGATAAATCGGGGGGCTATTCATTACATTATAAAACAACCACTTATCCTGGAATAAGGTTCAATAACTTTTACTAAACAAACTCCTGGTTTTGAATTTAGCAATTGCTTATGGTTGAATCAAATAGAATATCATCCGTGAGGACATTCAATGCCGGGGTTAATCCGGTTTAGTAATCTTCAACTTTGCCATACGAAAGCGGATATTGGATTCGGAAATTTGGAGCAGCTTGGAGGCCCGGGAGCGATTCCAGTTGCATTCCTCCAGCGCTTTGCGGATCACCTGTTCTTCATAAACCTGGAGTTTTTCCGCCAGGGAATGTTTCCACTCCGGGGAAGCATTCATGGAGGTGAATTCCTTGAAGTCGGAGGCGAGGTCGGCAGGGATGAGTTTTCCGCTAATTTCCGTGGCGGCGGGAGCGGCCATGGTGACCATCCGCTCCACAAAGTTTTCCAATTCCCGCACGTTGCCGGGCCAGGGACGGTTCTTCATATAGCGGAGGATGGATTCGTGGAAAATTTCCGCTTTTTTCTGCTGCTCGGCGGCAAATTTTTGCAGGAAGAAATTGGCAATCAAAGCGATATCCTCCCGCCGTTCGGCTAATGAGGGGATAAAAATCGGGTACACGTGCAGGCGATAAAACAAGTCTTCCCGGAATTCGCCCTGCCGCACCAACTCATTCAGGGCGCTGCTGGTGGCGGAAATGATCCGCACATCGATCTTGCGAGAAATATTGCTGCCGATGGGGCGGATTTCCCCTTCCTGCAAGACCCGCATCAGCTTCGACTGCATGCTCATGGGCAGATTGCCGATTTCATCCATAAACAGCGTGCCGCCGTCGGCCTCCTCGAACAATCCCTTGCGCTCCCGGCCGGCCCCGGTAAACGCGCCTTTGGTATGGCCGAACAGTTCGCTCTCGATGAGGTTTTCCGGGATGGCCCCGCAGTCGATTGCCACAAATTTTTGCTGGCTGCGATTGCTGAACCGGTGAATCGCCCGGGCCATCAACTCCTTGCCGGTGCCGGTTTCTCCCTTCAGATAGATTCGCACGTCGCAGCGCGCCGCCGCTTCGATGCTTTGCAGCAGTTCGATAAATTTCCGGCTTTTTCCCAGCAAGCCCAGCGCCCGGTATTTGGCAAGCAGCGCCTCTTCCGGAACCGGGGTTTCAAAATATTCCTGCAATTTTTGAACGTTGCGGATATAGGGCGACACCACGGCGCTGAAGCGTTGCAGCAACATCAACTCCTCCTCCCCGAATGCCTCCCCGGTCTTTTGATTGATGAGCAGCAGGTAACCGGCCACAACCCCCTCTATTTTCAGAGGCGCCGCCAAAACCGATTTTACCGGAATCCCGCTAAAAAGGTTGGCGGCGAACCGCCCATCCTGCTGTAAATCTCCGCTCAAAAAAGGCTGCCGGTAATGCAGCACCCAGCCGCCCACGTTGGCGCATACCGGCTGATAATGCTCCTCTATCAATTCCTCCCCCTCCTTAAAAATGGTTTTGACGGTCTGCCCGGTACGGGGATTGGCGAGCATCAAAAAGGCGCTTTCGGCGTCGAACAGTTCGGTGGCCTTCTGGCAGACAATCCGCAATACTTCTGCAAAATTGTTCTGCTCGGACAGGATCATCGCCAGATCGGTAATGCCCTGCCATTTGAAATTTTCGTTGATCACGGAATCCTCTTGCCTGGTTTTCCAGGTTAGTTCTATAATTTTGGACTTTTAATGCAACGTGGGGAATAAAAAAATTGTATCGCAACAGAACAGTGACTAAATTGGCCTGCATTTTCTAATGGGAATCCATCCCTGCGGGAAAAGCCAACGATTCTGCCATGACGTGTTAAAATTAACGATTCCTTGTAAAAAAGCAATAGAGAATTTGGCCCCGGTGTGAAATATTAAGTTCCTCAACACCGGGGCCAGAAGAAATTTATTAACCAACGAAAACCCAAAGGAGGCATCCATGGAAACCACCATTCAATTCACCCTGAATGGCAAGCCCATGCAGTTGCAGGTTGATGACAACCGCACGCTGCTGTGGGTGCTGCGCGTAGAACTGGGCCTCACCGGCGCCAAATACGGCTGCGGGGAAGGCCTGTGCGGCGCCTGCACGGTGATTGTGGACAGGGAAGCGGAACGCTCCTGTCTGTTGAACATGCGCGACGTGGCCGGAAAAGAGGTTCTAACCATTGAAGGCCTGGCGCAAAACGGCAAGCTCCATCCCCTGCAGCAGGCCTTTATGGAGCACGACGCGCTGCAATGCGGCTATTGCACCCCGGGAATGATTCTCAACGCCTATGCCCTGCTGTTGAAGAATCCCCGCCCCGCTACAGCGGAAATCATTAGCGGGATGGAGGACAATTTGTGCCGCTGCGGGGCGCACCCGCGCATCGTTCAGGCGATTGAAAACGCCGCGAAAGGAGGAATGAAGCAATGAAAAAAGATAAATATTTCGATGCGGAATTTGAAGAAATCGCCGCCCAATATCCTCTCAGCCGCCGTGATTTTCTGAAGCGGTTGGGCGGGGGCGTCATCGTTCTATGGCTCGCGCCCACCGGGCTGGTCTCTTCGCTGGAGGCGCAGGAACGCAGGCAGATGGAGTACCCCGCGGATTTCAATGCCTACCTGCGCATCGGGGAGGACGGGCGGGTCTCCTGCTTCACCGGCAAGATCGAGATGGGGCAGGGCATCGTAACCTCCCTGGCCCAGGAGCTTGCCGAGGAGTTGGATGTTCCGCTGGAGGTGATCGATATGGTGATGGGCGATACCGACCTCTGCCCCTGGGATCGCGGAACCTGGGGATCCCTCACCACCCGCTTCTTCGGGCCGGCGCTGCGGGCGGCCGGGGCGGAGGCGAAGGCGGTTCTGATGGAGCTTGCCGCGGAGCAGCTCAATATTTCCAAAGATCGCTTGATTGCCAAAGACGGAGTGGTGTTCGAGGAAGGGAAGCCCGGCAACCGGGTTACCTACGCGCAGCTTGCCAAGGGGCAGAAAATCACCCGGCAGTTAAAGGAAGAGGCGATTGTCAAAAAAGCGGCGGATTTCAAAGTGATCGGCAGGCCGGTAACCCGGCGGGACGCCCTGGAGAAGGTAACCGGCAAGGCGAAATACGCCGGAGACATCCGGTTCCCCGATTTGCTGTACGCGCGCATTCTGCGCCCGCCGGCGCACGGCGCCAAACTGCTCCGGGTGGACACGGCGGCGGCGCAAGCAATTGCGGGCGTGCAGATCATTCGCGAAGGCGAGCTTGTGGCGGCGCTGCACCGGGATCCGGAAGCGGCGGAAAATGCCCTGCAGAAAATCAAAGCGGAATTCGACGTCCCCGCGGCGAACGTCGATGATAAAACCATTTTCGACCATTTGCTGAAGGTCGCGCCGGAGGGCCAGGTTGCGGCGGAGGGCGGCGATTTAGCCGCCGGGCAAAAAAGCGCTGCGGAAACCTTCGAGTGCACTTACCTGAACAGTTACGTGGCGCACGCGCCGCTGGAACCGCACACCGCCACTGCGAAAATGGAAGGGGATAAACTCACGGTGTGGGCTTCCACCCAGTCACCCTTTGGCGCTAAAGATGAGATTGCCCGGGAGTTGGGAATGCCGGCGGAAAAAGTGCGGGTCATTACCCCCTGGGTCGGCGGCGGCTTCGGGGGAAAGTCGCGCAACCAGCAGGCTATCGAAGCGGCGCGCCTGGCCAAACTCTCCGGCAAGCCGGTGCAGGTGGCCTGGAGCCGCGCGGAAGAGTTTTTCTACGATACCTTCCGGCCCGCCGCTATCGTAAAAATAAAATCCGGCCTTTCCGGCTCCGGCGGCATCGTGTTTTGGGATTACCGGGTTTATTTCGCCGGCGACCGCGGGGCGCAGCAGTTCTATGACGTCCCCCACCACCGCACCGCGGTGCACGGATCGAACTGGCGGGGCGCTCCCGGCTCCCATCCCTTTGCCACCGGCCCTTGGCGCGCCCCGGCCAACAACACCAACACCTTTGCACGGGAATCGCAGATCGATATCATGGCTGCAAAAGCGGGGATGGACCCGCTGGAGTTCCGGCTGAGAAATCTGAAGAATGAGCGGGTGCAGGGCGTTCTCAAGGCGGCCGCGGAGAAGTTCGGCTGGAAAACCGGCAAGCTCCCCGGCGGCCGGGGCGTTGGCGTGGCCTGCGGTTTTGATGCGGGCGCCTACGTGGCGGTGATCGCAGAAGTCGAGGTGAACAAAAGCACCGGCCGGGTGCAGGTGAAGCGGGTAGTCGCGGCGCAGGATATGGGGCTGGTAATCAATCCCCAGGGCGCGATAATACAGGTGGAGGGCTGCGTGATGATGGGATTAGGCTACGCCCTCAGCGAGGAGATTCGCTTCAAAGGCGGCGAGATTTTGGATCTGAATTTTGACAGCTATGAAATCCCGCGCTTTTCCTGGCTGCCCAAAATCGAAACAGTGCTGGTGGACTCGAAAGATCCCGATCCCCAGGGCGGCGGCGAGCCGGCCATCATTTGCATGGGCGGCGCCATCGCCAATGCGGTTTTTGACGCCACCGGGGCGCGGCTCTTCCAACTGCCGATGACGCCGGAGCGGATCAAAAAGGCGATGGTGTAACCGATTCTTCATGCCCCAAATCAGTACTCCCGGCCGAATAGATTATAAAACGCCTGCGCGGCTTCCCGGCCCACGTAGCGCCAGTGGTTGGGTTCCCCCACCCCTAAATCCGGGCGGCGGTAGTAAGTCAAAATATAGCCGAAACGGTGGGCGTTGCCGGCCAGCCAGCGGTATTCCCGGTCATTCCAGTGCACGTTTACCAGGTCCACCGTGGTGCCCAGGTGATGCTCGGAATACCCCGGATCAATGGCTTTGCCGGGGTAGCGCCGCTTGATGCGTTTTTGATCGTGATAATCCCGGTAGGCGCTGCAAATCGAGAGTTGCGCGCCGGCTTTGCGGGCCTCTTTTTGCATCATTTCGAAATATTGCAGCGCCTCCCGGTGCAAATAGAGAGTCACCCGGCCGGCGTCACGGTCGGAACAGGAAGAAAAGCCCACCAGGGGGGCCAAATCCGGATCGAAACCCTCTACCACAAAACCGCTTTCCGTCACCAACGGGTAAATGCCGCCCACCGGGAAGCCGAATTTGTCATACAGCAGCGGCTCATCCCGCTCCCGCCCCCAACCTCCTTCTCGCGAACCGCCAGGGTAGGAGCCGCAGGAGCTGCAGAAAAGAACCGCTATGGCAATGGGCAACAGCATTTTATGAAACATCGCAGATTCCGATAGCTGATTTTTCTCTCCGGGCCAAAACAGTGGTTTTCATATTTGCGAACCTCCGCTCAATTTGTTATTTTGCCGGTGTGTTAGCGAGAAAAGGCGACCGGCATCGCAGAAGGGATAAAAAATGGATGCGAAATTTTTACAGGCGGATGAATTAGGCATCCGCTTAGAAATGGTCGGGGGATTGCCCATTTGGGAACCGCACCCGGTTTATAAACATCAAAAGGCGGTTGATCGAATTCGCGCCACTATCGAAAAAGCCAAACCCGCTAAAGGGGCCGGGAAAGGCGGGTGCGCCTGCATCCATGTCTCCGATGTATATGTCAGCTTTCCCGACGGTTCTTTAAAACGCCCGGACATTGCCATCTTTTGCCAGGAGCCGGCGGAGGAGGAAGAAGCGATCACCCTGGTTCCGGAAGCAGTCATCGAAGTCATCAGCAAGGGCTACGAAGCCAAAGATTTGGAAATCGGGCCGCATTTTTACCTCTCCCAGGGGGTTAAAGACGTGGTGGTGTTCGACCCTTATACTTTAGTAGTTCTGCACGTGCGCCGGGATGGAGTTACCCGGCAGGTGTCCCCGGTAGAAATTTTGCTGGAATGCGGGTGCAGGTGCGTGGCGTAGAGAAGAAACGCTACAACCCGGCCAACTTTTCCTCGCAGCCTTGGGCGTCTTGCTCCCGGCCCACCCGGCGGAAGTAGCCGGCGGCTTTTTGCAGATAGGCGCGGCGCTGGTCCGGCGGCGCTCCCGGGAGGGCGTCTGACAACTTTTCCAGGTAAAGGGCGGCGTTAAAATAATGCGGGAGCGATTCGAAATATCGAACTGCTTCTTCGATCATTGTAATTCCCTCGGACACCTTTCCGCCTCGAATCTGACAAAGTCCCAAATCGCATTGGCAGTTGGCCTCCCCTAACTTGGAACCCACTTCGCGGTACAAGGGCAGCGCCCGTTCAAATTCTTCCCGCGCCCGCTCATTTTCCGAAATCCGAAAATACAACTCTCCCAGGTTGCGATAGCAGTTGGCCTCCCCTAACTTGGAACCCACTTCGCGGTACAAGGGCAGCGCCCGT
>CAZFVV010000139.1:11134-13378 GCA_964522165.1 uncultured Calditrichaceae bacterium
ACTCTCCCAGGTTGCGATAGCAGTTGGCCTCCCCTAACTTGGAACCCACTTCGCGCGCCGCGGCGGCGCCGGAAGTAAGCAGCTCCATACCCCGGCGGCTCAATCCCGCCCAGGCAAAGAGTTGGGCGGCGTTCACCGCCAGGTCCGTTAACTGCCGCAAATCCGCGGGGCTTCCCGTTTCCATCAGGCAGGCCGCGGCGCTAAAAATGTTTTCCGTTTCCCGTTTGAACAACGGCAGCACCTCCCCGCCGCGGTTGTGGAACCAGTCATCATACCATTGCGCCACCCGTTCCGAGAAATAGCCGGTAAAACGCCCGCTGTATTCCGCCCGCACGGTTTCGCTTTCCCATTTTTGGGCGGCAAAGCGCCGCACGGGTTCCAGCAGTTTTAAGCGCCCCCCCTGCGCAACCACCAGGCAGCGGCGGCGCAGCTCCGCCAGGGCCGGGCCGGGCGGCTGTCCGAAGATGCTTTCCAGGGCGGCTTCTTCCGCGCCGCCTTTAAAGAGAGACAGCAGGGAAAATAACAGGCGGGCGTTTTTATCTTGCAGGCGCATAAAGGATAAATTCAGAGAAAAATCCACGCTGCTCAGGCGCTCCGCCGGGCGGCCGGGTTTGGCCAGCAGGCGGGTGCTCTCCTTTTGCCATTCCGCTAACAGGGCGGCGGCGCTCAGCCATTGCAACTGCGGGGCGCAGAGGGTAATGGCCAGGGGCATGCCGTCCATTTCCGGTAGCAGGGTTTCCAGCGGTTTTTGATCTGCTTCCGTTAAGCGGCAATGGCAGCTTTCGGCAATTTTCAGGAAAAGGGCGCGGGATTCCGGCTCCGTCATGCGCGGTATTTCCAGGGCTTGCTCCCCGTTTACCTGGCAGGTTTCCCGGCTGGTTACTAAAAAGCGCGGGGCGGCGCTATAGCGCAGCAGGGTTTCCAGGAAGGCGCTTGCCCCGGCGGGATCGCCCCCCAGCACGGTCTCGAAATTGTCCAGGATCAGCAGCAGGCGGCGCTGCCGCAGGTATTGCGCCAGTTGCCGGGGGGTTTTGATCTGCTTATCGTCCAGGCCAAAGCGGCGGATAAATTCGCCAAAGAGGATTTCCGCGGAGGGGACGGCTTCGCAGGGAATGATGTAAATGCCCTCGGGGTAGTTGCCGGCGGCCATTTGCCGGCGCGCCAGCTCGTTGGCCAGGGCGGTTTTCCCGATGCCCCCGGGGCCCACCAGGGTGAGCAGGCGGGCGGAGGGGGTTTTTAAGAGGCGGAGCAGTTCTTTGAAGATCTCCCGGCGGGGAATGAAGAATTCCCAGGGCACGTCGCTGAAGCGCTCGTCTTCGGGAATGTCCAGCGCCTTCATGCGCATTTCGTAGTCGTTCAAGATGGCGCTGCGCACTTCCGCTTCCAGGCGCAGCAGCCGCTCCGCTTCCGGGATGGCGCGCCAGAAAAACCCTTCCTGAAAATCGCCCACCTGTTTGGCAAATTTCTGCTGCTTTTGGTCTTTTTTGCCTTCCAGGTTGAATACCAGGGTGGGCTTTTGCAAGCGCCGGGCGGTCTCGAACTCGAAGCGGGTAACGGAGAGGCCGGGCTCGAATTCGTAGCCAAAGGAGGGGCCTAAGAGCAGGAGGTAAATATCGCAGCCGGCGACGGCGCGGGCGCAGGCCTCTTTGGAAGGCAGGGACTGGGCGGGCATGGTTTCCTCCGCCAGCAGCGGGCGCAGGCCCATTTCCGCCAGGGCGTTTTTGACCGCCTGGCGCTCCGGGCGCAAATCTTCGATGGTGGAGCTGATAAAAACGGTGATCATGGGACGTTAGTCGTTTAGACCTCATTTAGACCTCAAAGATTTTGTGGCAAAGCCCCGAAGGGGCAAGCCATCTCTTATCCAGGAGCACTTCGTGCCGGGAAAAACTTTTGAGGTCTATTTCAATTATCTTCCCTTGTTGCATCTTCCGTAGAATGTTCGCCGCCTTCAAATTGGCGGGGCGAGTGCAACCGAATGGGGAGACGTGCAGAAAAATTTTGAAAATCTTTGTCCGTGCTCAGGATGGGAAATTGATACCTTTCTGAAACAGCGCAAATCAGGAAATCCGTATTAGAGCCTTGCACACCTTTCTTGCGACAGGTATTAAAAAACTCAGCTGCTCGCTCGTAAACGGCGCTAATAATCTCAAGGTCTTCAAAGGCTCGCAGGCGTTCCCTTAATACCTGAAACTGCCTCTCTTCGAGAAAGCCGGAAAGAATCACATGGCGAAAGGGGCCGATGAT
>CAZFVV010000140.1:0-13272 GCA_964522165.1 uncultured Calditrichaceae bacterium
TAAAGTTCTTAAGTTCGATGATCCATTTATAAAAAAAAGTGTACGGTAGTGAAAATATTCATAAGAATCAACATATTTTCTTGGCGTCTTTGCGCCTTAGCGGTAATTTTTTGCTTAGGTTTACGCCTGTGCGTTTTTGCGGGAATGACACCTTCCCTATAATTTCTACCATTTCCTGTAATTTGGCACACACTCAAATCTATTTGCCATGCCTTTCCGCCGGTATGGAAATATCATTGGGGGAAACGCTTGTGGGGGCCAGCGCCTTGTAGAAGAAGGTCCTATCTTCCGGGTCGCTCTCGAAACCCATTTTTTGCAAATAATCCCGGTGCGCTTTCACCCGGCTGCGGGCGATGAAAGTATGGATTCCCCGCGCTTGCAGGGTTTCCGCCTGGGCGGCGTAGAGGAAACGGGCGTTTTTGAGATCGCGGTAATCCGGGCGAACGTAGTCGAGGTGAATTTCCGCGACGCCCCCCGGCTGCGGTTCATAGATGAACAGACCCACCGGCACCAGGTTGCGCAGGATAAACACACACTGGGAGGAGCGAATTTTCTCGCGCTGGAAATCCGGGAAAAATCGCGCGATGTCGGCTTGATAGAACTCCAGAAACTTGTTCAGGAATAAATAGCTGCCTTCCGGCACCTCCGCCAGGGTGAAATAGTCTTTCCGGCGGGACATTTGCGCCAGGTAATAAATGTCCACCAGGGTGATAAAGGAGTTGAGCGCCAATACCGGGTAGGCGCTAACCAGGAACCCGTAGGTCGCAAAAGTGGCGGCGCCGAAGAGGTTGATCCAGCGCAGCCGCCAGATGTTGTTCATGGTAATGGAAAGCGCGATCAGCGCGGTTCCGGTGTAGCCGATGATATTTATCCAGGACATGATATGCCGGGAATAGTTTGCGATTTTGTTGGTTTGATACTCGATGCTGGATGCTCGATACTCGATGTTCGATACCGGATGCTCCCCCCGGGGGATGAGCGGGCCCGAGAAAGGCGGGCATCCAACAATCGCGCATCAATTATCCAGCATCCGGTATCGAGCATCCAGCACGGTTACGGCTGCGGTTTTTCCCCGACCAGCACTGCCGGAACCGTTTTTTCAGGTGACCCAACCTCTGCCGGTGTCTCTTCCGCGAGTTTGGTCTCCCTGGTAAATTTGGCCAGCAGGGTGTACACCACCGGCACTAACACTAAAGTCAAAAAGGTAGAGAAGAGCATGCCCCCCACTACTGCCATGCCTAACGGCCGCCGCGACTCCGCCCCGGCGCCAAAACCGATGGCAATCGGCAAAACCCCGAAAATGGTTGCAAAAGAGGTCATCAGGATCGGGCGCAGGCGAATGACCGCGGCTTCCACTACCGCTTCGACGACGGTTTGCCCACGCGCCCGCAACTGGTTGGCGAACTCCACGATCAGGATGGAATTTTTGGTGACCAATCCCACCAGCATGATCAACCCGATTTGGGAGTAGATATTCAGGCTCTGCCCGAACATAGAAAGCGTCAGCAGCGCCCCGAACACCGCCAGCGGCACCGAGAGCAGGATGGTGAGCGGGTGCACGAAGCTTTCGAACTGCGCGGAGAGCACTAAGTAAATGAAAATGATCGCCAGCAGAAACATAAAATACAGGCTGGAACTGGAGGTTTTGTATTCCAGCGACTGCCCGGCGTATTCGCGCTTGATACCCGGGGGAAGTTTCTCGTTCTTGATGCGGTCCAGATCATCCAGCGCCTGCCCTAAGCTTACCCCCGGCACCAGGCTGGCCGAGACGGTCGCGGAGCGCACCCGGTTGTAGTGGTTCAGCTCTTTGGGGGCCACGGTTTCCTGAACCTTCACCACGTTGGCAAGCTGCACCAGCCCCCCGCCCCCGCGAATGTAGATTTCCTGAATGGCGTTGGGAGTAGCGCGGGCGGAAGGTCTCATCTGCAAAATCACGTCGTACTGCTTGGCCCCGCGCTTGAAGTTGGTCACCGCGCGCCCGCCTAAAAAGGTTTCCAGGGTGGAACCGATGTCGGTTACGGAAACTCCCAGTCCGGCGGCGCGTTCGCGGTCGATGGAGATATCCAACTGCGGTTTATTGAGCCGCAAATCGCTGTCGAGGTTGATCAGATACCCCAGCCGCGACGCTTCCCCCATCATCATCCCCACCGCCTGGTTCAGTTCATCGTAGCTTTCTCCTTGAAGCACGTACTCCACCGGCTTGGAGCTGAAGCGCCCCCCTAAGCTGGGGGGATTGACCACGAACGCCAGCACCCCGGGGATGGAGATAAGTTGAGGAAACAGTTCCTGCACGATCTGTTGTTGAGATTTTTCCCGCTCGTGGCGGGATTTGAGGCCCAAAAACAGGAACCCGTTGGTTACCTGCCCGGGTCCTCCGAAACCCAGACCGGTGGCGGTGAACAGGGAACGCCGCTCCGGCAGCCGCAACAAGCGGTTTTCGATCTCCCGCATGTAACGGTCGGTGTAATCTAAGGTCGCGCCTTCCGGGGCGATTACGATCCCGAAAGCCACCCCGCGGTCCTCCGTGGGGGCCAGCTCGCTGGGCAAAAATTTGAACAATCCATAACTGAGGATGACCAGAACCAGCGCGGAAACCAGCATCACGACGCGGCGGCGAATCGCAAAGCGCAAAATTTTTTCATAAACCCGGTTGAGGAAATCGAAAAACGCATCGAATGAGCGGGAGGCCCAGCCGGTTCCGGTGTGGTGCAGGGGTTTCAGGATTTTAGAAGAAAGCATGGGAGTGAGGGTAAGGGCCACGAAGCCGGAGATCAACACCGCCACCGCCACGGTCATACCGAATTCGTTGAACAGCCGCCCCACCGTTCCGGTGAGGAAGGCAAGGGGCACGAACACCGCCACCAGGGAGATGGTGGTGGCAATCACCGCAAAACCGATTTCCTTGCTGCCGTCGAGAGCCGCCTGCCAGCGACTTTTGCCCATTTCCATGTGGCGGTACACGTTTTCCAGCACTACGATGGCGTCATCCACCACCAGCCCGATGGCCAGCACCATGGCCAGCAGGGTGAGAATGTTGATGGTAAATCCCGCAAAGTAAGCAAACGCCAGCGCCCCGATGATGGAAATGGGGATGGCCAGGGTGGGAATGGTAGTGGCCCGGAAACTTTTCAAAAACGCCAGTACCACCAGCACCACCAGGCACATGGCGATGAGGATGGTTTCTACCACTTCGTTGATAGATTCCTTGATGAAAACGGAAGAGTCGTAGGCCAGGTCGATTCTCATTCCTTCGGGCAGGAGCTCGACGAGTTCCGGCAATGCCGCGCGTACCTCTCCGGCCACGTCCACGGTGCTGGCGTTGGATTGCTTGACAATGCCCAGGCCCACCGCCGGCTGCCCGTTGAAGCGCGCCATGGTGCGCTCATCCTCCGCGCCTACCTCTACTTCGGCGACGTCGCGCAGGCGCACCAGATCATTCTCCTGCTGGGAAACGATAACCGCCCCGAATTCCTCCGGGCTGGAAAGCTCACCGCGGGTGCGTACCGAAAATTCCCGTTCCTTGCCTTCCACTCGCCCGCCGGGAATCTCGGCGTTTTCCCGGCGGATGGCGGCTTCCACGTCCTGGGTAGTCAGCCCGTGAGCGGCCATGCGCAGGGGATCGAGCCAGACCCGCATGGCGTAGCGGCGCTCCCCGCCGATGATCACTGACCCGACCCCGGGAAGGCGTTGGATTCTCTCTTTCAAGATGCGGTCGGCGATATCGCTCAACTCCAGGCCGTCGTGGCGCTCGCTGGAAAGCGCCAGCCAGACAATCGGCTGGGCGTCGGCGTCCACTTTGGAGATGATGGGATCCTCGATCTCCCGGGGAAGCCGCCCGCGAATCCGGGAAACCCGGTCGCGCACGTCGTTGGCGGACTCGTCCACGTTGCGATTCAGCTCGAACTCGATGGTAATCACCGATCCTTGTTCCCGGCTGGAAGAGGTGAGGGTTTTCACCCCTTCCAGGGTGGCAAACTGCTCTTCCAAAATATTGGTGATCTCGGTTTCCACCACGCTGGGGCTGGCCCCGCGGTACAAGGTGATAACGGAGATGATCGGCGGATCGATATCCGGGTACTCCCGCACCGGCAGCCGGGTAAAGGCGATGATGCCGAAGAGGAGGATCGCCAGGCTCATCACCGTGGCAAATACCGGCCGTTGTATGGAGATGCTGCTGAGTTTCATGGGGGTCATACCTCGGTTTTCAGGTGTCGGGGTCGCGAAGAATGGGGATAAATTCGCAGGTTGGAAAGAACTTTTTGAACTCCTCATTCATTCGGTGATTAAGTGCGTGATTCTGCAGTTTTTGCCCGAACGGGAGTTCTCTTTGTCTCTTGAAAAAAATAATTGCCGGATTTAATGTGAGAGTTGGCAACCCCGAAGGCAATTTGAACATCGCTTTGCAAATTTTTACCGGTAGTGTTAATTACGTCTATTTAAACCACATTTGCAGCGAGGTCCTGCAAAAAAAGCCCCTGTTGAAGGGGTCTGCCTGTTTGCCACGCTATAGATAGTTACCATTCCATGGGTTTGAATTTTTTGTCGTTTAAGATCCGCACCGCTTCACCACTCTGGGCAATCACAAATAGTCCCTGCCGATAAGCGTAGCGATCCGCTTCCTCTTCAATAGCAATTCCGGCTACAGACCCATATACTTTCCGCTGGGCATATTCAGGGAAAAAAGTCCTAAAATTTTTCAACCGCTCCAGGTGCTCATTAACGTCATCCACGGAAAGAGTGCTCTTGGCTTCGATTAAAATGGCGGCGTCACTGCCCAGCGCCAGAATGTCGATCTCCATGTGTTGGCCGTTCCTGCGCCGCTTGGTGCGCTGGTAAACCGTGTTGACTTCGATCCCCCAGGATTTGAACATCCTTTCCACGCCCGGCGCGATCAGCCCCTCCACAAACCGGCCCCATTTGCCCCCCAGGTCGGAAACCGCCTTCAGCGCCTCTTCAAGGGCTTTATCGAGCTTGCGGTCGGTCTCCTTGAACTTGCGATCTGTCTCTTTGAACTGCCGGTCGGTCTCTTCAAACCGTCGAGCGATTTCTTGAAAGAGTTCCCGAATATCCTGGAAGCTCTGTCCCGATTTTTCTTTAGCCATAGTGCTTCACCCGAAGTTTTGAACCGATGTGTAATTGTGCCAGCTTTCCAAAACAATTTATCACCTATCGGGCGATAAAGCAAACGCTGTTTTGATACCGGCTCTTATACTTCACATTCGGCAGCCCCGGGCCGGTGAAAGATTCGTCCAGTCGGGATGGCCGGCGGCATTTCAAATCAATTCCCCTGGGGTCTATGGACCTCTGCGCCGGTAACCGGCAGCACCTTCGCACCGTCAAAAAGTTTTTGATGCCCGGCGCGAACCACCTGCATCCCCGGCTCCAACCCCTGCAATACTTCCACCACGTTGGAGAGCCGGGTTCCCAGGGTGAGCGGGGCGCGCACCACCGTGCTATCCGGCTTGATGACGAAAACGAAGGACTGGTCGCCGCTGGCGAAAATCGCTTCGTTGGGGATGGTAATGGCATTCTCCCGCCCGCCGAGCACCGCAGAAACGTTGGCGGACATACCGGGACGGAATTTTCCCCCCGGGTTGGGCACCTGCGCCACGATGCGAGCGCTGCGGGTGGCGGGGTCGAGCACCGGTTCGATGACGATGATCTTGCCTTTCAATTCATATCCCGGGTATGCCGTGGTAGAGACGGTCACTTCCGCGTCGCGGTTCAGGCGGGATAGAAAGCGTTCCGGGGCGGAGAAATTCACCCGGATTTCCTCGATATTGGCCAGTTCGGTGATGGCCTGCCCGCTGCGCATGAAGGCGCCCACGCTCACCCGCCGCGCCCCGATGACGCCGTCGAACGGCGCTACTACCCGGGTTTTGGCGTGTCGGGCTTTCGCCACGGCCAGGTTGGCCTCGGCCACTTTCAGCATGGCGGCGGCGTCGTCGAGGTCCTGGGGCGCGCCGGCCTTCTGCTCCACAATCTCCTTGATGCGCTTATAGGTCGCCTGGCTCTGCCCTAACAATGCCTCGGCGCGGGCTACTTCCGCGGCGAGCTGGGAATCGTCTAATTGGGCGATCAATCCCCCGCGCTTGATGGCGCTTCCTTCCTGGAAGGGAAGTTTGAGCACCGCGGCGTCGATCTCCGATACCACGGTAATCGCCTCCACCGCTTCGATGGTGCCCACCGCCTCGAATTTGTCCTCCACTTTCTGCAGCGCCACGGGGGCGACCTCTACCGGCATGGGCGGCATGGAGAATCCGCCCCGGCGGCCTTGCTGGCCTTCGTTTTTGGAGCAGCCGGGGGCCAGCATGGCGAAAAAGAGGATAGAAAAGGTTAAAATGATGAACCGGGGAAGAGGCGAATGAAGCTGACTCAAGCGAGATAACCACCCCTGATTTTCTCGCTGGACGCTTCGAAAATCTGTCCCCTCCTTGATAAGGCGGGGAATTTCGCTCTCTGCCCCTCTTAGCGTAACATCTGTGGGAAATCGGGAGCTTCTCCGGTTCTCCCTTTCTCCGTTTCTCCGGTTCTCGGCATTGAAAGGTGAAATGGTCGCGTGATGAGTCGCTTCTTTTCTTATGAACATAGAATGATCTCCGTCAATTTTGAGGTAGGGCGGGATACCCGCCGGATGTGAGTTGCCGCATGGTTGCGGCGGCTTTGGCGGTGCGCACTAACGCCTGGGAGTAGCGCTGCTGCGCAAGGGCAAAATCTTCTCCTAACCGCACCAGCTCAAAAGCGGTGCTGCGGCCGTTGGAAAATTCGATCAAACCGATGCGCACCTGCTCCTGCGCGGCATCCACGCCCTCCCGGGCCACTTCCAGCCGGCGCTTTCCATTATACAGCTCCCGGTAAGTGCTGCGTACCTGCTCTTCCAGGGTGCGCGCCTGGTCGATGTAACGCTGTTCCGCGCGAATCACTTCCGCTTTCAGGCGGTCTTTTTCACCCAGCCCGCTGCGCAACCCGATGGGAATGCTCACTTCCACGCCCACGCTCCAGTTGGGATAATCGCGGGAAACCGCTTGACTGACGGCCTCTCCCATGCCCCCGCTGACGTCGGTTCGCAGGGTGTCTTCGTTGAATATGACATCCTGGGCAGTTCCGGAAAGCCCGTTTCCACCCAGGGAGCCGATCAAATCCACACTGGGCAGCGCCTCCCAGCGAGCGGCGTTCGCCAGGGTGCGCACCGCTTCGATCTGTTGTTTTGTTGCCAGCAAGTCATAATTATTGTCCAGGGCGTATTGCACCAGGATCTCCACCGGTTCCAGGGAAAAATCAGCCGGGGGATCGTCGATGGCGATGAAGCGGGGTTTTCCGGCTTCCGGGCGCATGCCGATCAACGCGGCGAGCCGGTCGGAGAGGCGGTCGAGGCTTTCTTCGCGGTTCAGCAGCAGCAATTCCTGCTCCGCCAGGAAGGTGCGGGCGTTGGCTACCTGGTTAGGGCCGATCAGGCCGGTTTTTGCCCGCAACTCGGTTTCCCGGAGAAACTCGGCTCCCCGGTCGCGGGTGAGCTTTTGCACCGCGTAATCGCGCTCCGCGGCGTACAGATCCCAATAATCGCTTTCCACATCGGCGCGAATGCTCAAGACGGCCTGGTCATAGTGGGCTTTGGCTGCTTCCAGTTCCCGCTCCGCGCTGGTCAACTGTTTCCGGGCGGAGGCGGCAAATCCCCTTAACAGCGGCTGGCGCAGGCTTAAGCTGCCGAAAGCGTTGTATTGCGGATTCAAAAAAGCAAAACGGGAGTTGGTTTTCAGGCGAGTGGAGTTCACCGCCGCCTCCATTTCGGTGCCGATGGGCAGGCTCCAGCGCAAACCTGCCCGGCTGATGGATTCCTGGGTTACCAGAACCGCGGCGCCGGCAAAAAAAGAGGCGCTGGGCAGCTCATCGTCAAAATAATCGAAGCTGAGGAACAGTTCCGGGTCGAAGAAGCCTTTTTCCCGGCGCACCGTCCCCCGGGCCGCTAAGTAAGCTGCCTCCGCCTCCCGAACCGGGGCGGCGCTTTTCAGCCCCTGTTGCACGGCGTTGTCCAGGGCCAGGGGGGTCCCTTCTAACTGTTCCAAAATACTTTGCAGGGCGCTGTCCGGGTTGGCCGGGCGGGTTTGCCCGGCGGCGAATCGAATTGCCCCGAACATTGCCAAAAAAATCATGCCAAGAATCAGGCAGCGTAACGGTGCGCCGGACCTGTAAAATCGCGATAACATTGTATCCTCATCGGTTAATAATTAAAGAGACTACCTACGAAAAGGCGGTGAAGATAGTTCTACGGGGCGCTAAATACAACCGGAAGTTTTCAGCCCCCCTGAAATCTTCTCAGATCAACCCTACCGGAAGATCAAATGCCCTTTCCAGGAACCAGGTAATTCCGAAAAACAGGATCATCCCCGACGTCGCCCAGGTAATCTGTTTTTTAAAGCGAGATTTCAGGATCGCCCACACCAGCGGCAGCAGCAGCGCCACGATAACCACCTGCCCAATCTCCACCCCGACATTGAAGGAAAACAATGAAACCACCAGCCCTTTGGCGGGCAGGCCTAAGTTGCCGAGCACGTTGGCAAAGCCGAAACCGTGCGCCAGCCCGAAGATGCCGGTAACGATCCAGCGATAATCCACTTTTTTGATGAAGAAATTCTCCGTCGCGATGTAAACGATGCTCAGGGCGATGGCGGATTCGATCAACCGCGGCGGCAAATTCACGATGTTCAACGCCGCCAGGGTGAGGGTGACGCTGTGGGCGATGGTAAAGGAGGTGACGATTTTGACCAGGTCGCGGAAGCGCCCCCCAATGAGGATCAATCCCAACAGGAACAAAATGTGATCCGCCCCGATGAAAATGTGCTGGATGCCTAAGAAAATGAAAGCCTGCATTTGCATCCAGGTTCCGGGACCCTCCGGCGTGAATTCGATCTGGCGGGTCTGGTGCACCTGTTCGATCACCACGTTCCAGTATTGTCCCCCGTAATTCACCCGCCCGAAACACTCGAAAAAAGGATAGACCTGGTTGGTAAAATCCGCTGTAAAAGAGAGCACCTCGGGATTCCCGGCACCGGCTGCGCGGAAACTCAAGAGCACCAGCTCCTCCCCCAACTGGTTTTTCGCAAAGCGAATTCCCTGCGGTTGCAGATCCACTGTGAAATAGTTGATCCGTACTTCGCATCGCTCCCGGATGTAGCGGAACAGCCGCTCCCGCTCCGCTAACAGTTGCGCCTTCTCGATCCGCCCGGTATGGGGATCGGCAGCGATGCCCAACTCTTTGCCGATCTCCGGCGCGATCATCTCGAATTCCGCCCTGAGGGTGTCCGGCTCCACCTCCATATTGAAAAACACCGAGTACAGCGGATGCGCGGGGGCAGGAATTGCCCGGAGCAGCAGAAAAATAAGGGGGAGAAACAAGCTGCGGGTTACGAGTGTTGAGTTGCGAGTTTGGGGTTGCAATTCAAAAGCCTTAACCGGGGAGGTGGAATGGTTTTGAGACATCATTGGTATTCGAATGATAAAAACAAATTTTTGTCGCGATTAATCAGGGGCTGGCAAAGATACGGTTTGGGGGGAAGGTAAGGCAAGGGAATTTTCGCCGGGGCGGTGGAGAGTTATGTGATTTTCAGGAAAAAGCTGAGATACTCAACCCGGGGTTGACATTCACCCTCCCGCCCGCTAAATTTTCCCTCTTTTAAAAACCAACAACCAGAAACCGGAAACCTGATTCTTCAACAAGGAGCGTCCCCCATGCCCAAATCCTCCCCCAACGCCGACACCTTCCCCTTCGGCCAGCAGATCGTCTGGCAGCCCAACCCGCAGTGGATCGCGGAGAGCAACTTGCAGCGTTTCATGGACGCCCACGCCATCGCCGGTTACGATGAGCTTTACCGCCGCTCCGTGGCGGATATCGCCTGGTTCTGGGACGCGGTAATGAAAGACCTGGATATCCGGTTCTACCGGCCCTATCAAGCCATCGTGGACCTCAGCGAGGGCATTCAATTTCCCAAATGGTGCGTGGGCGGGGAGATGAACATCATCCACAACTGCCTGGATAAATGGCAAACCACCCCGGCGCGCAACCGCGTCGCGCTGCGCTGGGAAGGGGAGGAGGGAAAGCAGAGAATCCTCACCTACGGCGATCTCTGCCGGGAAGTGAATCGCTGCACCAACGCCCTGCGCCAACTCGGCCTGGGCAAGGGCGACGCGGTGGGGCTGTTCATGCCCATGATCCCGGAACTGGCCGTCGCCTTCCTGGCGATCATCAAAATCGGGGGGATTATTTTACCGCTCTTCAGCGGCTACGGACCCTCCGCCGTCTCCACTCGCTTAGCCGACGCCGACGCGAAGGCGCTCATCACCGCCGACGGAATGTTCCGGCGCGGCAAACCGGCGCTGATGAAACCCGTGGCCGACGAAGCCCTGAAAGACGCGCCCAAGGTGCAGCAGGTTATCGTGGTGAACCGCATCGACGCCGCAGCGCTGCCCTGGCAGTCGGGGCGCGACCACCGCTGGGAAGAGTTAGTGCCGCAGCAAGCCCCGCAGGCGGAAACCGCGCGCACCGCTGCGGAAGACGTCTTGATGGTGATATACACCAGCGGAACCACCGGCAAACCCAAGGGCGCGGTGCACACCCACTGCGGGTTCCCGGTCAAATCCGCCCAGGATATGTACCACCCCATGGATGTGAAACCGCAGGATACCATGTACTGGATGACCGACATGGGCTGGATGATGGGCCCCTGGGAGGTCTTCGGTACCCTGCTCATCGGCGCGAGCATGGTATTTTACGACGGCGCGCCCGATTACCCCGCCCCGGATCGCCTCTGGAAGATGGTGGAGCAACACGGCGTCACCCACTTGGGCGTCTCCCCGACCCTGATCCGTTCGCTAAAAACCCACGGAACCGCCCCGCTTGAGAAATACGACCTCGGCAGCCTGCGCGCCGCCGGCTCCACCGGCAGCCCCTGGGACCCCGATTCCTGGCTGTGGTTGTTCCGCAACGTCCTGAACGGCGAAAAACCGATCCTCAACTACTCCGGGGGCACCGAGATCAGCGGGGGGATCGTCTGCGGCAACTTCTTCAAGCCCCTCAAGCCCTGCGCCTTCTCCGGCGCGGTGGTGGGCATGGATGCGGACGTGGTCAACGAAGAGGGGAAGCCGGCGCGCGGCGAGGTGGGGGAATTGATCGTGCGCCAGCCCTGGATCGGCATGACCCGGGGATTCTGGCGCGACCGCCAGCGCTACCTGGACAGCTATTGGAACCGTTTGGAGAATATTTGGGTGCACGGGGATTTCGCGGCCATCGACAGCGACGGCCTCTGGTATATCTTGGGCCGCAGCGACGACACCATCAAGATCGCCGGGAAGCGCTTAGGTCCCGCGGAGGTGGAAGCCATCGTCAACGCCCACGAGGCGGTGGCCGAATCCGCCGCCATTGCGGTGCCCGATCCCCTGAAAGACAACGAGGTGGTGGTATTCTGCGTGCTCAAAACCGGCGTGCAAGGTGATGAAAAACTGCGCGCGGAATTGCTGGAGCGCATCATCGCCGAATTGGGCAAGCCTCTCAAGCCCCGGGAAATCCGCTTCGCCGCCGCCCTGCCCAAAACCCGCAACGCCAAAGTGATGCGCCGGGTGATCCGCGCCGCTTATCTGGGCTTAGACCCCGGCGACCTCAGCAGCTTAGAAGACCCCGGAACCGTGGAGGCGATCCGGGAAGCGAATTAAAAGGTGTTCAAGGGTCGTGTATTCGTTAATGGGCGAGTTCGAAAGGGAGCAGTAAGCGGCTTGCCCCACTTAATAATCTGCCATTATCTAAATTATGGTTTGGGCCGTTTAAAAGTATACAATAAATAATATGTCGGAGTAACAACATCTCGATATTCATACGCAAAAATCGTAAGCGAAGAAATGGGTGTAACACTAACCAATTCCCAGCCTTCTGCTGCCATTTTGGTTAAATTATCCCACGCGCTTTTGTCGGTTTCCTCATCTTTTTTTGTCCAGACATATGATGGGTCAGAGCGTTCTCCAGTAAGTATTTTTACAGAGTATGTAGCAAGTTCCCATTTTGTCATTTCTTCTCCTTTTTAGTTTTTCCAAAATAGTTTTCCGTCTATTACTCTCGGTAAGTGTGCGCTTAATCGTGGTCGGTATAAAAACGCATAATTCAGCAACCAACTCGTTCCAAAACTCCTGTTTTGGAACGCAATAGTATTGGAAACTCTGTTTCCAGCCACAAAAAAAGCGCAGAATTTGCATGCGAAACAGGAGTTTCGCGCGCCATTGCGTTCCCAAAGAGACTTTTGGTGAAGCCACCGCTTACGCGGGGGAACGAGGGTTCGAGGGCTTTGTCTCCGACCACGTTTAAGCGCATACTTACCTTACGCTCCTAAATCAACTTTCATTCATTCTTCGGAAATGATTTTTCTCAAAAAGTGCTTACAATTGAGCCATTCCTCGGAAAAATTATCATCTTCCATAAGATCGGCATACAGGGATTCGATTTCGTATTTCAGATTCTGGATGGCCTCGATGGGATCATCGCCATAGGCGTACAACGGTAAATCCACAGTTCGGACGATGTAGCCGCCATCATCGGTTTCCAGAACGGCCTCTAAGGGTTGGGTGAGTTTTTTGGCAGGCAAAACATGTATTTTGATGATCTCACCGGGAAATATTTTTTTTGATTTACCGGAAGACCGGGCGACTCCCTTGATGAGCCGTTCGATTTCTTGCTGTGCAACCCGCTCTTCTTCCAAAACTTCCCGGACGCTCTCTTTGATGAGCATTTTCAATTCCTGGTCGCTCATGTCTTCTCCCGAATTCTTTTTGATGATACCCGTTGGCAAGATAGATATTTTTCAACGGAAATGAAAATAATTTTCTCCGGGTAGATAAGAACCAAAAACCAAAATACTATAACACCATAACACCCGAGCACCATTTCACCCCCCCAACGTCGCCAGCAGAACCCCCGCCACCACCGCGGAGCCGATTACCCCGGCCACGTTGGGGGCCATGGCGTGCATAATCAGGAAATTCTGCGGGTCCTCCTTCGCTCCCAGGACCTGGCACACCCGGGCGGAGTCCGGCACCGCGGACACCCCCGCCGCCCCGATGATCGGGTTGATCTTCTCTTTCAGGAACAAATTCATAAATTTGGCGAAGAGCACCCCGCTGGCGGTCGCCACCCCGAAGGAAGCCGCTCCCAATGCAAAAATTTTGATGGAATCGGGGGTGAGGAAGCGGTGGGCGTCCGTGGAAGTGCCCACCGTGAGTCCCAGCAAAATGGTC
>CAZFVV010000141.1:0-13204 GCA_964522165.1 uncultured Calditrichaceae bacterium
CTTACGGCAATATCCGCCAGGGATTTGTTTATGAGCGGGTTCCGCATATTACTCTTAAATCTATTGCCAATAATGCTGAGATTGACGTGATCTGGGAAAAATTCCAGGAAATGCTGGAGCCGCTGCGGGAGAAACTGAACCAGGCCCTCGGCAAAAGCCGGGAAGAATGGGAAATTCCCCGGGAAGCCTCTGAAAAGTGGCCGGAGGGCGCAAAGCGTTTACACGCGGAATGGTGGGAGCAGCGCATCGCCCGGCAAAAAGAGATCGACGCCTCCATTGCCGCCAAAGCGGATTACGAATACCTCTATGACAAACCTTATATCGACAATAAAAAAGTGCGGGTGGCCGGGCCTTTTACGGTGGAAAGCCTCTCGCCGCACCGCATTCTGGCGGTTGATGAGAACGAGGAAATCCTCGACCGGGCGGCAGAAAAAAAGGCCGCCTACGGAGAGGAAAGGGATTTTGCGCAGATCATTTTAGAAAATCTGAAAATTGCCGGGGTGCAGCAGGCCCATAAGGAGGATAAAATCAACTTTACTTCCCTGACTCCCTGGCCGGGTCATTACGTCTGCGCGGAGGGGCGTTATCTGACAAATGGTGAAGATCCGGGAAGGGAAAAGCGGGCGGGGGTGTTTATTGGTCCGGAATTCGGTACGGTTTCCCGCCCGGACCTGGTCGCTGCCGCAAGAGAAGCCGCCGACGCCGGTTTTGATACCCTGATTGCCTGCGCCTTTAACTATGACGCCCACTCGTCGGAATTTGAAAAGTTAGGGCGCATCCCGGTGCTCAAGGCGCGCATGAACGCCGACCTGCACATGGCCGATGATCTCAAAAGCACCGGCAAGGGCAACCTGTTTGTCATCTTTGGCGAACCGGATATTGATATTTTGCCTGTAGAAAACGGGCAAATTCGCGTCAAAGTGAACGGGGTGGACGTCTTTCATCCCCAGACCGGGGAAGTGCGCAGCGACGGGGCCGAGGGCATTGCCTGCTGGTTTATCGACACCGACTATAACGAGGAGAGTTTCTTTGTGCGCCACGCCTATTTCCTCGGCGCGGCTGATCCCTACAAATCGCTGAAAACCACCCTCAAAGCAGAGATCAACGAGGAGGCCTGGGACAGCCTCTACAGCGACACCTCCCGCCCCTTTGACAAACCCTTATCCGGGCGGATTGCGGTGAAGGTGATCAATCATTTGGGGGACGAGGTGATGAAGGTGTTCAGGGTGAGTTGATGGAATTTCGTATTGCCGATACATTTACTGCCAGCCTGGCAAGGCTTAACAACGAGGAACAAAAGGCCGTTAAAACCACCGCCTTCGACTTGCAGCTCAATCCCGCCAATCCGGGCATGCAGTTCCACAAGCTCGACAAAGCCAAAGACCCCAATTTCTGGTCGGTGCGGGTAAGCCGCGATATCCGGCTGATCGTGCACAAAACCAAAGACAGCCTGCTGCTGTGTTATGTGGATCACCACGACAACGCCTACCGGTGGGCGGAACGCCGTAAACTGGAAACCCATCCCAAAACCGGCGCCGCCCAGTTGGTGGTAATCCGCGAAACCGTGCAGGAAGTATTGGTGCCCAAATATATCGAGCAGGAGCAACCGAAACCGGCCCTGTTTAGCGGATTGGCCGATGAAGAACTGCTGCGTTACGGGGTGCCGCCGGAATGGTTAAAAGATGTGCGCCAGGCCAGCGAAGACAGCCTGTTAGAACTGGCCGAGCATCTTCCCGGCGAGGCGTCGGAAGCATTGTTGAATTTAGCCGTCGGGGAAACGCCGCAGCCCGCCCTGCCTGGTGCCGCGGAAATTAATCCCTTTGACCATCCCGAGGCGCAGCGGCGCTTCCGGGTAATGCATAACGTTGAAGAACTGCAGCGCGCGCTCGATTATCCCTGGGAAAAATGGTCGGTTTTTCTGCATCCTGCCCAGCGGCATTTGGTGGAACAAGATTTTAATGGACCGGCGCGGGTGTCAGGCTCCGCCGGTACCGGGAAAACCATTGTCGCCTTGCACCGCGCCGTTCATCTTGCCCGCTCTCATTTCAACGCCCGGGTATTGCTGACTACTTTTTCGGATACCCTCTCCAATGCCTTAAAAACCAAATTGAGGGTTCTGATCAGCCATGAACCCCGTCTCGCCGAGCGGATAGAAGTGTATTCCGTTAACGCGATCGGTTTGCGCTTATACCAATTCCATTTTGAGCCTCCCCAAATGGCCTCTCCCGAACGCATTCGTCAGTTTATTGAAGAAGCTGCATCAAAAGTAGCTGAGCACAATTTTTCCATGCACTTTCTGATAACGGAATGGGATCAGGTAATTGACGCCTGGCAGTTAAAAAGTTGGGAGGCATACCGTGATGTGAAGCGGTTGGGCCGGAAGACCCGCTTGCCGGAAAATCGGCGCAAAGTTCTCTGGAGTATCTTTGAGCAGGTAATCGCCGGGCTTGAAGAAAAAAATCTGCTGACCTTTGCGGGAATGTTCCACCGCCTTGCCCTCAAATTTGCCGGAAGCAAAAATTCGCCTTTTGATTTTGTGGTGGTGGATGAAGCGCAGGATATCAGTGTGGCGCAGCTAAGGTTTTTAGCCGCATTGGGCGGGGACCGTTCCAACGCCCTGTTCTTTGCCGGGGACCTTGGCCAGCGGATTTTTCAGCAGCCTTTTTCCTGGAAATCGTTAGGCGTGGATATTGTAGGGCGCTGTCAAACCCTGAAGATCAACTACCGCACTTCGCATCAAATCCGAACCCAGGCTGACCGCCTTTTGGGGCTGGAATTATCCGACGTGGACGGCAATACCGAAGAACGCCGCGGCACGGTTTCGGTGTTCAACGGCCCGGAACCGGCGATAATGGTCTTTGATACTCCTGAAACGGAGATCGAATCGGTTAGTAATTGGATTTCGGAGCGAATGAGCGAGGGTATCCAACCTCACGAAATCGGAGTATTCGTTCGCTCTGAGGCTGAGTTGAACAGAGCTTCTGCAGCAGTCAAAAATAGCGGCTTACCATATAAAATACTCGATGAACACATCGAGGCGAGCAGCGGGCATGTTTCTATCAGCACCATGCACCTTGCCAAAGGTTTGGAGTTTCGCGCCGTTGTGGTGATGGCCTGCGATGATGAGATTATCCCCCTGCAGGAACGCATCGAAACCGTCGCCGATGACGCGGACCTGGAAGAAGTTTATAATACGGAACGCCACCTGCTCTATGTCGCCTGCACCCGCGCGCGGGATCATCTGTTGGTAACCAGCGTCGCTCCGGCTTCGGAGTTTCTGGATGATTTAATACTGTAGTTAAAACTTCCAAAATTATTTCAGTCTTTCGATCCTCGTGCCGAAGTTCAACTTCGGCACGCAATTGGGTTGCGAAGTTGAACTTCGCAACCAGTAAGCCTGGCGGCGGACTAACTCTGCCGCGATGTAGTAGTTAAAACATTGAAATAACTTCCCAAATTATTTCAGTCTTTCACCACAAGGCCTTGGTTGGGTTCCCACTTATCATATTCCATATAACGGGCAACCCTTGCGGCCTCTTTTTCTCCGAGAAGTCTGGCGATAACATGAAGCGCACCGTCTATACCAGCAGAGACGCCGGCGGTTGTGATAATTTGACCATCATCAACAAACCTGGTGTTCTCATGAATTGTAGCCTTGGGTGTGATTTCACGGAGATGTTTGATTCTCCCGTGCCAGGTAGTGGCATGTTTTCCATCCAGCAAACCTGCTCTTGACAGAATTATAGCTCCCGTACAAACAGACATGATTATTTCGGTGTTCGATACATTTTTGGTTACCCAGTTCAAAACGTTCTGATCGCCGGCAGATTTACCCGTACTACCGCCGGGAAGTACAATTATATCAGGCTTTGGACAATTGTAAATTGTGTACTGAGGTACGACGGTAAGGAAGCGTTGACTGAGAATAGGAACCGTATCGACTGCCACGGTATAAACGTTGAAAGCATAGCCAGTATCGTTAGCAGCCGAAGCAAAGACCTCTCCAGGCCCGGCGAAATCCAGAATTTCAACGCCGTCGTAAACAAAGATCGCCACATTCATTTTGCCGCCTTTTTCTTGAGCAAAACTAATCTTCATAACGAGAAATGCCATAAAAAAAATCAAAAGAGATAGCGAGAGTTTATTATTGTTTATATGCATATTGCACTCCTATTGATTTTGTTAGATTCTTCATCGCGAAATCCGAGAGTTTGTCCCTAACTTTTTATAGCACACGGATGACGCGGATGACACAGATTTTCACCGATCAACCGTCATTAAAACATACCCGTGTGAATCCGTGTCATCTGTGTTATCCGTGTTCTATAAATTTCAAATATTTTTGGTTAGTCATTAATTGGGGGAGCATGAGTTCAACTGTATTCATTCGATTGAACTTAACGGTAGTAAAGCGCTAAAACCGTCATATCGTCCGATTGGGTTCAGGATGGATAAAGTTAGGGGAGGCTCCGGGAGATTGTCAAGAGGGGAGATTTTTTGCGGGAGCTACGCCGGACGGGCGCAGGACCATTTTATCAAATTGCCGTTGCGTAATTTTTCCGGTTTCCGTACCATCTACCATCATCGAGGAGACGCTTATGAAAAATAACCCGGCAACCTTTTTCGCTTTCCTGTTATTCTGTTCAACTTTGCTGCACGCGCAAACTGTTCTGAATTACCTGGAATCCTCCCAGGGACTGGGAACCCCCGCTCTGGAAGGCGGGCGCACGGAGCTGGAGCTGGCGGACGTGAACGGCGACGGGCATTTGGATATTCTTTCCATCGGCGACCACGGCTCCCCGTTCATCAACACCCAGGAGCACGGGGTGATGGTCTGGTTCGGCGACGGCCAGGGGAGCTGGTCGGTGTTCCAGTACGGCAATTTCGGTTACGGCGGCATTGCCGTGGGCGACGTGAACAACGACGGCTTTTTGGACGTGGGCTACGGAATGCACCACGACTATTCCGCCACCGATTTAGGCGACCAGTTGATCGAAGTGGCGTTAGGCGACGGAACCGGCACGTTCTGGATCCCCTGGGATGACGGCCTGGCGACCAACGGGGAGAGCTGGGGCATGTTCGGAACCGATTTTGCGGACATCGACAACGACGGGGACCTGGACATCGCCGCGAACTCCTTCGGGGCCAGCTCCGGGGTGCACGTGTACGCCAACCAGGGCGACGGTTCCTGGGTGCAGACTTTCGGGTTCATTGGGGGAAACTCCACGGATGATATCGTCTTCGGCGAGGTGAACAACGACGGCTGCCCGGATTTTGCCGCGGCGCACCAGTTCGGAACCGTGTATATCAATGACGGCGGCGGCAGTTTCACCCTGGCGGACGGCAATCTGCCCCCGGGGGGAAATATAGGACGCCGGGGGCCGGACCTGGGCGACCTGGATAACGACGGCCGCGATGAACTCTCCTTTTGCAACGGCAGCGGCGGGGTGGAAGTCTGGAAGTGGCAGCCCGGCAACAACTGGGTAAAAATTTCCACCGGGCTGCCGGCCTCCGGCGGCTTCGAGGCCAGCCAGATTTACGATATGGACATGGACGGCTTGGCGGACCTGGCCGCGTTCGGCAGCGGCGTGGTGCGCATCTGGAAAGGCGACGGCGCCGGCAACTGGGCGCAGATGGCCAATTTTACCATACCCGCGACTTCGGGCGATTTCAAGGCCTTCCGCATCGAGGGAGACGCAGACCACAACGGTTACCCGGATATCGCCCTGGTGGATGAGGAGGGCAACTGGCTGAACTACCAGAACCACCTGCGCTTTTATAAAGAAGCGTCCCCCGCGGACACCCTGCGCATCCTTCCCCTGGCGCCGGTCGCGAACCGTTTCTGGCACATCGGCTCGGTGCAGACCCTCCGCTGGATCAGCGAAGTTCCCGCGGGGGAAATTGCCCGGGTTAAATTAGAAATCTCGCTGCACGATTTGCAAGGCCCCTGGTTTTTGATCGCCGATTCCTTGCCCAATAACGGGCATTTTCAGTGGATCGTGCCGCAAAACTACGCTTCCCAGCAACCCTGCCGGATTCGCTATGGCGTATTTACGCCGGCCAACAGCGCCAGCGTTACCGGCGCGGGGTTTGCCATCGGCCCGGTAACGGTGGGGATTTCAGCGGCAGGGGAAACGAACCTGCCGGGGGGAATGGAGCTGTTTCAGAATTATCCCAACCCGTTCAACCCCTCTACCGATTTGGGATTTCGGATTGCGAATTTGGGATTTATAGATCTGGGAATTTTTGATGTTTCCGGGCGAAAAGTAACCACCCTGATGCGGGAGAAATTGCCGCCGGGAGAGTACAAAATCCAGTGGGACGGGCGGGATGAGAGCGGCAGAGAAGTTGCGAGCGGAATCTATTTCGCGGTGCTGCGCAGCAACGGGGTGCAGGTCAGCCGGAAATTGGCGCTGGCGCGGTAGTAAAACGGAACCGGAGGAGAGTTTTTTAGCCTCTCGAAGCCGTATTAATTGGCAATTGCCAATTATCTATAAAAGCTCATGTAGCCGCTTATTTCGACTTCAAGGCATACACCCCGTCCCAATCTTCCGGGGGGGGATTTTTGGCGTATTCCAGCACCCGCTTTAAGTACAGCCGGGAGGGGCCGTCATCCGGCACCATCTGCAAGCAGAGGCGGAAGCTCTCCGCGGCCAGTTCCCATTTCCGGTGGTGATAGTAGTGCACCCCGTCGCGATAAATGGGCAGCAGTTTTTTCACCAGATCGTCGATATCTTCGTCTTTGCGGGCCAGCAGCTCGAACACCTGCACCGGTTTTTGCCGCCCTTTCACCACGATCAGGTCGATGGGGCGGGTAATCATAGCCTCTTTCACGTCGTTATAGGTGGATTCGCTGATCATGTTGGCGGTGCCGAAGGTTTTATTTGCCCCTTCTAACCGCGCCGCCAGGTTCACTTCATCGCCGATGACGGTGTAATCGAACACCTTCGCGGAGCCCATGTTTCCCACGATCATATTCCCGCTGTTGACGCCGGTGCGGCAGGTGAGCACCGGGCGGCCCTGGCGGCGCCACTCCCGCGAGAGCGCTTTCAGGCGGCGCTGCATGTCCAGGGCCGCGTAGCAAGCCTTCAAGGCGTGGTCCGGGTAGTGCACCGGGGCCCCGAATTCCGCCATGATGGCGTCCCCCTCGTACTTGTCGATGATCCCGTCGTAGTACTGGATGATGTCGGTCATCTCGCTCAAATATTCATTGATCAGCTTCACCAGGTCCCTGGGGGCCATGGACTCGGCAATGGAGGTGAAGTTCGCCAGGTCGGAGAAGAGCACGGTCATGTAGCGCTCCTCGCCGCCCAGTTGCAGCTTTTCCGGGTTCTTCAGCAATTCGTCGATGACTTTCATGGGAAGATATTGCGCAAACGCGCCCTTGATTTTGCGCTTCTCCCGCTTGGTGAGCACGAACTGGTACAAATTGGCCGACACAAAGGCCAGGAACACCCCCATGACCGGGAAAAAAAGCTCCCCCACCACCCGCAAGCGCGAAAAGAGCAGGAACTGCGCCAGGGTGATGAGCACTGCCAGCCCCAGGGTGACGGCGCTGGAAAGGAAAGTTGGGGTGATAAAACAAAGTATGAAAATCAGCAGCATCAGCGCCGCGGTTACCGCCAGGGTGAGGGCGAAGGAAGGTTTGCGGAAAAACGATTGAGTATAAATGGTGCGGGCGGCGTTGGCTAAAATTTCCACCCCGGGCATCTCTTTGGGCACCCCGCGATATTCCAAAAAGGGAGTGGGGAAATTATCGTGCAATTCCGCCACGGTAGAGCCGACCAGCACGATTTTACCCTTGAAAACCCCGTCGGGCAGGAGGTTCTCGCTGAAATAGTTCAGATCGTGTTTCTCGCCCAGGTCGATGCGTTCATCGTCGATTACCGAAGCGAGAGAATACTGCGGAAAAGTGCCGGCCGGCCCGGCGAAGTTGATCAGCAGGTTGGCGGCGTCATAAAAAGGAACTTCTAACTCTCCTAACTTCAGATGTCCGTCGCTGAATAGCGTATCGAGGCGCTCCCCCTCCCCGTGGTAGCGGTTGATCAATTCGATTACGAAAGAAAACAGCTTTTCCCGGTTATGGGGCTGGTACACCGGGTAACGGCGGTAAATACCGTCGCGGTCCGATTCGATGGAAACCAGCCCCAGGCGGTTTCCCGCCGCTTCTTTCAGGAGCGGGATCGGCTCCACCAAAAAGCGGTAGCTTTGCAGGCGGCTGTCGATCTCTAATTTCCGGGCCAGCACCACCCGGCCGGATTCCCGGATGGCCGCGGCCAGCGCGGCGTCTTTTTCCGGCCCGTAGCGATCCGCCACGTCGAAGATGAGGTCCAGGCCGATCACCGCGGCGCCTGCGCGGGTGAGATTTTCGATCAGGTGGGCGTAATAGGAGCGGGGATAAGGCCAGCGCTCCGGGAGGGCCTCGAAAGAGTAATCATCGATCACCACCAGCACGATCGGGGAATCCTCCACCGGTTCCACGCCCCGCCAGGCAAAGCGCCAATCGATGGTATCCAACTCCAATTTTTCAAAGGCAGGTATTTGATAACGGAGAAACAGGGAGAGCAAAAGCGCGAAACAGAAGAGCAGGGTGGCGGAGAACAGTTTTTGCCAGTTCATGAGCGGCAAGCGAACGGTTTATGAAGCGTGAATTACCGGAGTGTTAGATGGTTAAATGGTGCACTATCACGTAGTCTTTGACAACTCCTTCGCCAGGAAGCAGAGCATCCCCAATTGCGTTGCGATCCCGGCTTATCCGGGATCGCAACGAGTTGCCCGGTACAATGCTCTGCATCGTGACACTAGGGGGCGGGAAGCTCTGCTTCCCATTCATCCCGGCAATTGTCAAAAACCACGTGATAAGACAGGTGGCTAAATGGTTAACCGCTAACCAACCATTTAACCATTCATCAATCCAACACTCCATCCGGTTCCGGTTGCTTAAAAGGTTACGTCGTACCGGGCAGTGAGAATGTAGTCCTTATACTCGCGGTCGCCGCTGTAATTGACCAGGTCGGCGTTCAGGGAAATCCGCCCGTAGGGAAAATAGCTATAAATCAGGCGGCCGTTCAAGAAAGAACGATTATAGTCGGTGTCGCTGGTCGTGTTGAGGGTGACGCTGGAAGAGACCGCGCCGTAGCGCCCGGTGGCGGAGAGCATCAAATTATCGGACTGGCTGAAGAGCTTGCCGAACTCGTATTCCGCTCCTAAGCCGAAGGAGTTGAAGGCCAAATCGCTGCCGCCCTGGTTCGCGGAAGTATTCTCGGTCTGCTGGAAAGAGAATTCCAGATTGGTTCGCAAAGGGAAATTATAGCGGGTGTTCAGGATCAGGGCCACGGTGTTGGAGAGATTCTCGAAACCGAGGGAGGTTTCGTCGGTGCGATTGTAATTCATCACGTTCAGGGTGGCGCGGTTGCGCAGGTTGGATACCAGGAAGTTGTAACTGGTGGAGAACGTAATGGTATTGGTCTGGTTGTCCTCCGGGAACGCCGCGACGGTTGAGGTTGAAGTAATACCGTTGCTGCGCCGGTAGTTGCTGTACCCCAGGGTAAGCGAGGGCAGGTTGCGCAGCGGAAAATAGGAAATATTGAACGCCAGGGTGCGATTGGTGGTGGTAGCCGGTTTTACATCGTTGAGATTATTTTCGAACTGCTGGTAGCGCAAATTCAGGAAAAACTGGTTCTGAAAGAGGCGAATATCATCGGTGATGGCGAATCCCTTGTTGTCCCGCAGCAAAAACGGCTGCCCCAGGCTGTGGAAGGCATCTTCCACGGATTTATAGAGAACTGAAAAGCGGTTGTTGAAAAAATTCAGGCGCAGTTGAGCGTGGTAGGCAAAAGCGGGCTTGACGATGAGGTACTGGTTCACGGTGATGATGCCGGTAACCAGGTCATACTGTTCCCGGGAAATGTCCACGCCCCACTCCTGAAGGGAGTCTAAGCTCACGTTCTCCCCGTCCAGGATATTGGGATTATAAGAGCTGGCGTTAATGCTGCCTTCTAAAACAAAACTGTTGTTGCGGGTGGCGATATAGAGGTCCGATCCCACCCCGGCGGACTCTTCCGGGTTCTGGCCGTAGCTGATGGAATTGACCTCGTCCTTGCCCTTGACCACGGTAAATCCCCACTGGAAATCCTGCCGGTCGCCGAAGCTGACCCGCGCCGCCCAGACCTCGCGCTTGAAGGTTCCCGCCGCGGTATCGATGACCGCGCCGGCGGTATCGAGCACCGCCCTTCCTTCGATGTCGCGCAGGGTGATTCCCCGGGTATAATCGAAATTGATGAATTTAAAATATGCCTGCCCGTGAAACCCGCGCAGGAATATGTTTTCTAACAGGAATGGATTGAGTTGCGGATAGGCGTCCCCCCCGGTAAAGCGCAGAAAGCGATCATTCCAAAAATTGTACTGCGCCCAGCCGGAATAGCGGTTGACCGGCTGCAAGGTGCTCTTTTCCTGGTTGGAAAAGAACAGGCGGCCGCCGATGCTAAAATTCCGGGTTTCCCCCTCCAGGAGCAGCCCGGCCTTATTATACTGGCGGGATTGCAGGCCGTCTAACAATTCTTCGCTGCGGGCTTCCGCAAAGGCGTTCCCGGAGATCTCGAATTCGCCGCTCCCGGCGCTGGGAACGGTGCGCTGGTAAGCTAAGAAACTCCAATTCCGCCGGGCGATCAACTGGCCGGAGCGGTCGTACAGCTCCAGGCGCAGTTTATGCTCCCCGGGGGGAACCCGGCGGGGCGCGAAGGTGAGGAAGTCGTTGAACATATTGACGTAGCGCGAAACGTCCCAACTGTCCAGAAAGAGCACCGTGCGCTCTTTGTCCACCTGGGAGCTGTACTGGAAAAAGGACACCGTGAGGATGAACTCATCCGTGAAAACGTCTTCCCCCGGTTCTGGGCTGATGATGATAATGCCGTCTTCGGATTGGATATCCTGCTGCAAAGAGACTTTCATCAGGTCATTATCCGGCGCTTCCTCCGGGTAGCGCTCCCGGGAACCGTCGGCATATTCCACGTCGATGAAATATTCCACCAGGCCGCCGGCGTATTCGGAGAGATTCACGCTGGCTAAGTAGCGCAGGCCCTCCTGCCTCAAGGCGGAAGAGCGAAAGCGCGATTCGCTGTATTCCCGGTAGTAGAGGCGAATATCCCGCACCGGCAGGCGGCGGTAATTTTCCACGTCCAACTCCACGTGGAGCATGAGGTCTTCATCCAGGTAGGGGGTGGCAGCGAGACTGATCCCGGCGCGCCCCCGGGCCGACAGGCTGCCGCCCAGGAATATCAGCAGCACGATGAAAAGGATGGAACGGTATATTCTCATTGCGGTTAATCCCGAGTTTTAAGTTGAATCCGCAAAATTTTGGTTTGCCCGGAGCTGTTGTTGAACTCAAAGTCCAGGGTGCGCAGGGAGGAGGCGTCCGCCTCGTCGAAAGGAATGTCGCCGGGCTGGGTCAGGCGCACTTCCGGCAGGCGGTTACGGGAGAGCGCGATAACGGTTTGCCCCTTTTTGCCCAGTACTTTTCCGGCGTTGTTGTCCACCTGCAGCGCCCCGTCGGTAATAACGTAGCGGGTTTCCCCGGACTGGCGGAATTGCAGCACCCAGAACGCGGTTCCTTTGACGGAAGCGACCGAGGTGGGGGTGGTCACTTTAAACGGCTCTTTTTGCTTGAACAGGTTCAGGAAGAACGAGCCCGCTTCCACAAAAATGCTTTTTTCGATAGCGTTCTCTTTCCGTTTTCCTTCGATAACGCAGGAAGAATTTTCTTTGATGCGCAGCAGGCTCTTGTCATCCAAAAATTTGATGGCGCAGTAAGCGGCGGCGCCGGTCTCCAGCTTATCGCCGTGTTTCAGCACCTGCCCTTTTTGCACTTTATTGCCCTGGGTGGAATTGGGGGGAGTGAAGCGCACCTCTCCTTCTAATTTGACCACCACCGCAATCTCTTCCGCGGCAAACGCCAGGGTAGAGGCGGCTACTAATACGAGGAGGGCGAATCTGCCGGCCCGTTGGAGCATAGAATATTCCTTTCCTGCCAATTGGCGATTAATAGACGTCCACATCGTTCACCTCCATTTCCCCGCGGTTCAGTTTGCCCAATATCAAGAGCAAATCGGAAACCTCGATCTCGCTCTGTTGCAAGAAGATGGTCCCGTTGGGTTCAAAGCCGTTATCGCGCAGTTGCTGCAGCACCGGCCAGTAGTTGGGACCCAGGATTTGCTCCAACAGCGCCAGTATCTGGGCGGCATAATTCGCAGATTCGGCCAAATCGGAGATTTTAAAGCGAAATACCTCGCTGGTAATGGTAAGATCGCCGGTGCCGGTGGGAATTACGGATTGCACCAGCCAGTAATAGATTTTACCGGCTTCTAACAACCGCATCGGGCCGACCACCTGGCCGGAAAGCGCCCCGGGGTCGCTGGAAAGGGGATACTGGAAGAAATTGAAGGGCAAATTCTCCAGCTGCAAAACCGCCGGGTGGCTCAGAACGTCTTGAACGGTTTCGTCTTCGGGGAATTTTTCATATACAAAGACATTATAATCGACGGCCTGCGGGTTGGCATCGGTTTGCCACTGGAAGTACGGGAAAGTGGTGGTGATCTCTTCAATGGTGTTTTCGGAAACCGGGCGCCCCGGAAATAACAGTTCCAGGGTGGTGGGGTTGGTGATGATCAGGGTGTGGTTTTGCTGGTTATCCGGTTTTATAGCTCCGCTGCCTTCTTCCACCGCGCGCATCAGGAACTCGTACGTGCCGGCCGGCAGTTGGCCGGTGGCCAGGATCTGGTTTTCCAGGTTCTCCACCGCCTCTAAATCCACGTCGAATTCATCCAGCGTCAGGGTTTCCCCCCAGGGCAAAAGCGCTCCCATCATCAGTTGTTGGTTGCCGTAGGGGGGCAGGGTGGTCTGCGCCGGGAAATTGATGGCGTTTGAATTCCCCCGGGCGATTTGCACCCCGTTGTATTTAATTTCCGCTTCCAGGCGCATTTGCACCGGGGTATCCCCGGTATTGGCAAGGTGCAAGATGAAAAAATTGGTGGTGGCGAGGTTGCTGCGGAAATCGCCCACCACGAACACCTGGGCGCCGGGATTGATAATCTCCAGATCGATTTCAATATCTTCAATGCCGGCAAAGAGCAGGAATGGCAATATTGCTAACCATGCCAGGCCAACCGCTTTTTTGAGAAGACCCATATAAATACCTCTTTAAAGATGG
>CAZFVV010000142.1:0-13161 GCA_964522165.1 uncultured Calditrichaceae bacterium
TAACATGCAAACCTCGATTTTTTCAGAGAATTTACGTAATACTGAGATTATTAACGTGGCGCTCAACCGTTGCCGACTTAACCCGGAGAATTACCATGAGCAAGAAACCTGAGAAACAAGCCGAACTTGAAGCTGTTACCGAAGCAAGGCAATCGGTTGCAGCAATTGTTAGGGCGCTAACCCGCCTTGACAATGAAGCATTCGAGAGAAAAATGGAGCGTGTAAGACGAAGAGACGACGCAGGGGAGGCCGAATGGCAGAAATACCGTGATGCCATTTGGGATGTCGCCAGAGAATTGAGAATAGAATGGTTTCCCAAGTATAGGTAATAGATAGCGCCCTAACAACTTGTTAGAGAATAAGGTCTATTGATGATTGATGATTTATTAAGCTCCTTTGAAAATCCGAATCGATGGATTTTCAAAGGTTGTTAAATTCTTATTTCTCCGGGAATTTTTACTTGCTAACCACGGTTTTGCCGCTGTCCTCTTGCATCAGTTGCTGTTCCAATTCCAGCGTTTTGGGGAAGAGAATATTATTCTCCAAATGGATATGCCGGTGCAGATTATCCTCGAATTCCTGCAGTTTGAAGTAAGAAACTCGGTAGGTGTTGCAGGCGTCCGGCGGGGGGGTAAAATCGCCGGTGAACTCGCGGATCTGTTTCATCAGATTTCCGGCGTGGTCGTGTTCTTCTTCCATCATGCGGATGGGATTTTCCGCGCTCTGGAAGGGCGGGCGGGCAAATGGCCGGCCGGATTTAACGGCGGCCTGCAACCGTCTAATATAAGGGAATAAAACGTGTTCTTCTTTCGCCAGGTGCTGGTCCAGTTCCCGGGAGACGTCCAGGAATAACCCGGCCACCCGCACCGTTTCCGGATGGCGCTCCCCGTGCACCCGGGCGACTTTCTGGGTGAATTCCAGCAGCAGGGGAATGTTCTCCTTCACGTATTTATGGTGCTCGTTCATGATGTAATCGGCCAGGAAATCAATTTCCCATTGCTGAAATTTTTGTCCGTTGGCGGGGGTTTCCCGCTGTTCCACGGCGATTAATTCCTGCGCCAGGGCATCCACATCCACGCCGTTGGCTTCGCAGGCTGCAGCCACGCTCTTTTTTCCGCCGCAGCAAAAATCGATACCGAATTTTTTAAATACCTGCGCTTTGCGGTAATCTTCGGTTACCAGTTCGGCGACGGTTTTATCCTGAAATTTATTTGAAATGAATTTTGCCTCCATTACAGTTATCCTTTCTGGTATGATGGTTCTGATTTTTTGAGTAATTGAGATTCTTTTTCCACTTGTGATGCCGGGGCGCCCGCTCTCTCCGGCTGGCTTTCGGAACGGCGCAGCCAGAGCAGGCAGATCACCGACAGCAGCAGAATGAACATCCAGGAACTGGTCCACACCCCGATGCCTTCTAAGAGATAGCCGAAGATGATCGGGCTGAAAAATCCGCCCAGCCCGCCCAGCACCCCCACCATGCCGCCGACCACCCCCACTTCTTGCGGGTAATATTGGGGGATAAATTTATAAACCGCCGCGCTGCCCACGCCCCACACGCTGCCGATCAGGATTACCAGGCCGACAAATACCCAGATGGTCGCCTGGAAATAAATCCGGGTATATCCCTTCGCCAAAAGCTGCTTCTTCCTCACCGCATCGCCGGGTTTTACCACCGGCTGCTGCCAGGTCTCCCGGGCCGGGAAAATCAACACTCTCTCATCCGCATCCTCCAAATGATTGCTTCTCACAATAAGCGGGTAGCGCAGATCGCCTACCATAATCAAGGAATCGGAGACAAAAGTTACCGTTCCCTCCTGACCGGCCATCACCCCTTTTCCGGGGGAATAAATTTCCATTTTGGGCACAATCAGCAGCGCGCTGATGGTTACGGAAAGGCCCAATACCCAGTACATCACCTTGCGGGCGCCCAGCCGGTCGGACAACCACCCTCCGGCAGCGCGAATGATGCCGGCCGGCAGGCTGAAGGCCGAGGCCAGCAAACCGGCGGTGATCAACGGCAGGTAATACACATTGACATAATAGGGCACCAACCATTGGGAAAAAGCCACAAAACATCCGAACACCAGGAAATAGTACAGCCCGAAACGCCACACCCGGATTTTTTTCAACGGGGCGAGGAGGCCGCCCAGGGTTTTGTTGTTGGCCGCGGGCTTTTTGTTGTTGGTGAATAATAAAAACAAAACCCCGGTACCCAATAACGCCGCCGCATAGATCGCCGGCAACTGCCGCCAGGCTTCGATATTGGCGCCATCGTGAGTAAGCTCTTTCAATAAGGTGGGGGCAAAAAGGGTGGTGAGGGCTGCGCCGAGGTTTCCTGCGCCGAAAATCCCCAATGCCGTGCCCTGCCATTTGGCCGGATACCAGACGGAAGTGAAAGCGATACCCACTGCAAAACTCGCCCCGGTTAAACCGAATCCGAAACTGCACAGGGCGAAGGTCAGGTAGCTGTTGGCGTAAGAGAGCAGGAACATCGGGATGGCGCTGAGAAACAGCAGGACTCCGAAGACCGGCTTTCCGCCGAAACGGTCGGTCAGCAAACCTGCCGGCAACCGGAATACCGCCCCGGTCAAAACCGGGATGCCCATCAGCCAGCCGATTTGCACTGGGGTCCAGCGGAATACCTGGTTTTCCACCAGGAAAGTTACCAATACTCCGTTGAGCATCCAGGCGGCAAAGCAGACCGTAAACGCAAAAGTGTTGAAAAAGAGAATTTTTTTCGAGGTTGCGGTTACGCGTGTTTCCATCGGTTTAATTATTTCCCGGTTTTGTGAATGTCCATTCGGTATTGGGATCGCGCACCTTTTTGCGCGGCCAGGCCCACAATACCCGCTGGTAGGGACGCCAGAGATAGTGCAGCGGCACCACCAGAAGGTGCACCAGGCGGGAGAAGGGGATCAGCCCGAAAATTAAATACGCCCCGACAATGTGCCACTTGACCAGCCAGGGCAGGGCGCTGACCGCAGCAATGTCCGGCTGCAGGATGAAGATGGAACGGAGGTAGGGGGTCAATACTGCGGCAAACCAGGTGGAGCCCCAGCGGGCGTTCAGGGCGACCAGCAATCCCAGCACCACCTCTACGATCAGCAGGGCGATAATGACAATATCCATCCGCGAGGTAACCGGTTTCAACCGCGGATTGCTGATGCGCCGCACCAGCAGGATGATGATCCCGAACAGCACGATCAGGCCAAAGGCAAAGGCGATCACTTCCAGGATCAGCAGCCGCAGGGGGTGGCTGTTGAAGGCGATTACCTGGCGGGGGATCAAAAAGGCGATCAGATGCCCGAAAAAGAGAAAGAGAATGCCCCAGTGAAAGGCCATCGCTCCCCAAAAGAGTTGCCGCCCTTCCAAAAATTGGGAGGAGAGGGAGGAGTAGCTGAATTTGGTCGCCTTGTAGCGGTAGATGGTTCCCACTAAAAACACAATCAGCGCCGTGTAGGGTAAACCGATCAATAAAAAATTATCTAAAATGGCCATGACGGTTCCTTTGGGTTTAGTCTGAAAAACTCATCACGCAAAGTCGCAAAGTCGCAAAGAGTGCCAGGAGTTAGGGATTTAAATTTCAAACCTGTATTCTCGTTATAGGGAAATCGTAATGACCTTAGCATCTTTGCGTGAAAAACCTATGGTATTATTTTACTCGTAGGGAAGCTCCTGCTTCGCTACGCAATTGCTCTTGAAGCTCTGCTTCAAAATCTGCAAGCGCTGTAAAAACTTTAAATTTAATCTGATTCCATCTTCATCTCGCTGCCCACAGATCTCAGGAAATCCGCACTTTGCGGAGGCGCGTAGATTTCCTGCACCTTAAAATCTCTTTCCAGCACCCGGTAGAGCGCCTTGAGGGGATGTTGATAAACAGTTCCGTGGTGCGCCGGGCGCTCAATCAGGGTTTTGTGGTGCTTTTGATACACCGCGTTTTTCTGCGCCATTTTTTCCGGTTCAAATTCGCCGATAATTTTCCGCAGCGCCGGGGCGACGATTTTTTGCACCAATTCCGCCCGCAGTTCGATGTCGCTCATCCTGGCCAGCAGGCGCAGCGCGTTGGGGAGGTGATCGGCCAGTTCGTTTCCGCAATCGACGCCCGCCCTGCGGTGCTCGCGATTGAGATTCACTAACAGCGCCCCCCGCTTGTAATCGTCGCCAAAGAGCACGTAGCCGATATCCAGGGTGGTAATCGCCTGCACCTCGAAGGAGCGGGTGAATACCTCCTCCAATTCCGTGGGCGCAGCGCCGGAAACGAATTCTGTAAACGGCTTCAGTTCCGCCCCGGCATCGGGATACTGCCGATCCAGCAATCCTTGCGCCTCGCTCACCCCCTGCGCAAACCCGTGGCCGGGATAAGCGAATAATCCGGCAAGGTGGTTGTAGTGTTCAAAAGAAAGCTTCATATTCTCCTCGATTGTGAATGCGTTTCACTCCGAATCCGCAATCCTGTTTGTAAGTCGAGATGGTCCCCGTAATAACGTATCCATTCCCGGATACAAACCGGGATGAAATCTTCCCGATTTCAAATCCGAAATCCCAAATCCTACCAGCCCCGTTCCGGCTTTTCCTTAAACCCGAATCCCACCGAGCCTTTGGTATCCCCGGCAAATTCCAGCATTTCGATGGCCTGCTCGCGGTGGGCGGGGGGAATCACAAAGCGGTCGTCGAACTTTGCCAGGGAGGTGAGGTAGTAAATCCCTTCCGCGGTATCGGCGGTCAGGCCGGCGTCCTTCAGCACTGCGCTCGCTTTTTCTTCATTCACGTCGCCGACGGTTTTCCAGCGGCGGTAAATACGTACCGCCATCAGTTTTTTAAGGATCGCCTTGACCTTTTCTTCATCCCCGGCGCTGAACAGGTTGGCCATATATTTCAGCGGGAAGCGCGCCTGGTCGATGGCGCCCCACAACTCTTCGGTGCCGGTATTGTAAAGCCAGCCGTCGTTCCAGAATTTGGCGATAGGATCCATCTTCTGCGCCTGTTCCCCGTGATCCGCCGCGCTCAAAGAAGCCATCACTGGCAGCAAGGGCGGCACGTAAAAGAGCATCGGCAGGGTGCGGAATTCCGGGTGCAGCGGCAGGGCCAATCCCCATTCTTTCACGAATTTGTACACCGGGGAATCCTGCGCCGCTTTGATGGTGGAATCGGGAATGCCGTTGGCTTTCGCCGCCGCGATCACGCTCTCGCTGAAGGGATCCAGCAGCATCCCTAATTGCTGATTTACCAGGTCCACATCCTTTTCTATATTATTGACCACCTCGGAAATCGAATCGGCGTCGTAGAGCATCAGCCCTAAGTACCGGATGCGCCCCACGCAGGAGTGCATACAGGCCGGGGCGTATCCCGCTTCCAGGCGGGGATAGCAGAGGATGCACTTCTCGGATTTGCCGGTGCCCCAGTTGAAGTAGGATTTTTTGTAAGGGCAGGCGGTGACGCACATGCGCCAGGCGCGGCAGACCTTCTGGTTGATCAGCACCACCCCGTCTTCCCCGCGTTTGTAAATAGCGCCGGAGGGGCAGGAAGCCACGCAGGCGGGATTGAGGCAGTGGTTGCAGATGCGCGGCAAATAAAAAAAAGCCATGCGCTCCAACTGGAACATCGCTTCCTGTTCCGCCGGGGAGAGGTCTTTCAAATTGGGATCCTGGCGGGCGTAATCCGGGGTGCCGGAAAGGTCGTCATCCCAGTTGGGACCCATTTTGATGTCCATCGGCTTTCCGGTGATCAGCGAAACCGGGCGGGCGGTGGGCTGGTCATCCCCTGCCGGGGATTCGATCAGGTCGAGATATTTGTAGGTAAACGGCTCGTAGTAATCGTCGATTACCGGAAGGTGGGGATTGTGGAAGATGTTCAGCAAGCCGCGCAGCTTGCCGGCCCCTTTCAGCCGGGCGTTACCGCCGGGTTTTTTCTCCCAGCCGCCTTTGTAAATTTCCTGGTCTTCCCATTTGGTGGGATAGCCGGTTCCCGGCTTAGTCTCCACATTGTTCCACCACATATACTCCGCGCCCTTGCGGTCGGTCCAAATATTCTTGCAGGCAATGGAACAGGTGTGGCAGCCAATGCACTTGTCTAAGTGAAACACCATTGAAATTTGCGCTCGAACGTCCATGGCGATTCCCATTTATTGATTTATGATTGATTATTTACCATCCGAATCTTCTTCGGAGTGCCAAACTTCAGTTTGGCCCGTCTTCGCAGTGTCAAACTAAAGTTTGACACTCCTAAAACTCCACCCGGGTCATCTTCTTCACCACCACATGCGTATCCCGGTTGGGCGCGGTGGGGCCCCAGTAGTTGAAATGGTAGCTGAACTGCCCGTAGCCGCCGGCTAACAGGTTGGGCTTCAGGTGGATGCGGGTGAAGCTGTTGTGCCCGCCAGCGCGGCGGTTGCCCCGCACCTGCGATTTGGGAATCCCGACGGTGCGCTCCGGCACGTGATAGACAATGCACACGCCCTTCGGAATCCGCGCGCTGACCACCGCGCGGGTGCAATAGACCCCGTGATCGTTATACACTTCCACCCAATCGTTATCCTGAATGCCCAGGTCTTTGGCGTCCTGCTCGCTGAGCCAGCAAGGCTCGCAGCCGCGGGAGAGGGTCAACATGCGCAGGTTCTCCATGTAGGTGGAGTGGATGTGCCACTTACCGTGCGGGGTGAGGCAGTTGAGCACCTTCGCCTCGCCGCTCTTCAGCGTCTCCCGCAGGTCGCCGTAGGCTTCCCATTTGGGTGAGGGCTTGTAGGTGGGCAGGTTTTCCCCAAAGGCGAGGTACATCTCGTGATCGAGGTAAAAATGCTGCCGCCCGGTGAGGGTGCGCCAGGGCACCAGCCGCTCCACGTTGTAGGTGAAAGGCGCGTAGGCGCGGCCGTTGTTCATCAATCCCGACCAGAGCGGGGAGGTGTTGTAGCGCCGCGGCTGCGCCTGCAGCTCTGCGTAGGTCATGCGCACATCTTTGCTGCCATCGGCGAGGTCGGTGAGCGCCAGGCCGGTTTTCTTCTCCGCGTTTTCGTACGCGCGCACGTTCAGCACCCCGTTGGTGAGGGTGGAGAGGTGCAGCACCGCGTTGGCCGCCCAGACATCCTCCTTCAGGGAGGGCAGCGCCTTTCCGTTCAAACTTTCTTTCGGGAAGTGCGCGGAGGCGAGCATCTCATCGTAAGCATCCTCGCATTGGTAGTGGTTGCCGTGCGCTCCCATGCCCTTGCTGCGCACTTTCTCACCTAAGGTGATGAACTGCTCGTAGATCCGGGTGTAATCGCGCTTCACCACTGCTAACTTGTGCATGGTTTTGCCGGGAACCGCCTCGCACTCGCCTTTATACCAATCTTTAATTTCCGGCTGGGCGATTTCATCCGCGCTGTCGTGGGAGAGCGGCGCGGCGATAATGTCGGTCTGCGGTTCGGCAAAATGTTTTTTCGCCAGCTCGCCGGTCACGCGGGCGATCTCCTTGAAAATATCCCAGTCGGTCTTCGACTCCCACACCGGGGCAATCGCCGCGGAGAGGGGATGGATGAAGGAGTGCAGATCGGTGCTGTTCAAATCCGCTTTCTCGTACCAGGAGGCTGCCGACAGCACAATGTCGGAATAGAGCGCGGAAGAATCCATGCGGAAGTTCAAATCCACCACCAGGTCCATCTTGCCCGTCGGGGCGATATCGTGCCATTTGACTTCCTCGGTCTTCTGGTCCTCCATGTCTTTAGCGATCAGGTTGGAGTGGGTTCCTAAGTAATGTTTGAGCAAATACTCGTGCCCTTTCATGCTGCCCATAATGGCGTTGCCGCGCCAGATGTACCACACCCGGGGAAAATTTTCCGGCGCATCCGGATTCCCGGCGGCGTATTCGATTTCTTTTGATTTCAGCTTTTCCAGCACGAATTGTTTGATTGCCTCATCATCCTGCGCGCCGTTTTCAATCGCTTCCCGGCACAGTTCCAAAGTGTTCTTGTTGAACTGGGGATAAAAGGGCATCCACCCCATGCGCACCGACTTGTAGATCAGGTCGGCGTGATGGCGGCGGGTCCACTCATTTTCCGGGGTGATGTTGTATTTGTGAAAATAGCCGTCGTAACGGTACTGGCAGGTGTTGATGTAGTGCCAGATCGGGGCTTGCTGCAAGCGGGCGGCGTCCACCCAGTCTTTGGCAAAGGCGATGGTGCCCCAGGAGTCCATCGGCGCTAACTTTTCCTGCCCCACGTAATGATTCAGCCCGCCGCCGTTGCGCCCCACGCAGCCGCAGAGCATCAGCGCCATGATCCCGGCGCGGTAGATCAGGTTGTTGTGATACCAGTGGTTGATGCCCGCCCCGATGATGATCATGCACCTGCCTTCGGTGGCCGCGGCGGTATGAGCCCACTCCCGGGCAAATTGGATGACGGTGTCGGCGTCCATCCCGGTGAAAATCTCCTGCCAGGCGGGGGTGTAGGCGGCGTCTTTGTCGCTGTAATCTTTGGGATAATCGCCGGGCAACCCGCGGTCGATGCCGTATTGCCCCATCACCAAGTCGTACACTGTTGCCACGGGAATCTTCTTACCATCAACCGTTTCCAGGTAGCGCACCGGCACCCCGCGCTGGCGCTTGCTATTCAGCGCGAAATCGGTAAATTCCACCTGGAACACCTCGTCGTGCTGATCCAGGAAGCTCAGCTCCGGCTGGTAGGTCTGGTGATCGGCGCCGTCTTCGAACTTCATGTTCCAGTTGCCCTGCTCTTTGTCCCAACGATGCCCCACGCTGCCCTTGGGCATCACCGGTTTGCCGCTTCCGGCGTCGATGTTCAGGAATTTCCACTCGCCGTTGGCGGCGTCTTTGTATTTGGCGATGCGGTTGGCACGCACTAAACGGCCGGGGCGGTAAACCTCACCCCTACCCCCCTGCCCCCCCTTCCCCTCTCCTGGGAGGAGAGGGGAAGGGGGGAAAGCCGGCTCCAATTCCACCAGATAGGGGCTGTCGGTGTAGCGTTTCACGTAGTCGAGGAAGTAAGGGGTTTTCTTTTGATGATGAAATTCTTTCAGAATCACGTGGGTGACCGCCATCCAGAAGGCGCCGTCGCTGCCGGCGTGCAGGGGAATCCACTGGTCGGAATACTTGGCCACCTGGCTGAAATCCGGCGCGAACACCACCGCCTTGGTGCCGTTATGGCGCGCTTCGGCAAAAAAGTGGGCGTCCGGGGTGCGGGTCATGTTCAGGTTGGCGCCCATCACGGCGATGAATTTGGAATTATACCAGTCGGCGCTTTCGCACACGTCGGTCTGCTCGCCCCAGATTTCCGGGGAGGCGTTGGGCAAGTCGCAGTACCAGTCGTAGAAACTGAGGTTCACCCCGCCGAACAGTTGCAGGAAACGGCTTCCGGCGGCGTAGCTGAGCATGGACATGGCCGGGATGGGAGAGAACCCGATCACGCGATCGGGACCGTGTTTTTTGGCGGTGTAGATATTTGCCGCGGCCATGATCTCCAGCGCTTCATCCCAGCTTGCGCGGCGGAAACCGCCCTTGCCGCGCGCCTGCTGGTATTGGCGGCGCTTTTCGGGATCATTTTGCAGGTTTTCCCAGGCTTGCAGGGGATCGCCGGTTTTCTGCTTCTCGGCGCGGTAGGCGTCTAACAGCGCCCCGCGGATCAGGGGATACTTGATGCGCAGCGGGCTGTAGAGATACCAGGAGAAGGAAATCCCCCGCTGGCAGCCGCGCGGCTCGTACGGCGGCAGAGTACTTTCCAGCAGGGGATAATCCACCTGCTGGGTTTCCCACACCACAATACCCTCTTTCACGTGGATTTGCCAGGAGCAGCCCCCGGTGCAGTTGACCCCGTGGGTGCTGCGGTACACCCGGTCATGCTGAAAGCGGTTGCGGTAAAACTCTTCCCACTGGCGGGTCTGCGGCGATAAAACGTCTTCGATCCAGCTCATATTATTTGCCCGGTTTTAGTGAGTGTTTTTTTGACAGGATTATCAGGATATACAGGATTTTTGCACAGGGTTCAAACTCGTTCCCAAAGTCTCTTTGGGAACGCAATTATTGCGAAACTCCAGTTTCGCGTTCCGGCTCTGGGCTCAACAACACTGTCTGGAAACAGAGTTTCCATTGTCATTGCGTTCCGAAACGGAGTTTCGGAACGAGGGGGTAACCTCCTCATCCTCGTAGAGGATGAATAAATCTGTCCTTGCCGATTATCCCAATCTGCGGGATCAGCTTTAAAAATCCTGTCAATCCCGTTCATCCTGTCGAAATTTTCAAATCGATTTAATCTGCCGTTCATAAATTTTCCGGTTTACGCTGCCGCGTTTGCTGCGCGTCCATACGCCTCCAAAAACCAGTAGCAGCACCACTGCCCCACCCAGGCCGGTAAAGAGCAGTTGGGTTCGGTAATTCTTCGCCTGCTGGGTATTGCTCACCTGATCGGCGTGCTGTAAAAAGGCGGTCAGGTCGAATATTTCCGCTTCGCTTAAGAGGCGATTCTGGTAAGCCTGCTTCATGGCCGGGAAAGGCGGGTTTCCCAGGATGGCCTTTACCCCGGCCTCGCCCAGGCGGGAGTAAGCATCGGTAAGGTCTTTTGCCAGTGCGCCGCCGCCCAGCAGTGCATCGTTCTTCACGTTATGGCAGGAGTTGCAGGTCGGCCCGCCGTTGGCTAAGCGGGTTCTGCCTTCAAAGAGGTTTTTCCCGGCCTGAATATTTTCTTCGCCGGCCTCGCTTAAGGGCCGGCCGGGCGCCGGGCTGATCCCGCCGGTTTCCGCAGCGCCGGGTCCCCCGGGACTGTTCTCCGCGATGTAGGAAATGACGGCGCGGATCTGGTCGTCGGAGTAGTTGTTGTCCGGCATCGGTATTTTATTGTACTCCTCGAACAGCGCCGCTGCCACCGGATCGCCGCTTTGAATCACCGTCTGCGAGGAGCGAATGAATTTAAGAAGCCACTCCTCCGAACGGCGCTGCTGCACCCCGGCCAGGTCCGGCCCGATCAACCTGCCCTGGCCAACAGTATGGCAGGCGACGCAGACTTGATTGAACAGCTTCTCCCCTTCGCTTTGCCCGAAAACCGCCGCGCAGTAAAATAACCCGGCGAGAAAAAGCAAGATTATGATTCGAACGTTCATGGCCTTCCGTTCCATCTTATGCGCACCTTCCGAATCTTTGAGTTTTTTGCGTTTATCAACCCGGTAAAAGATTTAAGACTCTGTTGTCTTAAAATTAGATACAATATTTTCCTCGCAGATTAACGTTCTGCCCTTGTTGCGATCCGGCTAAATCAGCCGCAGGCCCTTTCGCTAATTCGCTTTTCCAGTTCCGCCAGGGTCGTATTCTCAAATGCTGATTTTATACGGTCGCGCGTATCGCCCCAGTGAGCATGAAGCGGGCAGGGCGCCTCCTCTCCACAGCCGGGAAAGGCTAAAATACACCCCCGGAAGGAATCCTTTCCATCAATCGCATTGATTACTTCCATGAGTTTGATTTCTCTGGCCGGCCTTGCCAGCGATACCCCCCCGTTCGGCCCCCGGTAAGAATTGATGATATTATGCGCGGCCAGATTTTGTAAGATTTTGGTCAAAAAGTGGAAAGAGAGGTGCAGGTGTTCGGAAATTTGACGGATATGCACGTACGATTCCTTCTGCTCTAATGAGGTAAGATATAAAACCGCTCTAATTCCATACATACATGTTTTGGATAACAGCTTCATATCATCAATTCATATTTCAGACTATTTAATCCGAAAATAAAAGATAAAAATTATTTTGTCAATGGAAAATTTTTTAAAATATTTGTGGCATTTTAGAGCGTGCGATTGCCGCGAAGGGATAAATTAAGGTTTTAAGAACGATCCCAACCGATCGGGGCCATAAGGTTGGGCAGATCTCCCCGGTAAACCGGGGCAGGCTTATGCCTGTCGGAAGGGAATTGTGGGGATGCCATCGCACAAATCGCAAAGCTGCCCCAACCGTTTCGCACAATGCTTAACCGGAATTTTCACGGGAAACTTATCAACCGAGGTAAACTTTTATGCAAGCCGTCATTCTCGCCGCCGGGCAGGGCAAACGCCTGCAACCCCTCTCGCTCACCCGCTCCAAAGCCATGATGCCGGTGTTGGGAAAGCCAATCGTGGAGCGGGTAATGGAAGACCTCGCCGCGAACGGCGTCAACGATTTCATCCTGATCGTCAGCCCGGAAGACCGCGAGATCGTGAATTATTTTCAACGCGAATCAAAATTAGAGGCCGCGATTCGCTTCGCGCAGCAGCCGGAACGCCGCGGCATGGCCCACGCCCTGGGCTGCGCCGCGCCTCTCATTCAGGGCGATTTTTTCCTCTCCGCTTGCGACAATCTCATCTCCGCCGGGTACGTGGCAAATATGCTGGACACCTGGAGGCAGCCGCCTTCTCCCGCCGGTTTGCTCACCCTGATGCCCATCAAAGCGGAACAGCTCAAACGCGCCAGCGCGGTCGTTCTCCAGGGCGACCGGGTGACCGGCATTGTGGAGAAACCGGGCCCGGAAACCGCGCCCTCCAACATCGCCAGCCTGCCGTTGTACTGTTTTTCCCCGCTGCTGTTGGAGTATTTGCCGAAGGTGAAACCCTCCCCCCGGGGCGAGTACGAATTGCAGGACGCCATCCAGATGCTCATCGACGGCGGGGCTTACGTGCGCGGGATAAGGGTAGAAAAGCGCCTGCAACTGACCACCGCCGCGGATTTGATCGAAATCAACGCCCACTACCTGTCCCGCAACGGCGATTACTTAGGGATTCCGGCGGAAAATATCGGCGCGGGTACCCGTCTGCACAGCCCGGTATTCATCGAAGCCGGAACGGTGATCGGGGCGAACTGCGCCATCGGGCCGAACGTTTACATCGAAACCGGCTGCCGGATCGGCGACCATGTTACCCTGCGAGATGCCCTGGTGTTGCGGAACTCCAACGTCGCCGGCGGGCGCGCCGTGGTTGGAGAAGTCATTTTGCCATAACTCGCCTCTTCCCACCCCGGCAAAGGCGTGCGCCGATGAAAAAGTTGCTTGCAAAAAACGCTTTCCCCCGCGATATTTCTTTCCCTAAAAACATGCGTGAACATCGTGAGCTACCCGACCCTATCCCGTAATCTCTTTGAAAAAGGCAAGGTTTTTACCCTCTCCAATCTCCTGAGCTTTTTGCGCCTGTTGGGAGCGTTCTATCTTTACCGGGTCACGGTGCAG
>CAZFVV010000143.1:0-13057 GCA_964522165.1 uncultured Calditrichaceae bacterium
CTTCCCGTCCCACACCGCAGAGTATTCGCCGGTTGATTGATACGCATCTACCAGTTTTGTAACCAGTTGGCCTAAAGCATTATAAATTTTCAACTCCACCCGGGAAGCTGTCGGCACTGAATACTTGATGGTCGTTACTGGATTAAACGGATTGGGATAATTTTGGTATAACCGGAATGTTTTTGAAAGCTGATTTGCATTATCGGCAATACTCGTAATGGTAGTATCGGGCATCGGGTTGCGTTTGAAGAAATTCCAGATTTCCGAGTTTGCGCTAATATCCTGGTTGGTATGGCCCAGCCATTCCCAACCCGGGCGGGGAACCGAACCCGGCCAGGGGTGGCCGCCGTCGTTGATTCGGTAAAACAAAACCTCTGCGCCGGGATCACAATTCTGATACTCAATTAAAGTCACCGTGCAACTGTCATTTGCCACAACATCCGGCAACTCAGTAACGATTGAATCCGACGAGCAATTATTATGCGATGCCCAAAAAGAGGGAGTTGTGGGCGGTGGAGGAATCCAGCCGGGTATTCCGGTATTGAATGGAATGAAAGGGTCAACCGTGCCAAACATGAGCAATGTGGAAAATGACCTTCCTACCTGGCATGAACCTAACCCGGTATAATTCAAGAAACCCGAAACGCCGGCAACTGAAGCGATTCTATCTGGCAACCCACAAGCTGCATGGAATACCATCTCAGAACCATTCGACCAGCCGGTGGCGTGAACTCGGGCGAAATCAACATTGAAATCAGCCGCGATATGGTCAATTAAACTATCGGTGAAAGCGACGTCATCATGGCTGGCATTATATGATCCCGGAATATTCCATCCCGGGCCGAAACCGCCAAACACGAGATCCTCAACGATCAGCCCTTGCGGATAGGCTACCAGAAAATGGGCCGTATCCGCAACGGCATTCATATTGGTATAATCCATTTGGGTTGCTGCATCAATGCCGAATCCGTGGTAATGTATCACCAGCGGCCAATCTTCCTGCCCGGTGTAGTCATTCGGAACATACAACAGGTAACTGCGCAGAGAATCATCATGCAGGAAGCTCCGTTCATACACCACCCCGGGCGGCGCAATATTGGGCATGGGATTGCGTTTGAAGAAATTCCAGATTTCCGAGCTTCCATTTATATCATAGTTGGTGTTGCCTAAAATTCCCGGGATATAGGGTCCTCCGGGCCAGGCATGCCCCCCGTTGTTTATCCGGTAAAAAAGAACCTCAGCAGAGTCACAATCAACATACTCAATCAGCGTAACCGTACAATTATCTGCGGTGTTAATATCGGGCAATTCGGTAACAATGGAATCTAAACAATTGTTATGGGAGGCCCAAAACAAGGGAATTGCCGGAGCCGGGGGAATAACATTGGGTACGCCGGTAAAAGGATAAATCGGATCAGCGGTGCCGTGCATAAGCAGGGTAGAAAATGGCCTTTCTACGTCACAGGAGTCTAATAGATTATAGCTCATAAGGCCTGACACGCCAGCCACGGAAGCAATTCTATAAGGCAGTTTGCAAGCCAGATAAAAGACCATTTCGGAACCATTCGACCAGCCGGCGGCATGAACCCGCTCCAAATTAACTCTGTAATCAGCATCGATGTGGTCAATCAAACTATCGGTGAAGGCGACGTCATCGTGGCTGGCGTTATATAATCCCGGAATATTCCAACCCGTTCCGGAGCCGCCAAATACAAGGTCTTCAACTACCAGTCCTTGCGGATAAGCAACCAGAAAGTGTGCGGTATCCGCTACAAAATTCATTTTGGAGTGAACACTCATTTGTAATGCTGCGCTGCTGGTGAATCCGTGATAATTAATGACCAATGGCCAATCCCCTTCCTGGGTATTATAAGCAGCCGGTACATATAACAGATATTGGCGCAAAACTCCATCATGGACAAAACTCCTTGAGTGTACTACCCCGCCCTGCCCGTATAAAGCGGAACCAATAAAGAAGAATAAGAGGATGGGGAGAATCATCCTTTTTTTTATGCCTGCCGGGTTTCCTGGCATGGAAGCGCCTGCCTTAAATTTGCCAGCAAATAAAAACTGTATATCGTGGAAAAATGGTTTCATCTTGACCTCCTTAATGAAGTTAATTGAGTATTGAATGATTTATTGTAATTCAGCAAGAAGAAGGTCAAATCGAATGCCAAAAAACCGGGTAGTCGAATAACATCATGTTTATTAATATCTTGGGATGACAAGGAAAAATGAGTGAGGGATAAAATGCGAACCAAAATTCGCCGGATTAGGCGAATGAAATCAGGCTGGCCTGTTTTTTAAGGAGTTAAGGTCGCTGAATGGGGAGGATAGAAAGTTTGAGAAGCAATGATGGAGGGTTAATCATAATGTAAATGTGCTGTGAGCAGTTTAAATTACGCTTTTCCTTTGATGATACCCAGATAAAAAAGGAGAGAAATTTTCTGTCGAATCACTAAAGAAATTACCAGAATGCCTTGCAAAATGTATATACAATGCGTAGATTCACGTATGAAATTTGAATGGGATGAAAATAAGAACCGAGAGAATATCAAAAAACATGGTATTAGTTTTGAACGAGCCAGATCAATATTCGACTATAAAGTATTAACCAGAATAGATGATCGATTTGATTATGGAGAAATCAGGGAAATCAGCTTAGGATTAATTGAAGGAATGACGATCATCGCGGTCGTTCATACCGAAAGAGAAGATAAAACAAGGATCATATCAGCAAGGAAAGCAAACAAAGAAGAAAAAGAGGTTTATAATGAGTTTACAAGAAAAAACCATTGAAGAATTAGAAGCGATGTCGGATTCTGAGATTGATTATTCAGATATTCCAGCAACCGATCGGGAGTTTTGGAAAACCGCAAAAGTTGTTCTGCCTCAATCAAAGAAAGCCATATCTTTACGAATAGACAAAGAAGTATTAGAATGGTTTAAAGCGCAAGGTAAAGGATATCAATCGATAATTAATGCTGTCTTAAAATCATACGTCGAAGCACAGAAAGAAAAATCCCCAACCGCAAAAGCGAGTAGGTGAAATCAAATTTCACCATCCTGAAGCGTTGGGAATGAAAAGATAAACAGCAAAATTGCTATAGCCGGTTCAAGTGTGAAGAATAACAGACCTGGCTTTAATCCGGTTTGCTGATGTTCAACCTGGCCATGCGAAGGCGGATATTGGTTTCGGAGACTTTTAGCAGCCGGGCGGCCCGGGACTGATTCCAACCACATTCTTCCAGTGCTTTTCGGACCTCCTGCTCTTCATAAATCCGCAATTTCTCAATCAGCGAATGTTTCCACTCCGGCGAAGCATTCATAGAGGTGAATTTCTCAAAGTCGGGTGTGAGATCGGAAGGAATAAGTTGGCGGGTAATTTCCGTGGCCGAGGGAGAAGCTATGGTCACCATCCGTTCCACAAAGTTTTCCAATTCCCGGATATTGCCGGGCCAGGGGCGGTTCTTCATATAACGGAGGATGGATTCATGAAAAACTTCCGCTTTCTTCTGCTGCTCTTTGGCAAATTTTTTGAGGAAAAAATTGGCGATTAAAACGATGTCATCGCGCCGTTCATTTAGTGACGGTATAAAAATCGGGTAAACGTGCAGGCGGTAAAACAAATCTTCCCGGAAGTCACCCTGCTGCACCAATTCATTCAGGGCGCTGCTGGTAGCGGAGATAATCCGCACATTGATCTTGCGGGGAACATTGCTGCCAATGGGGCGAATCTCCCCTTCCTGCAATACCCGCATTAACTTCGATTGCATGGTCAGAGGGAGATTGCCGATTTCATCCATGAACAGGGTCCCGCCGTCGGCCTCCTCGAACAATCCCTTGCGCTCCCGGTTAGCCCCGGTAAAAGCGCCTTTGGTATGCCCGAACAGTTCGCTTTCGATCAGGTTTTCCGGGATGGCCCCGCAGTCAATCGCCACAAATTTTTGTTCGCTGCGATGGCTGAACTGGTGAATGGCCCGGGCAATCAACTCCTTGCCGGTGCCGGTTTCCCCCTCCAGGTAGATTCGCACGTCGCAGCGTGCCGCCGCTTCGATGCTTTGCAGCAGTTCGATAAATTTTTGGCTTTCCCCCAGCAAACCCAGCGCCCGGTATTTGGAAAGCAGCGTCTCTTCCGGAACCGGGGTTTCAAAATATTCCTGCAATTTTTGAACATTCCGCAAGTGAGGCGAAGCGACAGCGCTGAAGCTTTGAAGCAAATCCAGATCATTCTCCTCAAACGTGTCACCGGCTGTTTGATTGATGAGCAATATGTAACCGACAACAAATCCTTCTATTTTCAGGGGCGCGGCTAAAACCGATTTTGCCGGTACCTTGCCGAAGATATCCGCTGCGAACCGGGGATCTTTCCTTAAATCTTTACTCAAGAAAGGTTGTTGATAATGAAATACCCAGCCGCCGATATTGGTATGCACCGGGCGGTAGTGATCTTCTTTCAATTCCCGGCCTCCCTTAAAAATTGTTTTGACGGTCTTCCCGGTCAGGGGATTTGCCAGCATCAAAAAAGCACTCTCAGCGCCGAACAGGTCGATTGCCTTCTGGCATACAATCCGTAGTAATTCTTCAAAATTGTTCTGCTCGGATAAAATTACCGCTAAATCTGCTAACCCCTGTAATTTTAAGTTCTCTTTATTCATATCGAATTCTTCTCTATTGTGTCAGATTTAAGTTGAGCTTGATTCCAAACAGCCGGGGAATGTTTCTGACTGTTGTTACCCCAAAACCAATGGCGTCTTCTGCATGAACAAGATAGTTTTGGTCGGTAAGATTGGTTCCGTAAAGAATGACATCAAGACGACCGCTCAACAGTTTTTCGAGAGCCAAATGTACATTAAACAAGCCGTAGCCCTCCTGTGACAGGTCATCGCGATTCTGTCTGCCATAGAACACTTTTGACTGGTATCCATAGTCCGCTCTCGCAACAAAGTTTCCCAGTCCCCGGATCGGTTTGATGTATTGAGCGATAAGCGTGTAAGAATTATCAGGGCTTCTATCCGGGGTATTGCCGGAAAAATCCTCCTCCCCCACGCGATAATTCTGGTATCGCGCCTCTCCGATGGAGGCATTCGCGAGAATACTTAATCCCCCAATCAGGTTTGCGGCTGCCTCAATCTCTACACCTTTACTCTCCACGTCAGCCGCGTTGTCAACGGCAATAACTGAGTTAACGATGCTTTGTACCTGCAAATCGGTATAATCAATATAGTATCCGCTGATGTTCAATTTATAAGCGTGGTTGCCAAAAGATGATTTGATTCCTACTTCATAGGCATGGGCTTTCTCTTCATCAAATGGAATTGCGGTTACAAAGTTGTAGCCGCCTGCCTTATATCCCCTGGTGTAACTGGTGTAGAGCATAATATCCTTTTGGGGTGAATAGTCGAATGCCAGCCGCGGTTGAATTCCGTTCCAGGTCTTTTCATTGTTGATCTCGCCATCACCGGTATTAGGACCCAAAAGATTATCTCCGAATAGTATCTCGGTAACGCCGTCACCCGGGGGGAGCGCGGTGGTGAATTTTTTATGATCAAGCGAATACCGAACCCCTGCCGATATATTCAGTTTACGGGAAAGCGCATAAGTTACATCTCCGTAGAGCGCAAAACTTAAATAATCTCCTTTATTAAAATTCTCCTCCTTTGCAGCAGGGTTAAGGGGCCCCAATATCTGATCGGAGATTGAATCACCAACAATAAACGCGGGGTGCGGGAACCCCAACTCATTTTCTGCGATGGGAATTCCCCCCACAAATGCATAGTCATTAAACACCGGGCCCTGGGTATTTTCAATGGTTTCGGAAAAAAGACTCCCGGCAACCAGCCAATTCATTCTGTCGTTTAGCCCCATCAGCCGGATATCCTGCGAAAAAGTTGTTGAATTCTCTTTATAGATCCAATCCATGATACTGGTGGGCGAACCGTCGGCATCCACCAGCAAGTCCTGGGATGGCGATCTTAACCCGGTAATAGCCTTCAAATACAGGTTGCCGGTAAGGAGTTTATCGATCTGCAGCCGGCCAACAAACACGTCTGTATCTTCGTGGCCCATTGTACTCAGTTCAACGTCGCGCTCAAAGGGACTGCCGGTTACGCCCAAATCCGTATTGATGCTGTAAAGCGCAAAACCGCCGCCATCAGTTTTTTGATATTCCAGGTTTAACTGAAAAGTCCAGTTTTTGCCGGGTTGATATAGAAAAGAGAGCCGGTTGGCAATCAAATCGAATTTACCAATTTCCTGATTGTCGAAGTTGGTTACCCTGCGAATCCCGTCGCGGGAGCTGAGCCGCCCGGCCAGGCGCACAAATAAGTTTGAGGCTAAAGGATAATTGATAATGTAATCCACTTCTTTCTGGCCTTCATTTCCAATATTAAGTAATAATTCCAAATCTCTTCGATTTTGAGGTTTGTTGGAGATAATGCTGATAACCCCGGCGGATGCATTGCGCCCGAACAGGGTATTTTGAGGTCCTTTGATAGTTTCAATACGCTCGACATCAAAAAGAGCGGCCATCGTAGTGACCCTCCCGGCATAAATATCATCAACAAAAACACCGACGCTGGATTCAAGACCGACACCAAAGGCATTGCTGCCGATTCCCCGAATAGTGTAGTAAGAAGCGCCAATTTCAGGATCATTTCCGGAAAGCCCGGGAGTGTAGAACACGAGATCGCCGGGGCGCTCCTGAATACGAGTTCTTGCGATGAACTGTTGATCTACTACCGAAACAGAGAGTGGAACTTCCTGCAACTCCTGTTCCCTTAACTGCGCCGTTACCACAACTTCATTGGTTCCAATCGCCTGAGTCTCAAGCGCAACATTGATTTCAGTTTGGGAATTGCTTCCGGTTACTTCAATTTCCTGGGCACGATATCCGACGTAGGAAAAAATGATCGTAAACGGTGTACCGCGGTTAACCGTTAGTGAATACCTGCCGTCGGCATTGGAAACAGCGCCGGTATAGGTGTCCTTCAACACGATATTCGCATTCGGCAGGCCTTCTCCGGTAACGGCATCGGTTATTTTTCCGCTAAGGGTTGTTTGCCCATAAGCGAGAATCGAAAACAGAAAACAATATATCAGCGGCAAACATTTAGCGATTGATTTTATACCCTTAAAAATTGAACTCAAACTATCTCTATTTGGCAGATTCATTTTGCACCTCCTCAATCAGTACATTTAGGCTCTTAGCTTCAATAGTTTATTCAACCGATCCCAGGTAATTATCCAGCCACGCAAGAGTTTCCTTAATTAGGACTGCTCTGGGCACGGAGTGCCCCCCTTCGTAAACGAATATTCTTTTATCTTCCTTCGGTGTACCAAGCAACTCATAAAATGGCAACTGTGCGCTTGTATATGGCAGAAAAAAATCAAGCTTTCCGTTAATCATTAGCACCGGTGTATCTACCCGGGGTAGATAATGTATTGGATTAACTTCTGGCAAAGTCCGCGAAAATAATAATCCGGCGACAAAAAGCACACATACTTTGAAACGCTTCTCTGTCGCCAAAAAAATTGGACTCATATAGCCTCCCCAACTAAACCCATATAAAGCCAATTTATCGGTGTCAATGTCGTCTCGGGTTTCCAGGTAATCAATCGACCGGCTCAAGTCTTTCCCCCACATGATCACATGCTCTTTCCAGAGATTGGTTTCGCTTGGCCAGTCTGACTTCAAGTCATCCTGTCGCTCGTATGTGCTTTTATAGATAGGATAAAGGAACGCACGACCACTCTTTGGGAACATCGTTTTACTTGCCAATGCCATATTCTTTAAAATGTGCTCACTTGAATGGGCTTGAATGGCATTTCCTCCCGGGAAATAGACTACTGTTTGATATGGAGGTTTTCCAAGTTTGGGGAGAAAGAGAAGGGCGCTCATTCGCTCATTCCCGTAAGCAGCATCAAAGGTGATCTTCTGCAGAATCCAGTCCTCATCTTCTTTTTGGGATTCGACAACCGCATGGAGATCGGTCTTGTCATAGTTGTACTGCTTGAGAAACAAGGCGAATGTCTCGTCTGATACAGGGTTCTCTTGCGTGAAATCACGAAATGCTAATGTTATTCTCTTTTCCAGGGCTATTCGATTTTCCTCCGAACCGATGTATTTAATGCATCTGAATCCGTTTGTCGCAGCTCGATTAAAAGGTGATTGGGCAAAAACATCAAAAAAGTTATACGGTGGATCGTCCCATCCGCCGCCTAAGATGAAACGTGCTTCGTGGCTGGACTCATTGATGCACCATTCCCGCACGTTTCCTGCCAGGTCATAAAGCCCAAAACGATTCAGACTTTGAGAACGCCCTACCGGTATTGGACCTTCGCCTGCCGTAAGATTACTCAACGGCACGATTTCAGAACTGGCATAGATAAATGCCGCGCGATCCCAATGGTAGATGGTGGGCAGGCTTTTACCCACAAATTCTGCGTATGCCGCCGCTTCGTACCAACTCACTCCACCAACCGGGTAGTCATCCTGTCCGTCCGGGTAGTCGCCCGCTTCCCAGGTTGCCGGGCCCGGTCTGTCGGTTTTGTCCCGGAAGATGGTCATGGCTTCTTCCCATGAGAGTTCCTGATTGTCTTCGAAGAAAGGATATTTCCAGTATGCCGGGTTTTTATATCCTTCAGCATCGACAAAGCGTTTATATTCCCTGTTGGTGACCTCATAACGGTCCATCAAAAAGTCCCCCACTTCCTCACGCTGAATCTGTTCCAGACCGGGAAAATGAAGAGTCGCAAGAGCTGTAGTAATATCATACCAGTTTGAGACATCCGGAAGCAGTTCCATCTCCTGTGGCAAGCTTCCGGACTCCGGCAGGGTATAAAGCAGTGTATCAATCACATAATCAGATACCCAGGCAATATCCTCTACCGTATGGAAACCCTTCTTTTCCAATTTTATCCTGGAAAAACCTACCGGAAGCCGGAAGCTATCTGCCGGCGTCTCCCCCAGGTAGCGCCATGCAGAATCGGCGTCGGCATAGGGTTTCACATAGATTTTTACCCCGGTTGGGTTGGAGTATATCTTCACATTCCGGCAAACGCTCCCGTTGAGGCGGTTTAACAATGGATCATCAGCAATATATTGCTCCGCTTGCAGGATGAGTTTGAAGGCTCTCCATGAATCCGGCCCTTCGCCGGACCAGTCAATTTGTTCAACAAGTTTTTCGATTTCAGGTAACAATGCCTGCCGTGCCCATCGGGCATCGGCGTTGCGCTTGATCCAAAAACCTACTGAAACGATAAGCGCGAGTGTTAACACTGCCAATGGAAGGGCAAAGCGCGGCCGGCGCAGTAATTTTTTGATGGATACCGCACCCGGTGAAGCGTCTGCCTCGCGAAGCGCCTTCAGGTCGCTGAGGAGATCGGCGCAGGAGGCGTAGCGAGCTTGCAGGTCTTTTTTAAGCGATTGATGAACGATCTGCGCCAGAGGTTCCGGTACCGTGGGCTGGAGTTTGCTAACCGGCTTTGGCTGCTCATTTATAATCAAATAAAGTATAGCCTGTTCAACCGCGCCCTGGAAAGGCAGTTGGCCGGTCAGCATCTCATAGAGCACCACCCCCAGTGACCAGATGTCGGTGCGATGATCAACTTTCATCCCCTGCGCTTGTTCAGGTGACATGTAAGCCACAGTACCGAAGGTCGATCCCGTTTTGGTGATGTCGGCGCTCCCGGAAATTTTTGCCAGACCAAAATCCATGATTTTGACCATCCCGCTTTCCGTGATCATTATATTGGATGATTTGATATCCCGGTGAATGATGCCGCGACGGTGGGCTTCCTGTAATCCTTCGGAAATTTGGGTTGCATAATGAATGACATCATCTATGGCAAACGGGCCGGACGTTTTAACAATCTCCCTCAAATCCCGGCCTTCGATGAATTCCATAACGATAAACAATTCATCCTGAACTTCTTCAATGGCGTATATCGTTGCAATATTCGGATGGCTCAAAGCCGCTGCTGCCCTGGCCTCGATTTTGAAACGCTCTTTTTCCTCTTCCTTGATGGCAATGCTCCGCGGCAGAAATTTTATGGCCACAATCCGCTGGAGTTTTGTGTCCTCCGCTTTATAGACCACGCCCATGCCGCCTTCACCGAGCTTTGAGATGAATCTGTAATGAAGGATCTTTTTCCCTATCATATTCTCAACTTTATATGTCGAATTTTTGAATCCAAACAATTTATATTTGGTAGATCCATTCCACTTTCTCCTGTTGATTCATGTAATTCTTTCATTAAAATATTAGATTACTCAACCGGACCCAGATATTTATCCAACCAGTCGAGAGTACGTTTTTTAAGTATATCTTTAGGTACAACATGGCCTGATGGGTAAACGTACAGTTCTTTGTCCTCTTTAGGTGTTCCAAGCAATTCATAAAAGGGAAGCTGTGAAATGGTGTGGGGGAAGAAGAAATCAAGTTCCCCGTTGATCATCAGCGTCGGTGTCTTTATCCGAGGGAGATAGTTGATCGGCTCAGTCTCTGGCAAAGAACGCTGAAAATATAATCCTCCAATAGGTAGTACACTTGTTTTGAAACGCTTTTCTAAAACCAGGAAAATCGCTCCCAAACACCCTCCCCAACTGAACCCATAATAAGCCAATCTATCGGCGTCAATATCGTCTCGAGTTTCCAGGTAATCAATGGAACGGCTTAAATCTTTGGCCCACATGATGACGTGTTCTTTATAGAAGTGCGACTCATTTGGGTAATCTGTTATCAGGTCATCCCTGCGCTCATAGGTGCTCTTATAGATAGGGTAAAGAAATGCCCGGCCACTTTTGGGGAACATATCATTGCCAAACATTACTACGTTATCTATGAGTTGTCTGCTGGAAGGCGTATATATAGCATAAGCGCCGGGAAAATAGATCACTGTCTGATAAGGGGGCTTTCCATATTTCGGCAGAAAGAGATATGCGCTCATGCGCTCATTCCCGTAAGCTGCATCAAAATCGATCTTCTCCATAATCCAGTCATCATATTCTTCTCTGGATTCGATTACCGCATTAAGTTTGGTTTTATCATAGTCGAACTGCTTTAAGTACTGGGCAAAAATCTCATCTGAGACCGGTTTCTCACTCTTGAAATCACGAAACGCCACAGGTATAATTTTCTTTAATCCTGTTCGATCTTCCGAGCCGATATATTTGATACAGCGAAACCCATTCGTCTCTCTTCGATCAAACGGAGACTGAGCGAATACATCATGAAAGACGTAGGTAGGATCATTCCATCCCCCGCCCATGATGAAGCGTCCCCCACGGCTGCTTTCATTAAAACACCATTCCCGCACGTTTCCCGCCAGGTTGTAAATCCCAAAACGATTTATGGCCTTTGATTGCCTGACCGGCATCGGACCTTCATCTCTTGAAATATTGCTTAGCGGAACGATTGCGGGACTTGCGTAAATAAATGCAGCACGATCCCAGTGATAGATCGTCGGCAGGCTTTTACCCACAAATTCCGCGTATGCCGCAGCTTCGTACCAGCTTACCCCGTGAACCGGATAATCATCTTGCCCATCGGGGTAGTCTCCAACTTCCCAGGTTGCCGGGCCCTGTTTCCCGGTTTTGTCCCGGAAGAACGCCAGAGCTTCTTCCCAGGAAAGAGTTCGCCCATCTTTGATGAAAGGATATTTCCAGTATGCCGGATTTTTGTATCCCCCGCTATCCACGAAACGCTTATATTCTTTGTTGGTGACTTCATATCGATCCATCAAAAAATCGCCAACTTGCGCACTTTCAAGCTGCTCCAGTCCTGGCAAATGGACATCTACTACTAGAGCTCCTATAATGTCATACCAGTTTGAGGTGTCCGGCAGAATTTCCATATCTTCTGGCAGGCTACCTTTTTCAGACAGCCTATATAGCAAGGTATCAATCACATAATCAGAAATCCAGGCAATATCTTGTACCGTCCGGAACCCCTCTTTTTCCAACTTTATCCTGGAAAAACCTACCGGAAGCCGGAAGCTATCGGCTGGCGTCTCCCCCAGGTAGCGCCATGCAGAATCGGCGTCGGCATAGGGTTTCACATAGATTTTTACCCCGGTTGGGTTGGAGTAGATCTTCACATACCTGGACACAGTTTTTATAAGGCGGTTCAACAATGGGTCTTCGGCAATGTATTTTTCCGCTTGCAGAATAAGTCTATAAGCCTTCCAGGAATTCGGTCCTTCACCGGGCCAGTCAATTTGTTCAGCAAGTTGTTCGATTTGAGGCAGCAATTCCTGCCGCGCCCATTGGGCATCGGCATTGCGCTTCATCCAAAAACCCACTGAAATAATAAGCGCCAGTATTAACACCGCCAATGGAACGGCAAAGCGCGGCCGGCGCAGCAATTTTTTGATGGATACCGCACCCGGTGAGGCGCCTGCTTCGCGAAGCGCCTTCAGGTCGCTGAGGAGATCGGAGCAGGAAGCGTAGCGAGCTTGCGGGTCTTTTTTAAGCGCCTGATGAACGATCTGTGCCAGCGGTTCCGGCACTGCGGGCTGAAGTTTGCTGACCGGCTTTGGCTGCTCATTTATAATCAAATAAAGGATAGCCTGTTCAACCGCGCCCTGAAAAGGCAGTTGGCCGGTCAGCATTTCATAGAGCACCACCCCCAGTGACCAGATGTCGGTGCGATGATCAACTTTCATCCCCTGCGCTTGTTCAGGTGACATGTAAGCCACAGTACCGAAGGTCGATCCCGTTTTGGTTATGTCGGCGCTCCCGGAAATCTTTGCCAGGCCAAAATCCATGATTTTGACCAGACCGGTTTCCGTGATCATTATGTTGGATGATTTGATATCCCGGTGGATGATGCCGCGACGGTGGGCTTCCTGTAACCCTTCGGCAATTTGTGTTGCGATGTTGATGATTTGGTCCACCGGTATATGGTCGTGTAGGGGCGAAGCATTCCTGGCGCTACCATGCTGTTTTGAATAAATTGGTTGCTGGGAATGCTTCGCTCCTACAGATACAGATGGCTGCTGGGAATGCTTCGCCCCTACAATGACGTCCCGTAATTCCCGGCCTTCAATGTATTCC
>CAZFVV010000144.1:0-12960 GCA_964522165.1 uncultured Calditrichaceae bacterium
CAAATATTCCCTTATCCCGTGTAATGGTACTTTATTTTTTTCTAAGTCCCTAAAAATGAAACAGACAAGCAACATTCTTTTGACAGTGATCTTCCTCTTTCTCCTGATATCCATTTTAGCCGGCCAGGAGACTATCCCGGCAAAAATCATTATAAGCGAAACCGCCGGGTTGGATCGAGAAGCAGAGTATGTAGAAATCCCCTTGCAAGTAACCCCGGCAATTCCTGAAACCACGAAGATAGCGGTTTTCGCAATCGACGAAAAAAGCGGTGAAAAAATTTTCTGCCAGGTAATCCGGGAACAGGAGTCATCGGATAAACACTTCTCGCTTATTCGAATAATATTCCCGGTTTCCCTCGCCACCCATGCGACCAAAACATTCAGTTTGATAAAAGAAGATGCTACTCCGCCCCAAACTGACCTGAAAATGGAAGGCGAAGGGTTGGAATTAAAAATCGAAAATGAATTTTATCGAGCCGATTTAACCAAACGCCCGGAACCGGAACCTAAAATATATTCCTCCGGGCAACTCCAGGAATTGCTGATCAAAATGGGATTCAATCAGTTATTGACTAACGCGGAAGACCGCATCCATTGGGCGCCCAATTTCAAGCGCGAGGAATTGGAATATTACACCACTATCGCTCACTGGAACAATCCCCGGGAATACCAGGCGGCTTCCGGTGATTATCTCATTCGCACCGTGCGCCGGGATTTAGCGCCGGATCACCCGGAAATTATGCTGACCGCGGTTTATAAATTCTACGCCGGCGTGCCCTATTTCAAATTTTATTCTGAAATGGCCTTTATCGAAGATCTGCCCCTGGAATTGCTGCGCAATGATGAAATGACCACCGACAGCATGTTTACCCATCTGGCATTTTGCCGCACGGATGGCAAGATCATCGAATTGCCGATGGAGGAACGCAAACCTTATTTGGAGCGGGAACCCATCGAAGACGATGCCGACTGGGTGTGTTTTTACAACATTGATCACGGGTATGCCTTCGGCAGCATTCGCCTTCTCTACGATAATCGTAATAACTATGGGGAACCCTCGCCCACGTATAAGGCGCATACCCAAATCGGCGCCTGGCTGGACAGGCGATATTGGAACCGGCGGTTGATCCACGATCATCTTACACTGGTACCCAAAGGCAGCCGCTATATCGAGGAGAATGCCTATTTAGTTTTCAAAATCGGAGAAACGGATCGTTTTGAGACCATTGAATACTGGGCGGAACGGTTGCGTCAACCAGTAAAGGCGCGGGTGTTTCCGGGGGAAGGGAAGTAGGCAGTAAACAGTAGGCATTAGGCAATGGGCAATAGGCAAGAGGGGAGTTGCTTACTGCCTACCGCCCACTGCCTACTAATCAAAAAAGGAGGAGTGCTAATGTCGAAAAAAATGTCGCGAAGAAAATTCATCCAAACATCCGCAGCAGCGGCGGCGGGGATTTCCCTGGGAGTGGGGGCGTTCGCGAGGCCGCAGAAGAAGGACGCGGCAAGCGACACCATCCTGATGGGGGTCATCGGCACCGGCGACCGCGGCGCCTGGGAAGTGGAAATTATGCAGCACACCCCGGGAATGAAAGTTGTCGCCTGCTGCGATATCTATCCCCCGCACCTGGCCAACGGTTTGAGCTATGCGGAAAAAGGCGCTCAAGGATATGAAGATTATCGCAAACTGTTAGAGAACAAAGACCTTGACGGCATTTTGATTTGCACCCCCCAACACCTCCACCACCAAATGGCGCTGGATGTCCTGGCGACAGGCAAACACATCATTTGCCAGAAAACCATGACCATGAATACCGCAGAGGCGCTCTCGCTTTCCAGAGCGGTGAAGCAGTCGCAAAGCGTGTTCCAGGTGGCCTACCAGTGGCAAAGCAGTCCGCTGTTCCAAAAATTGAGTGAGATGATCCGCTCCGGCGACTGCGGACAGATCACCCATATCCGCTGCAATTACAACCGCAACACCAACTGGCGGGTGGCGGTGGGCGATCCGAAATATGAACGCTTGCTCAACTGGCGCATGTACCGCGAGTATTCCGGGGGATTAATGGCGGAGTTGTGTTCCCATCACATCAACGTCGTGAACTGGTTTTTGGGGGCGCTGCCGCTAAAAGTTACCGGGTTCGGCGGCATCGACTATTGGAAAGACGGGCGGGAAACCTACGATAATGTCACCGCTATTTTTGAGTATCCCGGCGGCGTCAAAGCCACGTTCCAGGCGATTACTACCAACGCTTTCGAGAATGTTTCCATGATTTTTATGGGCACGGAAGGCACCATCACCTTGCAAAAAGAAGAAGGGCAAATAGCCCATTTTTACGCCGAGCCGAAACAAGTAGAAAAAACCATGGCGGAAGAGAACGAATCCGTGGAAGCGATCACCAGCGCCACCCGCCGCGCCTGGGCGGGCAGCGAAGCCATCCCCATCACGGTGGAAAATCACACCAAAGATGATTTTGAGACCACCCGCGCCATGTTTTTGGATTTTATTGATTGCGTGAGCAACGGAAAAATACCCCAATCCAACGTCAACAACGGGCGCGACGTCTCCATTTGTGTGGATATGGCGCTCCGGGCGATGGAAAAAGGTACGATTGAGGAGTGGAAGGCGGAGTATTCGGGATAGTGCTTGAATTCGGCATTTTAAACCCACTCCCAACCCCTCCCAGGAGGGGAGCTTAAAAAAAAATCCCATCCTGGGAGGGAACATAGGGGTGGGTATAAAAGGGGCGTACGTAATCAATAAAAACACATCAGGTAAAACATGAAAACCTTACGATACTTTTTACTACTCAGTCTTTTTTGGGCGCAGGCAGGTTTCCTCTATTCTGCCAGTTACGAGAACCCCCGCGTTGGTATCGTCATCAGCAAAACCAGTTTTCAGCAGCACTGGGGGGTAACCCAAATGGCGGCGCACGGCTGGGCGGCGGCGGTTAATTTGGCCGGAATCCCTTATGACTGCCTGTTTTTAGAGGATTTGCCCAATCTTAAAAATCCTGCGGAATATGATCTGCTGATTTTCGGGCAGTGCGGCTATGTGGATGATGCTCTTTACAAAAAATTAATCCCGGCGCTCACACAATACCTTTCCGCCGGGGGCAATGTGCTTATTGACGGGCCGCTGGCGGTGAATGACGCCCAAGCGCGGGAGCGAAACCACGAAAAGTTGGATGAAATCCTGGGTCTCAAATATGCCGGGTTTCACGGCAATTCCGAATTCCGCATCAAGATCGCTGCTAACACCCATTACATCACCCGCCCGTTCGAGGCGCGGCAATTCCTCACCCAACACCTGGTTAGCGGATTAAATATTCTCGATTTCAAGGAAAATGGAGAAACTCTTCTAATTACAACAGACGAAGAAGAAAGTTATCCTTTCCTGGCCTGCCGGGAAAACGGGAAAAACCGTTTCGTGCTGGTCAGCGATTTTAGCACCTGGTCCGGCGCCGCTTCCTTTTTCCGCAATGTGCAGCCGCAGGTTTTTTATGCCAACCAGCTTTTTAACGTGATGATCCGGGCGATTCACTGGGCAATTTACGGCGACGTGCAAAACCCCTTCCCGGTTCCCCAGGTCTCCAACGCCAATCTCACCGCCATCGTGCGTTTGGACGCAGACGCCAGCGCCAATTTGGACGCCCAGGTGAAAACCCTCAACTACCTGATTAACCTGGCGAAAGAAACCGGGGTGGTGCCGGTGTATGCCTGGGTTTCCAGCGGCGCTACCAAAGCGGGCTGGCAGGATTTGGCCCCGCCGGGAAAAAAGTTAGAGGAGGTTGGCGGGGAGATCGGCACCCACAGCCGCTTTCACAAGATCGACCGGGAGATGACCGAACAACGCTGGAAGGAAGAATTGGACGACGCCATCCACGAGATCGAATACAACATGGGCGATTACGAATATCCCATCGGCAAGGTGGAGTGGTTCATCAATCCCGGAAATACGATTTATATGGATGATTACGAGCAGGTAGCGCGGCGCTTCTCGTTTTACATGACCCACGGGTTCGAGCAGGATATGCCCCTGGGCTGGGGGAATCTCACCTGGTACACCGGCCCTCACCAGAACATGGTGCTGTTGGAAAATACCCCCTCGCCGGATTACCAGTGGTTTTACGACCCGGAGTGGAGCTACACCACCCAGCAAATCACCGCTTACGAAGAAGCGATTTTCGACCACCTCTTCCGCAATATCGGGCGCGGGGCAATCTTCAACCAGATGTGGCACGATTACTCCATCACCTCCCAGCCGCAGTACGGCAAATCCCGGATCATGAACCGGAAAAACATTGCCATGTACGACGCCATCAGCGCAAAATTCGCCACATATCCCATTTATTGCCCCACACCGGAGGATTTGGGCCACAAGCTGCGGGCAATGGCGCAGTGGGATTATTCCTGGGAATCAAACGGCAATGATGTGAAAATCCGGCTTGATCTGACGAAGGTGCGCCTGGATACCATCGCCCATTTCACCGGGGGGATGGGGCTGAAGATTGAGAATACCGCGAATTACATCCGGAGTGTTACTATAAACGGCGCTCGGCATTATGCTTTCAACGAGCAAACAGTGATTCTGCCGAACTTGAGAAAGGGAATCAATGAAATACAGGTAAGCCTTGCTCCTAATCCTTACCGGGAGCCGCACCTAAGATATGTTTCCAAACGGATGCCCGCCCTGCAAAGCAGCGGAACAGATCTGGAAGCGGAATTGCTGACCAAAAGCAAAGCCCGTTTTTCCTTTTATGTGGAAGATCCCTTCGTACTGCTCCATGCCGATAGGCAGGAGTGGAATCGCGCCGGCGACCATGCGCTAAACGGTTACGTGATATCCGATCGCAAAATTATATTGAGGAAACTTGCCAGCGGCGATTTCCGGATTACCCGCGCCACCTTGCCAATCGTTGAGTTTTCGCAAAGCGAAAATAACGTCTCGATAACATTAAAGCATGTAGAATCGGGAGAGAGGTCGCTCTGGTTCAGCAGCGCCAGAACACCGGAGAAAGTATTGTTGAATGCCGGGGAAATTCCTTTTGAAAAATCCGCCGGTTCTTTCCGCCTCACCCTGCCGGAATTTGCAGAGAAAGCAGATTTGCAGATTATGTTTTGATTTTCGACGGAGTGCCAAACTTCAGTTTGGCCGTGGTAGGCAAGCTGAAGTTTGGCTCGTTCCGAAGTTGTACTTCGGCATGCCATTGTAAGCGAAACTTCGCAATCAGGGGCGCAGCACAAATTGCACTTCATTTCCCCGAAGGGGAAAAATACCATAGCCCAGGGCAACGCCCTGGGGGCGGGAATCAAAAAATGTTTAAAGCCCTGAAAGGGCGTCATAAACGATGCTATATCGCCCTTTCAGGGCTGACATAGACCATTTGTGCAATTTGTGCTGCGCCCGCAATCAGCGTCATTCAAAGCGGAGCTTCGAGCGAGGATAATACCCCGGCCAAACTGAAGTTTGGCGCTCCAGAAAAAAATTCAGGAGGAGACATGCCAATCAACAAAAAAAACCTTTTCGCGCTGGCACTTGTTGCAGCCGTTTCACTTCTTTGGGTGTGCTCCAAACCGGCGGAAGCGCCGGCCTGGGAACCGCTGGCCGACTGGGGGCATTGGATTTTAGGCCACCGCAGCAACCCGGAATTTTTGGAAAAAAGCCACATGACCGTGACCTTTGGCAGCGGCGCGCCCAATTTCGAAACCGTTACCCGCGCCCAATTCGACAGCCTGATGAATGCTGCCAAAGCATTTAACGATAGCTATCACGAAAAAGGCTACATCGTGCTGCGCTATTTGTCCACCTCCCTGAACGGGGACTCCGAGACGCCTACTTCCGAGCCGCAAAAAGACCAAATCCATCTGCTGAAATTTTACAACGAGGAATGGCAGAATTTTGAAGATTACCTGGGGCCCAAACCGGCCGCCGATCCCAGCGCCTGGATGATGGTGCATCCCGACGGCAGCTTTCCCTACTACCGCTACGCGCCCTACGGCCAGAAAACCGACGAAGGCTTTGAAGCCTGGGGCTGCCCGGATAATCCCGACTACCTGCGTTACATGGAAGGCAAAGTGCGCGCCCAGGCGGAAACCGGCATCGACGGCTCCTACGTGGATTGGACGCATATCGCCGGGGGTACTTGTTACTGTGATTATACCCGGCAAAATTTTATTCAATATTTGAAGGATAATTTGCCGCCGGAAGTGGGGCAGGCCAAATACGGCCGCAGCGATTACACCGCCATCGAACTGCCGCAGAAACGCGGGGATAAGTTCTGGATGGAGTGGATTACCTACCGCGGGCAGGCGGTGGCAAGATTCCACGAGCGGCTGCGCACGGTTGCCCGAAAATACAATCCCAATTTTATGATTTCCGGGAACGTCTTCGGCGGATTCGGCTACGGGCCGATTGCTTATGACGCCGCCGGAAACATGGAAATGCTCGGCAAGGCGGATGATTTCATTTACTCCGAAATGCAGGAATACCTGGACTCCGCCCCCCGGAAGCGCGAAGACGGCGTCAAAATCACCAACAGCCCGGCGCTGAAGTTTCTGGCGGCGGTCTCCCACGGTAAACCGGCGATTATTTACGCCACGGAAATCACCCCGCCGATTTTCCCCAATCCCACGGAAAAATGTTTGAGCGCCATGGCGCAGATCAATATCGCCGAGGCGGAAGCCAACCACGCAATTTTCCGCGAAAAACGGGAAACCCCACCGGGCGCGACGGAAATGTACACGTTTCTGGCGCAGAACCGTGAACACCTGGTGGGCGCGCAGCTTTACAGCAACGTGGCGGTACTGGCTTCGCTGAACCAATATCTGGCGGATGAACTGAGTTTCGCCTTCAGCGCCTCGCGGGTGCTGGCGGATAAGGGCATTCATCATGTGATGATCGTGGAAGACGATTTGCTCTCCAACGATCTCAATCGTTTCGATCTCATCTACCTGTCTTACCTGCCGCTGCTCAGCCGGGAAAAGCAGCAAGCGTTAAAAAAATTTGTGGAAAAAGGCGGCAGGCTTTTACTGTTAGGCGAATGCGGGGTGAAAACCGAAAATAACCTGCCGCACAAAGAACTATCACTGGCGGAAATGCTCGGCGGAAAAACCTATCCCGCCCGGGCAGCCGCGAAAAACGTGGGGGAGGGGAGGGCAGTTTTTATGCCCCTGGCGATCCCGCCCGCGAAGTTCCTGATTCCCATGCCGTCAAAAGAAGGCGTGACCACCTTCGGCCCTGCGATGGCGGAGATTTTCCCGGACATACCGGAGGGTTATACCCGCAACCGCATCGATCCCCAATTGCGCAAGCACCTGGAGCAGGCGGCGGACAAACTTACGGAGATGCTCTCCGGCAATGTAACCCGGATTAGCGCCAATTCCCCCTATCTGGAAATAACCGCCATGTGGAATGAAAGGAAAGACGTTTTGCTGGCGCACCTGGTGAATTATAATGTAACGGTTGATGGAGACATTATCCCGGCGGAAAATGCAGAGGTGAAATTGCTGTTGCCGCAAGGGAAGCGTGCGAAGAGCGTGGCCTTCAGCGGGGTTTTATCGGAAATGAAGCCGCTGACATTTGTTTCGGAAGAAAAAGATGCCCGGCAGAAGATCGCTTTCACCATCGAGCGGGTAAATGTGTACGGGCTGGCGGTGGTGGAGTTGGAATAGGCTCCGGGGTTTCCAAAAACCCTGGAAACCCCACAGGAATGATTCTGCAATAGCAGTGCAAAATAAATTTTGTGCTCCAATGCGCTTTTCAGAGCGCCGCGCTTCCGACCACAATCCCTCCTAATATCAACGTCGTAACCCCCAGGGTATAGGTAAAGAATTTGAACCGGTTTGTTTTGCGAATTTGCTCCTGGAGGGTAGCGTCGGTATTCTTCAAGGTATTTCGCAATTTTTCAATATCATCCTGGTTATTCTTGATAATGTTCTTGAACCCGGCGTTCTCCTGCGCCAGGTTCGTTATGGTCGAATCTTTGAAGGCGTTTTCTTGTTCCAGCGTGGCGATCAACCCCTGGTAACGCGGAAGCACCTCCATCCGCAGGTTCCGGTATTCCACCGCCATTCGATAGGGAAATACAAAACCGGTATTATTATTAGCGTCTCGGAGGGTGATGACCGTATCCGGCTGAATCTTACTCTGGCTCAGTAAAGGGAGGGGACTTAGCAAGCTCATTAAGCTCGCGAGACAAACTATCCAGCGTGCCATGGTATTCATAGATGCCTCTCAATGCGTTTTTGAGTTCCGTGCTCTTCCGCTTCGACTCAGTTCGCAGGGAGTCGATTTTTCGGGTGAGAGAAAACCGTTCGGCCATGAGCGAATCGATGCGGGCGTAAATTTTTTCATTCTCCTTTGCCAGGGAATCGGATTTTGCCAGGGTCTCTTTGATCTCCTCCCGGGCCTTGCGCAGCGCTTCTTTATCCTCATCGAAGAACTGCACATAGATAAAGATAGCAATCGCCGCAGCGATAAGGATCAAAACGAGATTTTTAAGGGACTCTTTCATGGTCGCTTCCCATTTTAGATTATTAAGATTTTGCTGCCGTTCAGCCGCTAAAATACAGCCCTACCACGCCAACCACAACCGCTAAAATGATCGACAGCAGCAGGTCTTGCCGCCGCCAGGCCGGGTCGGAGTCGGTTCAATAAAAAATCAACCCCAGCACGCTGTCCGCTAAGATCACCAGGAAAATGGCGCTGACCACCGCCCGGGTGGTGTAACGCCCCACTCCTTCCGCGCCTCCCCGCACCCGGAAACCGAAAAAACTCCCTGTGATTACAATGATCCCGGAGAACACCAGGCTCTTGACAATCCCGGTCACAATATCCTGAAAATAGAGCACTTCGACCATGCGATTGAAAAAGATCGTCGGGGAGAGGTCCAGGTAAAAATGGGCGATTACTACCCCGCCTAAGATGCCGCACAGGTCGGCAATGATGGTGAGCAGGGGCAGGGTGAACACGCTGGCGTGCAATTTGGGAATTACCACGTAGCGCACCGGGTTGAGGGCCATGGTTTTGAGAGCGTCGATCTCCTCCGTGACCACCATGGTGGCGATCTCGGAGGTGATGGCCGACCCGCTCCGCCCCGCAATCATGATCGCGGTGAGCAGGGGGCCCATCTCCCGGGTCATGGCGATGACCACCAGGTCGGTAATGAAAATATTGGCCCCGAACTGGCGCAACTGCTGGGCGGATTGCAGCGCCAGCACCAGCCCGATCATAAAGGCAATGAGCGCCACAATCGGCAGCGCGTTTACCCCGATCAGCACCGCCTGGTTGATGAATTCCCCTTTGCGATGGGCGCGGGAACCGGAAATATCCCGCACCCCCCAGTAAGTAATGTCCGCCACCAGGTAGAAAAACTCCGGGATGCCGGTGAACAGGAAATAATAGGCTTTCTCTCCCATGCGCTCCCAAAATCCCTCCGCTTTCGGCGCGGCAGGCTCTTGCCTGTCCCCGCCGGAAAAGGTCTCGATGGTGGTCTGAAGGTGCGCGGGAGCGCCGCCCATCTCCACGGCCAGGCCTCGTTGAGCGGCCTGGCGCTCCAGGTAACGCAGGGCGGTTACCCCGGCGCTGTCGAGCTGCTCCAACTGCCCCAGGTCGATTTTCAGGTGGGAGCGCGGGTATCGCTCGAGCAGGCGCAGCAGTTGGGGCAAAAACCGCTCCACCGCCGGCAGGGTAAATTGCTGCTTCAGGTAGAGGATTTCTCCCCGGAGATCGTAGCTGAACGCGGGAGGGGCGGATTTGAATTTGCGGGGTCTGAATCGCATGGGAGGCGGCTCTCACTCCTGGCCCGGCGAAACGGGCGCGGCTGCCCGGTTTTCTTTTAAATACGCTTCTATTTTATCGCCCAAGTGGGCCAGCTCCTCTTCCAAAATACCGCTGACCGCGGCGGCCAGGAGATTGATATTCCGTTTCTGGAGAACTTGCGAGCGGTTAAACGAATGGATTACCGCCCGCTCCCCGGAGACCCGGTCGTACAATTCCCAGTCCAGGCGCAGGTGGGCAAGGAGGCGGTTTTTCTGATCTACCGCTTCCAGTTGATATATCCGGGTATAGAGTTCGTATTGGGGCGCCTCGCGTCCCAGCCGGGAGGAAACCATGGCAAACAAGCGCCGGGATTGCAGGTAATCCTCCACCTGGGCGGCGATGGCGTCATCCGGGCGCACCGCCCATTCGTGCTCCTGGTAATAATTCAATTCGTGGGTGCCAATGCGCACCGCAATACGCTTCTGGGCGTAAGCGGGGGCGATTTCCAGGGGCACAATTTCGCAATAGCCGTTGCTGAGCGGGGGTCTGGCCAGGGCTGCGGAATCGCTCGCCACGGGAAATTCGATCACGTAATATTGGCGCGTCACGGTTCGGCTTCCGCAGGAGAGCGCCAGCAGGGCCAGGCTCAGGAGCGGCAGGATGAGATTTATTCGCTTCATGGTCATCGTTCCAGGCGCTTATCCGGTATATTTTTGGTTTTGGCGCCCCGCAACAGCAGCGAAGGGTCTTCCTGCAGCATGCGGGAGACCTCTTCCAGGTGTTCCGAGGCCAGTTTCAGGCGCTCCATGCTGTCGATGAAATCCTGCCCGCCCCGCTCCAACCCGCGATCCATCAGCGAAAGCATTTGATTGGTGCGTTCCGCCACGGTGCGCAGCTCCCCGATCAGCGCCACTAAGTTGGCTTCTTTCAGCTTGGCGGAAATGGCCTGGGTATTGGCCAGGATTTGCTCCAGGGTATCGCTGCGGGCGATCCGGTGCACATCATCCAGGGTCGCTTGCAGCAGTACCGCAGCGGTATCCAGCCGGGCGGCGATCTGCTGGCTGGTTTCGAGGGTCAGGCGCATGTTGCGGCGATTCTCGTCTAATATTCCGTTCATTTTTTCGAACGCCGCGCCGGCCTGCTCCGCCAGGCGGGTAAACTTGTTGAGATTATCCGGGCGGGTAAACGCTTGCAGGTTATTGAGGATTTGATCTAACTTGCGGGTCATTACATCCGCGCGGTCGGTAATTTCTTCCGATAAAGATGTGCCCGCTTGAATGTAGCTGCCCGGTTTCAGGTGCTCCGCCTCGTTGCTGCCCCCGCGAATCTCGATGGTCTTCAGCCCGGTAATCCCGATGGCGTTGATATCCGCCTGGGAATCGGTTTTGATGGGGGTGCCATGGGTAAGCTCTACGGTAATAATCACCCGGGCGACGTTTTGGGGGTCGATGCGCACGTCGTCCACCACCCCCACTTTGATTCCCAGGTACTTTACCGGGCTGCCCACTTCCAGGCCGCCCACGGAGAGGTCTTCATAAGCGATGTAATAAATATCGCTCTCTTTCAGCAACTGCTGGCGGGTAATCACCCCGATCAATCCCAACAGGGCGATCAAGCTGACCGCGATAAAGATACTCAGACGAAGTTTTTGGGCGCGCGTGGGCATGGATTTATCCGTAACGAATCGTTTATATCAATTTTAAATGAATTTTGCTTGCCGTTGCTATTCCAGCCGAAACGCGGGAAACTTCTTCCACAGCCGCTCGAACTCCCGGCAAAACGGTTTTACCAGCCGGAGATCGTCGGTGACCAGCAGGTTTTCATGGTTGCCCGTGGAGGCGCTGCGGGTCCAGTTGAAACTGCCGGTGAGCAGAATCCGGCAATCGAAGATCGCAAATTTATGGTGCATGTGCTCGCTGGCGTGGTCGATTTTGACCGGAATGCCGGCGTTGGCGATCTTCACGATGTCGGAGCCGCGGGCCTTGATTTTTTCATCATCGGTGATGATGCGGATGATCCGTCCGCGTTTAAGCATCTGGTAAATGGCCTCGGTGATGCGGTCGTCAGTAATAGTAAAAACACAAATATCGATGCTCTGTTGGGCATGTTTGAACAGTCTTAGAATGCCGCTCAAACACTCTTCACCGGGGTTGAAATGCACTTCCGCAAGAGAGGGATAGTTTGCTGCCAGCGCCTGGTCGATGTTGCGGCTGATCTCCTCCACTCGCTCCAAAATTTCCAGGGAGGGCGATTCCATCATCCTTCGGACGGCAATTTTGAAGGCCAGATCGCGGATGTGCCCCAGCAAACGGGGGTCGCCCCCGCCGTAGCGTACCAACTGGTCCAATTCCTCGCGCCGGGAATTGGTCAACTGTTTGGCATCGAACAGGCGCTTAAGAATCGCCTCCAGGTATTCTTCTTCCATTACCGAACGTCCTCCTCCAAAGTATTCGTTGGGTAAGCATATTGATCGATGGTTGGTTGGAAGTTAAATGGCTGAATGGTTAAATGGCTAAATGGTTAGTCAACCATCCAGCCATCCAACCATCCAAAAATTTAACCATCCAACCATCCCTCTTACCGCCGGTCTCTTAATCGATACACAAATTTCAATCCCGACCAGTTTTCATCCACCGCGCAGACTTTCACGTCCACCATGCCGTGCCAGAGGCCGATCTCCCGGATGATATTTTCGTTGAGATCCGAGGGAATGGGGGACAATTTCTTCGGCCAGGAAATCCACAGCATCCCGTTTTGCGCCAGCGCGCCCTTCAGCTCGTCAAAATGCGCTTCCAATTCCGCCTGCTGGTTGGTAAAAAACTGGATGAAATCCAACCCCGCTTCCAGGTGGCGCAGCCGGGTTACCCCCGGCGGCAGCGGGCCTAAGGTTTCATCATAATCTCCCGGCGGGTTGATAATCGCCGCCCGGAAACCTGCTTTGATGCCCAATTTTTTCACCAAAGGAGTGCCTGAATACCCGGCGGCCATAAGCGTTTCACTTTAACTTTCAGCATTCGAGGTTCGCTGTGCATCATTCATCGCTATTGAAGTCGAATCGCGTTTCCCCATTCGCCCGGCGGCTGACCAGGGGCAAAGTCAATATAAACCGGAATTCCCCCATCCGCAATCCGAAATCTTTTCCTTCCCGCAGAAATTCCCCATGCGGGTCTAAATTTTCATAAAAAACCTCCTTTGGTTAAATT
>CAZFVV010000145.1:0-12884 GCA_964522165.1 uncultured Calditrichaceae bacterium
ATCGTTATAGTAAGAGAACAATCCGAACATCCCGAACTCCAGGGAACCGGCGGTATATGGCTCGAAGGGGTAATTGTGGTATTTCCCGGTGGGAAAGCGCATGGAAAACTGGCCGCCGACGTTCAGGCGATTGTTCGACAACTCAAATGAGCCGGCTTTGAAGTCGAGGTATAAGTCCCCCGGCACATTCGCCTCATCGCCGCTGTGAACGTCCTGGTACACTTCCGCCATAAAAGTGGCGTCGAAATGTTCCGCGATGCCATAACTCATCAAGACGTTCGACTGCACCAGCCAGTAGTTCACGGCGTCAAAGTCGGGTGGTTTATTTTGCCCTAAATAATCCCCCACCTTGGTCCAAAAACGCATATTGGAGCGGACATCCAACCGCTGGGGCTTCAGGGTGGAAGCGGTTTGCACGTGCAACATGCTTTTACTTCCGTAACCTTGAGCAAAAAGAATTGCCGGGAGAAAAAACAGCACTACCAAAAAAAAGAAACCTTTAGACATGGGCGACCTCCCGCATGTTTTAAGCAAGTTCCGGTATAAATTATCCATTTCCATAAAATTTTCCAAAATAATTTATCATAAACGGTTAGCTAATATAATAACATTTAATATGATAGCCACATTTGCCATTACCTGCACCACTTGAACGAAAATATCGGATATGCTGCCGGAAACGATGATGATGTCGCCGGGCTGCAAGGGTACCAGCAAATCCTGGTTGCCGGTCTTGATGAATTGTTCGATATTCACGGTGATCACTTCCTGATTCTTGCGAATGAGCCGCACGTCGTTCAAGCGGGCAGTTTTCAAAGGCCCACCGGCAGAGGAGAGCAAGTCGATAATCCCAAAGGAACTGGGTACACTGTAAATGCCCGGCTTCAATACGTGTCCCCATAAATTTACCGTGATCAGGAGAACGTCTCCGCCCCCTAAAATATACTGCGCCGGGCGATCACTGGTCTGGATTTGCAATTGCTGGGGAGAGTCCTGCCCTGCTGCCGATAGTGTCAATGAACCGATGCTGACGAATAAAAAAAAGACCACAACCCTGAATTTCATTTCCACCTTTTCGTTCTTTCCGGTAAAAGAATTATACCTGCCTTAACCGTCGCCATGATCAAATCCGTTTATTCGTCAACTTAAACATCCTTATTCAGCATCCACTAAACTTCAATTTTATTCAACGCCGATTTGGGTCAATTTTGTTATCGGCCATACAATTATGAAGTTTAGCAAAAAAAAGAGAACTTCCTGATCTCCAGCCCCGGGCGCCATGAATCGATTTCCCCCTCAAAAAATCGCTTTCCGGCTCCGGGTTCTTGCTTGCCCATTCGGGGGCGCTTAAAATCATGGCACTAAAAATTCCCCCCAGGGCGATTCCGATCCGGTGCGCTTATAATCGTTAAAATCCCGCGTGTCGATGCGCCAGCGATATTGCCCCGCCGGCAGGGAAGCAAGCCCCAAATCCGCCAGGCTCCAAATTTGCCGGGGCTGAACGTTGCCGGTAGTTCCGTAAAGCCCGGTATAGTAGGGAAAATATTGGGTGCCGGCCCCCGTTTCCAGGCGAAAAATGAAATACTGGGCCACAAAATCGGGCGAGAAGTTCCAATCGAAGGTACCTGCAAAATTTTGCCCCCCGGTCGGGGCATTCAAACTCGGCTTGGGCCACAGGGTGTACTGATCGATTTCCGAGGGTTCGCTCTGCCCTCCCTCCTCATCCCGGGCAATCACGTAATAATAATAGATGGTATCCAAACCGGCCGTGGTGTCGATGTACACCGTATCCCTGGCGCCGAAAGGCTGAATCACCTCCGCAATCTTCTGAAAATTTCCACTGGTATCGAACGTCCGGCGGTACACGTCGTACGCATGTAATCCGTCGTGGGTTACCGGGTACCATTGGATTAGAATGCCATTTTTGAGAGGATCCGGATTATTGGGCGGATCCTCTGCGTCAATACCGGTTTCTACCGCCGCACTATCGGGCGATTTGGGCGTCAAAACCACTTTGGGCGGGGGCGGGGTGTTGTTGGTATTGCTTTCTTTGCATCCCGGGGACAATAGAATGCTTAAAATGACGACTGCACTCGCGAAAAGATAGAGCTTTTTCATAAACGTTTTTATCAGATTCTTGGCCTGTAATTGCCAATTGGCAATTGCTAATTGGCAATTGGCAATTAATTATAGCTGAATAGCGGTATTGATCCGGTGCGTCCCGCCCAATTCGTGACTGCGAAAGGCATAATCAATTTGGAATAGCGAGACGTGCAAACCGATCCCGGCGGTAAATTTTTTGTCCGATAAACCGAAGCGTATCGCCAGGCGGTTATAATATAAGTATTCTAAACCAAAATTATGAATAGTTTCATATTTTGTTCGAAATGAATAGGCCAGCAACAATTGCCCGCTGATTTTGGTGATGGGCTGAAGGTAGGAGAATCCCAGGTTCCAACTCCGTCTGATCTCGTCAGCGTGCCGGGAGTCGGTATTCCAGGTAATTTTGGTATTCGCAATATCTTTCAATGCCACTCCAAAGCTGAATTTTCCCAACCGGCTGTCATCGAGCAAATCGTCGATCCCGAATTTGATCATCCCCCCGGCGTCAAAACCGATGCCGGAGCCTTTGTTCTCAAACAGGGATTGTCGAATCAATTTAACGTTTAACCCTACCGGTATGGTAATGGGTATCACAAAATACTGCCAGCCGAAATCAAGATCGAATTTAAGCGATTTGGCCAGGGTGAAGAAGAGCGCGTCTTCGTTGTTGTCGGAAAAATCCAGCGGGGCCGCGGTGAGGGCGTATTGGGTCCAAAAACCGTAGGGATCATCCCCCGCTTCCGCCACCCGGGTATCGTAGGAAGAATTGGGATTGGAGAGCAGCGCGGAGTCGTACAGGGGAATATCCGGCACGGTGAGACGAATCCAGTTGATCGAAACCGCCGCGCCGCCGTACAGGGGCCGGGAAAAACCGACGTGAAAATGCCGCACCAGCCCCTTAAACAGGGAAGCGTACATGCCCGATACTTCCGAGCGGATCATGGTGGATGCGCCGGCGGGGTTCCAGTAAAAGGCCGAGCCGTCGTTGGCTACCGCCACATAAGCTTCCCCCATGGCCATTCCCCGCGCCCCGATGCCTAATTCCAAAAACGCCCCGGCGTAGCGCCCTCCCTGGGCCGCTACAGTGGCGGGCAATATCACAAACAGGATCGCAATTATACTGCGAGAAAGAATTTTCTGTGCCATATCCTCTAATCTTCTGAGCTTTGATTTCTATTCAACTGCAAATTAATGCAAATTAAAATTTGCACTCCTGATCTACCGCAACCGCGCCACTTTCAGAATTTTCTCTTTCGTCTCGCCCTGGTAGGTTCCCCGGATCTGCGCAAAATACACCCCGTTGGCCACCTCGTTCCCTTCTTGATCGCGGCCGTCCCAGATCAGCTCGTTATAACCCTTGCGCTTCGCCCCGCCGTCGGGATCGTTGATGCCGTTATTGATGTCCGAGTCGATGCGGCGGATCAAGCGCCCGCTGACGGTGTAAATGCGAATCTCGAATTCATCTAAGTCGTCGTTCAAATTGACGAAGTAGGCGAATATGGTCTGTTTATCGAAGGGATTGGGATAATTTCCATAGACGATAATGTCGAAATCCTCGCTGACCACTAACTCGAATTCTTTCTGGGTAGAGTTTCCATTGACGTCCTGCACCCCCACACTCAGGCGATGCCGCCCCTCCCCCAACTCCGGATTGACGGTAATGCCTAACACGTTATTCTTCTGCACCGAATCGGGAATGAGCACTTTGTCCTCCGGCAGCGCCCCGCCGTTGAGGGTAATGCTGATCTTGTCTTTTTGCAGGTTGACCCCGCTTTCATCCTGCACAATCAGATACAGGGAGGGTTTGGGAGAGACCAGCCCGCTTTGCAGCACCGGGCGGCCGTCCACGGTCAGCTCGATGCGGGGAGCGTTGGCATCCGTACTGATGAATGGGGCAAAAACAGCATTTTTTTGCAGATAGGCTTCCAGCCTCATGGTAGTGGCATCCCCGGAGAACAGGGTGGAGGTCCAGGGCTGGCTGGAATTCACTTTTTCATACAGGGTAATTTCTTCGACCAGGTATTGCGAGGTATCCAGCAATGCCGGGTCGAGAGACGCCACCAGTTGAAAAGGCGCATTCTGGGCAACCGCCGGGTTGAGCAGGCTGACCGAGAGGGCGTGATATTCTCCCTGCGCCAGGGTGGAGACCGGCAGCAACCCGGTTTGATCCTGCGGTTTGGCAAATTCCTGCAATTCCAGTCTCACCGCGCTGGAGTCGCTCACGCTGCCGGGCGGGAAATAGACCCGGTACGCCCCCGCGGTGATGGTATCGGAGCCGGCCGGGGTGACGTTGAAGATGGTAGGCGTGAGGAGCTGGCGCAGGGAGTTATTTTCCGGTTTGAAATCCGCCACGTCCTCCGCGGTATCCACTTCCGCATACGCGTAGAGCCGGAATTCCGGGCGGTTCAGGTCGAGGGAAAAATCGATGTTTACCGAGGCGCTGTCGTTGGAGCTGAGCGTCACCGCGCCGGAGGCAAAGAAGGGACCGACCTGGCCGTTGCGCTGCTCTTCCGCCAAAAACACGTTCACTTTTATGCGGTCATCCTCCCCCGCCCCGGCAATATTGGTGACGCCCACTCTTACCTGCGCCCTCTTCTGGCCGGTAAACTGCAAGGAGCCGGGAACCAGAGCAACGTCCGGGCGGGTATCCGTGACCACGTAGCTGAGGCCGCGAAAGATGCTGATATTGCCCACCCAGTTCTCCACGTGCACTTCATAGGGCACGGTTTGTACTTGTAAGGTCGGATTCATTTGGGCGCTGAAACGGGTGGTGTCCGCCAGGTCCCGGACGGCATAAATCGTATCGAGGCCGGCATCGCGGAAGAGATATACCCGGCGGATGCCATGCACGTCCTGCACCCGCAGGTTTACATAAACAGTATCGTCCACCCGGGGATCGGGCGGCTGAATTTCCACGGAGCTGAGCACCGCGTAGTTCACCCCGATGGCCGCCTGCCCGCTGCCGTCCTGGCTCCCGTCGGAAAGATATACCCGGATCAACCCGGTGCCGTCCGGGAAAGACTGGGGAATAATCACCGGAACCACGGCGTTTTGAGAAACCCCGAACAGGGGAATGCGATCCACCAGGTTGAATTTGCCATCGGCCAATTCCAGGTAGCCGTCCGCGGCAAACAATGGCGTGGATATGGCAACTTGCAGGGTATCGCCGCGCTGCGGGGTGATGGTATGCGGTTCCACGCCCAGGGCCGAGGGGGCGTAGTGCAATTTCAAATAAGGATCGCCGAGCAGGTTGTATTGATAGACCATCTCGCGTTTTACACCGTCAAATCCCGGGGTGTACTGGCCGGGAACGTTGCCGTATCTCCCCTGGCTGTTCCAGTAGAGAATTCGCCCGATGGTGGTCATCTCGCCGATGGACATGGAGCGGTCGAATAAGAACTGCCCGATGTACCACAGCATGGAAAAATCATTGTGCAAATATCCCAGGCCGGAGGAAGCCAGTACCCCGATTGCGCCCTTCTCCGGGGCCAGAAGCAACTTCTCGGCCAGCCCCGGGCGGGCGGGGTTCTCGAACCCCCCGGTAAAGCAGGTCATGCTGGTTACAAAAGGGTACATCCCTTTGTTGTTCAGGCGGTCAACGTCCGGCAGTTGCATCAATCCCTGGTCCGCCCAGATGCCTCCTCCCCCGTGCCCCATAAAATTCACCCAGAACATCCCTTCGTCGAAATAATCCCGCAGGTCGCTGGAGGAGCCGAAATTGGGATCGAAGGGAAGATTGGGATCTCTGACGGAATTTAGCCGGTTGCCGGAAATATGCCGGGGCAGAATGGCTTCGATAATCCGGGTATTCTGGGTGCGGAAGGCCGGGTTGGCGGGGTTTTGCAGCTCGTAAGTGCCTTCATCGTCCTTGCCGGCGATGAACAGGGAGCGGTTGCGCCAGGCGTTCACCGGGGCGGCCTGTTCGAACTCCTTGATTTTGGCGACGCTGCTGTTCACTTCGTTATTGGTATTTACCGGGATGCGCCCTACAAACAGGTCCGGAATCTCATCGTTGCCGGAGATGAGCGCGTAGGGATAATCTGTGACCGCGGCCCCGAACTCCTGGGTTTGGTAGAAAAAGGTGGGCACAAAATCCGGCGCCGTCGCGGATTTACTTTTGTAATTGAAATTGGCGTCCCCTAACAGCAGCACGTACTTCAAGCGCGGGGTGCGCTGCCAGTTGAAGAATGCGTAGCCCAAAAAGTCCTGAATCGCTAAGGGAGATTTGATGCCGTAGTTGAATTCGTCGTAAATATCCTGCACGTCGATCAATTCCGTGGCCACCCCCTGCCCGCGGCGGTAATCGCGCAATTCCAGACCGTTTTCATAAAAGCGGCTATGGGTCAGGATGACGTATTCCGCAGCATTATTGCCGTCTTTCAAGGTGCGGAAGGGCGCGTCGGGATCAAAGGGGAGGTCCTTTTCGATGCGCAGCGGCTTCTTTTTGCGATCCGGGGTCAGGGCGACGTATTCGATATCGCCGGAGGGAACGTTATCCTGGAAGGAAATCTTGTACACGTTGGTATCGTTGATGGTCTCCACATCGATGCGGAAGTTGACGATCTTGCTGATTCCCTTTTTATAAATCTCGATATCCGGGCGGCGGAAATTGTCAATGTCGAACTGGAAGAGGTCGGTGCCGGGGTAGAGCACCAGGGCCGGGCGGGTAAATTCGATCTCGTTGCGATGCGCCCGGTAGTAGCGGTCGTAGGTAACGTCGAACCAGTTCAACAACACGATGTCGGTGGAGCTGCTGGAGAGGGAGGGAAGCTGCACTTCCAGCACGTTCTCCCCGTGCTGCAAATCGCCGGGGCGCAGGCTGGAATTGCTGCGGTTGCTGATCCGGGCGGTGTCCTGGCTGTACCAGGAATTGGGCTGCGAAGCGCCCACGAAACCGTTGTTCAACCATACCATGACGTCGTGATACCCGAATGACAGGCCGGAGAACATGACCGTGACATATACCGGGCGGAAGGAGGGTTCATAAGGATAGAGCAGTTGAAAGGGATACTCTTTTTTGCCGATCGCTTTTACCCCGGCGTCGAAAAACCAGAGATCCCGTTTGTAGGAAAGCTGCTCCGGGCTGCCTTCGCCTAAACGCATAAACTGCCGGTCCTCCTCCACGTGCACGGTGGAGGAATAGAAAAGGGAGGGGTTGACCTGGGTGGTAGTGATCAAACTGCCGTTTTCTTCTACCATGCGCAGCCCCCCGCTGCCGCCCCAATCTAACCAGTACACGTTTTCATCGGAAAAGGGATCGGCGTGCTGGTCCGGGTACTGCGCCAGGAAGGTTTTCTCGTTGCGCTCGCCCCAGAATTCTAAGTAATCATCCGGGTCGAAGGAATTATCCTGGCCGCCGGTGAGAAAAAAGGCCACGTCGCTGCCCTTGTTGCTCAGGCGGAAAGCGGTGGGATCGATGGCGGAAATATCGACCCGGGCGTCCTGCAAATCCTGGCCGGTAACCTGGTAAATTCCGTTTTGCTCCACGATGATTTTTACCCGGGTATCGGTGCTGCCCGGGGCAAATGCCGGGGAAGATGCCGCGCCATAACTGGCCGAACTATGCGCGGTTTGGGGAGAAATCAAACTGATTTGTTCCTTGTTGGCCACGAATTTTTTCAGCAATTCCGCTTCCGCAGCAGGAACCGCTTCCGCAGGCGGAACCAGGTCGGAAAAGGAAATGGTAACGGTGAATTTCCGGTAAAAGGTAACCCCGCTGCCGGTCGCCTGCACCGGGTACACCCGCAGGGCGCTTAATCGATAATCCCGGAACAGCCCCAGGTTCTCCAGCTCGAATATTTGATCGGGGTATAAAGAGCGGAACGCCCGCGCTTCTGCCGCAGCCGCCCGGCGGGGTTCTCCTGCCCCGGCCTGCTCGGAGTCGGGGTTGTTAGGACGGTCGTTGAAGAGGAGAGGATAATACCCCGGGTAGGTTTCGGTTTTCTCCACCCGGATCGCGGCGCTCACCCGCCCTTCCGGAAGGGTAAGGGGCAGGGCCAGCACCGGCAGCAGGGGCCGGCCGTTTTCATAATTGCCGGATAATCCCGGGATTTCAAAAATTTTGGCGGACGAAGCGGCGTCTCCCGCTTCCCGGATGCTCAATGGGCCGAAATCGAAGGAGATCACCACCGCCTGGGAGGTCTGGGATTCCACGGTATAATACGGCCTGGCGCTCGAAGAAACCTGGGAAAGCGCCGGGGCGGCCAGCAGCAGCGTTATCACAATCGCTGTTAGCGGAAATTTCAAATCCACTCTCAATTCATCCTTTCTTCACAGAAGGTTTGCAGGAAAGAGAACGCATGGAGCATAGCGTTTCACTCTGCACACTTTTCACTTTGCACTTTACATTTTTCACTTTGCACTTTGCATTTTGCATTTTCCTACTCTCCCAAATTGAGAAAATCGGCCAGGGTTCGCCGCTTGGGCGCCCGGGGGGAGAACGCCTCGCCGAGCCGCTTTGCCAGCCCCTCCTCGCTCAATCCCCGGATCAGGCCGCCGTTTTCCGCCAGGGAGATAGTGCCGGTCTCTTCGCTGACGATCAGCACCAGGGCGTCGGTTTGCTCGGAAAGCCCCAGGGCGGCGCGATGGCGCATCCCTAAGGTGGGATCCAGCGCGGGATTCTGGGTAAGCGGCAGTTGGCAGGTGGCGGCCAGCACCACGTCGCCCTGGATGACCACCGCCCCGTCGTGCAGCGGGGAACGGGGATTGAAAATCGAGAGCAGCAATAACTTGTTAACATTCGCCTGAAGCTTGACCCCGGTTTCCACCACGCTGCGAATCCCGGTATCGCGCAGCAGTACGATCAGCGCCCCGAAATTCTTTTTCGCCAGCTCCGATACCGCGCTGACCACCTCTTCAATAAACTGGGGGGTTTGCACCCGCACCAGCTTCTGGATTACCGGGTTCTGGCCCAGGTAGAGCAGCAGGCGGCGGAATTCCGGTTGAAAAATGATCACGATGGCGATCACCCACACCGGCCGCAAAATCGACAACAGCTCCGAAACCCCGGCCAGGTTGACAAAATCCGCGAGGATCGAGAACAATAAAATGATCAACAACCCTAACATCATCCGCGCGGCCATGCTGCCGCGGAAAAACTTGTAAATCTTGTAAAACGCGAACCAGACCAAGGTAATATCTAACAGATCCAGGATCGTTAGGGTTAGAAACCCGATTTTAATGCTCATATCTCCCCTGCCGGTTGACGGAATTATCGGTCATGCACTTCATACCATTAGATACTTTCTCCGAATGCCTGGAACGTGATAGGGTGCGAATGCGTGTTGCGTAGTGCGTATTTCGTATTCCGTTTTTATTACGCAACACGCAATTCCGCATTACGCTTTACGCTCCCGGATCGCCTCCTGCACCGCCAGCGCCTGCTGCGTCTCCGCCACGTCGTGAACCCGCAGGATATTTGCCCCCTGCGCGACCCCGTACAGCGCGGCAGCGAGAGAACCTGCTCCCCGCGCCTCCGGGGGCGCGGGGAGCAGGTTGCCGATGAAGGATTTGCGGGAAGCGCCCAACAGGATCGGGTATCCCAGGGAGCGCAGCTCTCCCAGGCGACGCAGCAGTTCGTAATTGTCATTCATGCGCTTTCCGAAACCGATGCCGGGGTCGATGATAAGCTGGGTTACTCCCTGTTGCACGGCAAACCGGCAGCGCTGCTCCAGCCAGGCGAGCACTTCCTCCATTAAATTGCCATAAACCGGGTTGGCCTGCATGGTTTTGGGCATCCCCTGGATGTGCATTAACGCCACGGGAGCCTGAAACTCCGCCGCCGTTTCCGCCATTTGGGGATCGAAGGCCATGGCGCTGATGTCGTTGATGATGTGCGCGCCTTCCTGCAAAGCCCGGCGGGCGATCTCGCTCTTGTAAGTATCGATGGAAATAATCGCCTGCTCATGTTTCGCCAGGCAGCGGATGGCCGGCTCCACCCGCGCCCACTCCTCTTCCAGGGAAACCGGGTCGGAGCCGGGGCGGGTGGATTCCCCGCCCACGTCGATGATGTCCGCCCCCGCTTCTAACATCGCCTCGGCGTGGCGGCAGGCGGCTTCGGGAGCCAAAAATTTTCCGCCGTCGCTGAAGGAATCCGGGGTAACGTTCAAAATTCCCATTACCAGCGGGCGGTCGAGGGGGAGAACGCGGGCGCCGATGCGGTAGTTCCACTCCCGGCGGGAAAGATTTTCAAACAGCGCGCGCAGCTCCGAGGGAAAATCGGCCTCCGCTGCGACCGGGAAGCGCCGGAACCGCCGGGAGAGTTCGGGAACTTCCCTTCCGGGCAGGCAAAATATAAAATCACCGGCATAAGGCCCCGCCACGGGAAACAGGGTTACCGATTCCATCGCTTCGCGCAACTGCCGGAGCGCCTCCGCCGCAGCTTCCGGGGAATGGACGCTCGCTTTCACGGCGAAATTTTCCCGCAGCAGCCCGGTGGTTTCCTCATCGGGATTCGCCATTCCTAAGTATCGCAATTCCTGAACCGCGTCTTGCCGGTTCAACCCGCTAAGATAACGGAGCATTTACGGACAGATCCTCTAAGCGGTTATTGATGGTACTCAAACGGTACTAAAGTATGTAAAATTAGCCTATCGGCAATTTCCGCAGACGGTATTCTGTATCCTCTATAGAAACTATCACGCCCTCTTCCAATTCTGTCTCGATTTCGGGCAAAACCGTTTTCAGTATCTTCGAAATGTGATCAGGGCTGGCATTACTGACTCTCAAAGATACGATACTGGGATTACTCATTCCGCCCTGGGCAACCAGAGCGGAAAAATCCAGATACTGGGTAATGATCACCGCTTCTTTTTGAAGAGCCAGTTCAACAATTTCAGTATCAGATGCACTGGCAGAAAGAAAATCGGTTATTCGATAAACCTCATAACCGATTGTTTTTAACTCTGAAACTGTTAGGGGAGAAATATGTACATCTGCAAGGAGTCTGAGCTTCATTAGATTCATCCAACCGCAATGCTAAACGGCCGATGGGATTCAGTCGCCAGCCAGGCGGCATATTCTACAGCTTGCCGGATATCCTCTTCCTCAAGTTCCGGATAAGCCGCGATGATCTCGTCATGCGTCATTCCCGAAGCCAGTAGCTTGAGCACAAAGGCCACCGTGATTCGCATTCCCCGAATGGTCGGTTGGCCCATACAAACTTCAGGATTAATGGTAATTCGCTCCAGTAGTTTAGGCAATTCGATGCTCCTTATTCAAAAAATCCGGTTCAAGATACACGATGATTTCGATAGAATCAAGTTTAAGTCTGAGATAAGCCGCCCCGGCCTCACTGCGGAAGGGGAATCTTCAGCGCCTCCAGGCACTCCCGGATCCCCTTCATGGCCTGCGCCGCGTAGTAATCGTCGTCCCCTTGCTTGCGGGCAACGCGGTAGCGGAAGCGCTCCAGGGCTTTTTCGTACTCGCCGCGCTCCTGGTAGATCACCCCTAAGTAGAGATGGGCGTCCGGGTAATCGGATAGCTCGATGGCCTTGCGGAAGTAGCGTTCCGCGTTTTCCAAATCTTTCAGCTTAAAATAGGTTACCCCGAGGTTATATTGGATGATCGCGCGCCCCGGTTGCAGGGAATCGGCTTTGAAAAACGCCCCCAACGCCTCTTGAAATTGATAGGTCGTGGTGTAATAAGTCCCCGAGAGGATCAACGCTTCCACGGAGGCGGGATTGAAGGCCAGGGCGCGGTCGATCCGCTCGCGGATTTTCGCCGCCGGAACACCCTTCACCGGCACGTGGGCGAGCAATCTTTCCACGTAGCGGGTTAAAGCGGAGGTGTTGAGGGGGCAAATGTCTAAGATACGTTCCAACAACGCCTCTTCGGATTTGAAGGGCATTTCTTTGTAACGGGAGTTGTGCAGCAGGGTCCAATTTTCCAGCACTTCGATGTCGAAGGGGTTTTCAAAAAAAGCGATCTTCAAAAATTCTTCCGCGTCGCCATACAACTCATCGATGATGAAGCTCTCCGCGACCATATTGCTGAGCATGAGGTCGTCGATACCCGCCTCATAGTTTTCTTTGAATCGCTGCACCAGGTAAGCCCGCGCTTCTAACGCTATCGCCTTCCAGGGATGCGGTTCTGCTTCGGAAGAAGCCCCCGGGGGCGCTTGCAGCTTCATTTGCCGGGCCTGGCGAACCCGCAGGTAATAGTACCATTGCCGGATCTCTTCATTTTCCGGGTGGTCTTGCAGCGCCCGGCGGCAGCGTTCCAGCCCGGTTTCATAATCGCCGCGGTAGAAACTGTCCCTGGCCAGCACTAAATTTTTATCCGGCAGGCCGGCCCGGTCCCCCCTTCCGGCCAGCGGAAAATCGCCGCGCAGCAGGGAGAGCGCCCGCGGAAGGGCTTGCTCAGGCGCATCGGGGGAAAATGCGACCTCGCCGAGCGGCATGGCCTGCCCGCTGCGAAAATCGCGCCGCGAGAGGGAGAGAATATATTGCCCGTTCTGCCGCCGGATTTCCCCCATCGCCGCCTTTTCCAGCGGCAGTTTGCGGAAGATATCCTCACAGCGATCCAGGGGCGGTTGGGCGCAATCCACCCCGGCGAGGTAATTCCAGCGCTGGAGATAAAAATAATCATTAGCGCTACGGAAGGGTTCGAGGTTCGCGGAGACTTCATCCCGGAAATAGTACGCCAGCCAGCGATCCGCTTCATCGCTGGCGTAAAACAGGGTGGAATAGCGGGAGAGCAGGTGCGGCGGGGATCGGCGGCCCACAAAAACAGGTATCCCGCGGTGATAATGCCCCAGGCGGCGGCAAACCAGATTTTGAAAT
>CAZFVV010000146.1:0-5323 GCA_964522165.1 uncultured Calditrichaceae bacterium
GTTTTCGTGGAAATTCTCCGCTAAATTTTCGGTGAATTAAAAACCGGAACCGGAATGATGACAGTGTCTCTTCCCGGGTTGATCTGCCTGATGTGTTTTTTCTGCGCCGTTCTCTCTGCCGAGGAAGTGAAGATCGCCCGGGTGCTCGATGCAAACCTGTTCGAGCTGAAAGACGGGCGGAAGATCAGGTTGGCGAACCTGGAGGCGCCTTCTACTCACGACCCCGACCCCTACCGCGCCGCGCTCGCCAAAATGATCAAAAAATACGGGCAGGAACAACTGGCCGGGCAGACCCTGCTTGCGGAATTTATCGCAGAAAAGGATTCCGCCTGCGACTGCTTCCCGGCGCACCTGTTCCGGAAATTCACCCTGAAAACCCTCTGGTACAACCAATCTTACCTAAAAGAAGGGTACGGCGCATACGCCGCCAGCCCCGATTCAACTTACCACCGGGAATACTTTGCCGCCTCCGAAACCGCGCGAAAATCTAAGCGCGGCATCTGGGACCCGGCCCGCTATAAACCCCGGCCCAATCGTCATAGCGTCAATTTGTTGGCCGGGGCGGGAGACCGGCCGGGCTTTTCCGATAATTATTACCGGGAAATACATGTTAGCTACGAGCCCATTCAATATAAAAACGGGTTCAGCATCGCTTTCGGACTCATCCAAACCGAGGCAGTGGACTACCGGGATGCCCAGTGGAAGATCGCAACATTCTACCTGCCCTACCTGGTACCGCAATACCGGGTTCAGGGAGATTATATCGGGTTTAACACGGGATTCTTTTTTAATTTGAAGGTGTTTACCCGGGGGGAGGACGATCCTCCTCACCCACCTCTATTTTTCAACCTGGGCCTCAAAGTGGGCGTACTCCGGGCATGTTATCTATCGGCGGATTTGCTTAGTGATTTTCTGCTCGGCCCCCTGGCAATCGGGATTAATTTCAAGATTTCAAACCCTTATTTGTATTTATGGGTGGGAAAGGTTTATTTTGAATCGGAACAAAACGGGTTCGGGTTTAAACTGGACGCCTTAATTACCAAACGCTATATTTTGAGAGCCCAATACATTTCTAACTTTGAAGCGCAAGACAAACAGTACGGCTTCCGGGTGGGGTTGGGGTATGTATTGGGAACGCGGTAAATCATCCTTGTAAAAAACCCGCTTTGAATTTATTTTTACCCGGCAAATATATCATTAATGGGCAGAATGAATTGCAATGGATACCATTGACCACACCCTTATCCAACAGGAGGCCGTACCTATGTCGCTGGAAAAACTGAACCGCTCCCTGGTACAGGAAGTGGAAGCATTGAAAACCGAAGGCCGGGCCAAAGCCCCGGAACGGGTCATCGTCGGGTATCTTCCCCCCCGCAACGGGCGGGGACCGCGCTATAAACTCCAGGGATCCAACCTGGAATTTCTGCGCATGAACTCCAACAGCTACCTCTCTCTCTCCAATCACCCGGAGCTGATCAAAGCCGCGGATGAGGCCACCCGTCAGTTCGGGGTGGGGCCGGGCGCGGTTCGCTTTATCGACGGCACGTTCTCGTACCACGCGGAGCTGGAAGAAAAAATTGCCCGCTTCGTCAACAAACCGGCGGCGAAGATCTTCAATTCCGCTTACACCGCCAACTTAGCCGTGGCCCTCACCATCAACAACGCCGGAACCTACTGGATCGGCGATGAGCTGAACCACAACTGCATCATCCGGGCCATGCGCATCTCCAACGTTCCCCGGGAGAACCGGGCGATTTACAAGCACAACAATATGGAGGAGTTGAAGAACTGCCTGGACAACATTCCCCCGAACATGGAGCGGATCGTGGTTATTTTCGATGGAATTTTCAGCATGCGGGGCGATTGCGCTCCTCTGAACGAGATCGTGAAATTGACCGAACCGCTGAACGGGCGGTTCAAGGACGGGGTGATTACCGTGGTGGACGATTCTCACGGCATCGGCGCGTACGGCGATAGCGGGCGGGGCACGGAGGAATTTACCGGCGCAAAAGCGGACGTCATCGTGGGCACTTTTGGCAAGGCTTTCGGGGTGAACGGCGGATTTATCGCCGGCAGCGAGGAGCTGATCGAAGCGGTGCGCCAGAAAGCGGATACCTACATTTATACCAATCCCCTCAGCGTGGCCGATTGCGCAGCGGCCATCAAAGCCATCGAGATCGCCGAGGGCGCGGAAGGGCGGGAGCGGCTGCGGCATCTCAAAGCCCGCACCGGGCAGTTCCGCAACGGCCTGGCGGCGCTGGGGCGGGAATCCATTCCCGGCCCCCACCCGGTGACGCCCCTGTTAGTGCGGGATACCGCCCGCACCCGGGAACTGGTGCAGCATCTCTTCCAAAAGGGCATCCTGGTAATCGGGTTGACCTTCCCGGTGGTGCCGCGCGGCGACGAGACCATTCGTTTCCAGATCAACGCCGCCCACACCGAAAGCGACATCGAGGAGGTGCTGGAGGCTTTGAGCGGGTTCAAGGCCTGAGTTGGTGAGCGGTAAAGTGGTGAGTTGTAGCGATTACTCCGCGCATACCCGTCGCTCTTCCGGCAAGCGAGGGGGGTAAGGAATCGCGCGGATGCGCCGATAATATGGCGGGCCGGAAACGCCCCCGGCTTCGGGGTAAGTGAAAGAGCCATTAGGGATTCAAATTAGAAGGAAAACCATGAAATACACCCTTGTGAAACAGATTTTGCGGCAGCCGCAGACTTATATCAACCAAAAAGTTACCGTGGCCGGGTGGATTCGCACCGTGCGCAGCTCCAAAGAGCTGGGCTTCATCGAGCTTAACGACGGCAGTTTTTTCAAGAACCTCCAGGTGGTGTTCGAGGCCTCGCTTCCCAATTTTGAAGAAGTAGGCAAGCTGACCATCGCTTCTTCCATTGAAGTGCAGGGAACCCTGGTAGAATCCCCGGGGGCCAAACAGCCGGTGGAGTTGAAAGCGGAGAGCATCAAGCTGCTGGGGCTTGCCGAGAACGATTATCCCCTGCAAAAGAAACGGCACTCTTTCGAATTCCTGCGCACCATCGCTCATTTGCGGCCCCGTACCAATACTTTTTTTGCGGTGTTCAAGGTGCGCTCGCTGCTGGCCTTTGCCATCCACAAATTTTTCCAGGAGCGGGGATTCATTTACGTGCACACGCCCATTATTACCGGCAGCGACGCTGAAGGCGCGGGAGAGATGTTCCGGGTGACCACTTTGGAATTGGGCAACCCCCCGCGCGACGAGCAGGGGAAGATCGACTTCAGCCAGGATTTCTTCGCCAAAGAAACCAACCTCACCGTCAGCGGGCAGTTGGAAGTGGAAACCCACTGCATGGCCTTCCGCAACGTTTATACCTTCGGTCCCACCTTCCGGGCGGAAAATTCCAATACCGCCCGCCACGCCTCGGAGTTCTGGATGATCGAGCCGGAGATCGCCTTCGCGGATTTGAACGTTGACATGGACCTGGCGGAAGAGATGGTCAAATACATTTTCCAGTACGTAATGGAACAGGCCCCCGAGGAGATGGAATTCTTCAACACCTGGATCGACAAAACCCTCTTTCAGCGCCTGGAAAACGTGATCCACTCCAATTTCGAACGGATTACCTACAGCGAAACCGTCGAATTGCTGAAAAAAGCCGATCATCAATTTGAATTCCCGGTGGAGTGGGGCAAAGACCTGCAAACCGAGCACGAACGCTACCTCACCGAGAAGCTCTTCGGGAAGCCGGTTTTCGTGACCGACTACCCCAAAACGATCAAGGCGTTTTACATGCGGGTGAATGACGACAATAAAACCGTGGCGGCGATGGACCTGTTAGTGCCGGGAGTGGGAGAGATTATCGGGGGCAGCCAGCGGGAAGAACGCTACGAGATGCTGAAAAACCGCATCGTTGAGATGGGGCTGAATTTGCAGGACTACTGGTGGTACCTGGATTTACGCCGCTACGGAACCGTTCCCCATGCCGGATTCGGCCTGGGATTCGAGCGGGCGATCATGTACGCCACCGGAATGGAGAACATCCGCGACGTAAGCCCCTTCCCGCGCACCCCGCGGAACGCGGAATTTTAGCGCATGGCGCAAAGGGCATGGCGCATAGAGCATAGCGCAGAGCGCAGCAACCCAATTTTTTTACGCCATGCGCCATGCAAAACCATAAACCACTATGAAAACCACCGCAACCATCATCGCCGTCATCGGCGGAGGCGAATGTTCGCAAGCGGATTACGCCGCCGCGGAAACCGTGGGGCGGCTGATTGCTGAAAGAGGCGGCATCGTCATCTGCGGGGGGCTGTCCGGGGTGATGGAAGCGGCCTGCAAAGGCGCTTGCGAAGCCGGGGGATTGACTGTCGGTATTCTCCCGGGAAACCAAGTCGAGGACGCCAATCCCTATGTCAAAATTCCCGTGGCCACCGGCATGGGCATCGGGCGCAACATCGTAATCATCCGCACCGCCGCGGCGGTGATCGCGGTGGACGGAAGATACGGAACCCTCTCGGAAATCGCCTACGCCCTGCATCTGAACAAACCGGTGTTCGGGCTGAACTCCTGGAACGAAGTGCCGGGAGTGGCGGCGGTGAATACGCCCGGGGAGGCGGTGGAGCGGGCGTTTGCGGCGCTAAATCAGTAGGCAGTAGGCAAGTAGGCAACTAAAACATTAAAGGCAGGAGCAGGGGCAGATCAGGCAGAAAATATTGCCTACTTGCTTACTTTGCCTACTGCCTACTGACAAAACCAGGTATGCGGAAATGAGCAAAACAGCCTTTACAACAAAAATCTCCGGGGTGGTTCAGGGAGTGGGATTCCGCTTTTTCACCTTGCGGAAAGCCCGGCAGTTCGGGGTGGTCGGGTACGTGAAAAACCTGCCCGACGGCGGGGTGGAGGCTTATGCGGAAGGCGAGCGGGAGGTTCTGGAACAGTTTCTAAACGAGCTGCGCAAGGGGCCTTACGGATCGGCGGTGGATAAGGTGGAGGTGGAATGGGAAGACGCCGGCCAAAACTACCGGGATTTTGAGATTACCTACTGACGCAAAATCTCCGAAGGGGGCGGCAGAGGTAGTGAGCAAATTTCACGGTCCCCAATTTCCTGCATATTAGGAAGATCAAATTGGTGAAGGCTGATAGCTTAATACCATTAAGAAAACATTGCTCGTGCAATTGGAACAAGAAGTGGAGCAGCGTCAACGTCTGATCTTTAACTTGCGCAAAATTTTAGCTTCTGAGGCAAGTGAAGGGTAAATACATCGTCCTCCACTACAGACGTTTAGCGCCATTGCCAATTGCCAATTGCCAATTGGCAATTACACGCAGTTTTTTCCCTAAAGAGGATATCC
>CAZFVV010000146.1:5423-12865 GCA_964522165.1 uncultured Calditrichaceae bacterium
ATTGCCAATTGCCAATTGGCAATTACACGCAGTTTTTTCCCTAAAGAGGATATCCATTGAGCCAGCCTCCCCCCACCCCGGCGCCGGGCGTCGCCGACGTTGCCCGGATTACCGCCATCAGCAACCGGGTGATTCGCAACCTGGAGATTACCCAGTGCTACGCAGAGCTTTCCGCGGCAATGCGGGCGCGCACCGGCGCTGCGGCAAACTGGTGCACCTTCGCTACCTGGGCCTCGCGCCAGGCGGGCAGCACCATCCGCGGGGAGGATCTGCTGGAGCGCTTCGAGCGGAGCCTGGGGCGCAAGGCTAACCTGCTCGCGCCGCTGCAATCCCTCTATCGGATGTTGCTGCGCAAAGGGTTGTTCGAGCCGGATACGAAGCTGGGGCGCGCCGTCAGCGAGATTCACACCCCCTTCGACGCCTTCGAGCGCGCCAGCGAAGCCGTGGCCGCGGGCAACCTGAAAGTTTTCGCGGAGATCGGCCGGGAGTTTGCGCGATTCATCGCCACCGTTCCGGTTGACGCCCGCCACGACTCCGAAGAGGTTCGCGCATTTATCGCGGAGCTCCGCCCCGGCCCGCCGCCGGAGGGGCAGGACTACTTGAAAGAAGCGTTTGCGCACTATCAGCAGCAGCGGGAGGAAGCGGATCCGGCCGGGCGCGCCGCGTGGATGCTGCTCGCCAACCTGAAGATCGGGCTTCACGAACAAACCCGCTTGCAGCCGCAGATTGCCGCCGCCGTGGATGCGCCGGCGGCGACCGCGGAGGACCTCGGCGCGCGGGTGCTGCGCCTGTTGATTCCCCGCTCGCAGCAGTGGCCCCCGCCGGTGCGCCTGGCATTGGCCGCCCTGGTGAGCTGGCTGGCAGCAAAACTGCGCAAAGCCGCGGTCAAAATCACCCGCGAGGCCGTAACCGGGTCGATGATGGTGCTGGCGCTGCCAAATGAGGTGCTCTCGCTGGGGCGGAACCTGGAGGCCCCGGTTCCCCCGGTCTTCAGCGGAACGCTGCCCCCTGCGCTGGGCAGTTTCGTCAGGGAATACGACCCCTGTCCGCCGGGCGGGACCTCCTGCGCGGCGCAGGACTGGTGCGACCTCCGGCAGCGCATGCACTATATTCTTCACCTGTTCAGGGCGTACGCGGAGGATATTTCGCTGTTCTCGCCCCCTTTCACTCCCGCACAGGTGGCGCTCTTCCGCGCCGGCATTATTCCGGATGGGGAGTTATAACAACTGATGTTATGCATTTTAACACAGAGGCACAAAGATCACAGAGTTTTGATCACTATTTTCAAATAAGGAGAAGGCGATGAACTTCGAATCCTACATCCGCAACGTGCCGGATTTCCCGGTGCAGGGCATCCAGTTCAAAGACATTACCACCCTGCTGAAGGAGCCGGAAGTGTTCTCCACCGCGGTAGATCACCTCTACGTTCCTTTTCGCAGCCACGACATCACCAAGATCGTGGGCATCGAATCCCGGGGCTTCATTTTCGGGGCGGCCATGGCCTATAAGCTGAATATCGGCTTCGTGCCGGTGCGCAAACCCGGCAAGCTGCCCGCGGAAACGCTCTCGGAAGAGTACCTGTTAGAGTACGGGAAAGACAGCGTGGAAATCCACCTCGACGCCATTCGCAGAACCGACCGGGTGCTCATTGTTGACGATCTGCTGGCCACCGGGGGCACCGCTTCGGCGACCTGCCGCCTGGTGGAACGGTTGGGGGGAAAAATTGTCGGCCTCTCATTCTTGATCGAATTGACCGACCTGAAGGGGCGGGAAAAGCTGAAGGAATACGAAATTCATTCTTTGATTTGTTATAAAATTTGATTTGCCGGTCAAGCGGAGGCTCGATACCGGAGGATCGCCAACTTTTCACGCAGCGCGGGATTCGGTTATTACGGAAGCGAAACGTCCACCACGTCGCCTTTCACTTCCTCCACCCGCCCCACCCGCAATACATCTTCCGGATTTTCCTTATTCAGCTTCACCCGCGCTATGATGGTCGCATCCACAATATTGTCGGCGGTGATGTAATAAACCTTTTCCGGGTTCTTGGGGTCTTTCCCGAAAATTTCGGCTTTGTAGAGCATGGCGCCTCCTCGGGTAGTCAAGAAATCCTTGATCCCTGTTATTTTCCAAATCTCTTCTTATTTATATTATCAAATCTCCTCTATTTATTGATTGGTTTTTAAAATTTATTCGTTTCTACAAGACCTTTTATAGCAGCAGGAGTGCAACCCGGATGGCCGGGTTGCACGGTCAGTGCAAAATAAATTTTGCACTCCTGGAGGATTCAGCAGCCAGAGCCTCCTGCCGAGGCGACGAGAGGGTTTAGTGCTCCAGCTCTTTGAACTGCCCCACCGCTTTGGTAAATCCCCAGATCGCTAAAATCCCGATAAGGCAGTGCGCCCCGAGGGTGTACCACACGTACTCGGGATGGCCGATGTCGCGGAAGTAGCCGGAGAGGGTGGTGTAGGTAATCCCGCTCAATCCCCCGCCGCCCAAACCGACCGCCAGGAAGTTGGAGCCCATGTACAGGCCGGCTTTCTCTTTCGGCGCAATCCAGGTAATGTACTCCTGGATGCGCGGCGAAGAGACCATTTCCCCGATGGCAAACAAGAAAATGCCGAAAAACACCCAGGCGGAAAGAGAAATTTTGGCAAAACCAATGAAGAACAATCCCAACGCCGCAATGAACATGCCGACCAGGAAGGTCGGAATCGCGCTTCTTTTCTCCGCCACTTTGGAAACGAAAACCTGGAAGATCATAATGATATAGCCGGTATGGGAGATGGTCTCGCCTAACAGCCGCCGGGTGCCGTTGTCATCCCGGGAGAAGAAATCCGCGAAAGCGCTTCCGAAAACGCTTTTCAAATTCATGTACAGCGCTGCGGTATCGAGATTCTCATCTACATAGATGGCCGCCAGGTTGAAAAATGCCCAGAAGGGGAGCCAGAAAAATACCGCTAACAGGATCAGCAAGGCCAGGAAACGCATATCCGAGAGGGCGATGTAAATATCTTTGAACTTTTGCCCCAGGGTAGCGCCTTCGATCTCCCGCTCCGGCTCCTTGTAAAAGAAAATGGTGATCAACAGCATCAACCCGATGCCGATGGCCGCGGCGATAAACGCATACTCCCAGGAGATCGCCCGCAACTTGCCGGCCACCACGGGGCCGAAGGAAGCACCCACGTTCACCATGGCGTAAAAAATCCCGAAGCCCACGGTCTTGTTGGTCTTATCCGTTACCGCCCGCACCGTGCCGGAGATGAGCGGCTTGAAAATACCTGCCGCCAGCCCGATCGCCAGCATGGTTAACGCCAGCCCGGAGAAGGTTTTGGTTAACAGCAGCAGCAAGATGGAGGGCAGGTAGGCCAGGTAGGAGACGATCAAGACCTTCTTGAAACCGTACTTGTCTGCAAACGTCCCGGAAATGACCGGAATCATGTAAGAGAAAAAGAGAAAAAGGCTCTGCACAATGCCTAACTGGGCGCGGGTGTAGCCGAGAGAGGCCATGTAAATTCCGAAGCCCATGTAAATCCCGTAATAGGAAAAGCGCTCCAGCACTTCGATTAAATTGGCTACCCAGAATACCCGTGGGAAAGGGGTTCTCGCTTCCTTTGCTTGTTCCATCGCATCCTCGTTTGATTAGTAGTGTAGGTGATTGGGGAATTCGATATAAGGTATAGGGTATAAGGCCTGTCTTCCTTCTCTATACCTTATACCCTTTTCCTTAGACCCATCTTCACTACCGTGCACTTTTGTCATTCCCGCATGTTCCCCGCTTAATACCTGCGGGGACAAGCTTTAGCGGGAATCCAGGAAAAATCAAGCATATGCATGCCCGGTTACTACATTCGGGCATGACAAATTAGGCCAAATTCGCTGTTTTTAAAAAAGTGCACGGTAACAAAAGCCCTATCCTTACTTCAGCAATACGGCCTTTTGCACCTGCCGCTGTTGGGCTGCGCTCAACACCAGGTAATACACCCCGGAGGGCAATCCCTGCGCGTTCCAGACCACCTGGTGCTCCCCGGCCGCCCGGGCTCCCTCCGCCAGCGTCGCTACCTTCTGCCCCAACGGGTTGAATGCCGTTAGAGTAACCGCCCCGCTTTGGGGAACGCGGTAGCGGATGGTAGTGGAGGGATTGAAAGGATTGGGATAAGCGGGGAATAATTCGATCCGGTTGGGCAGGGTAAGTTCTCCTCCCGACAGGCTGGTTACGGCAAAGGCGGCGTTGTAGGCGTTGATGATTCCCCAGCCGTATTCGTTGTTAGGACTGTTGGCATTGCTGGCAGTGTTGCGCAACGCTTGCAGAATTTGCATGTTGCTGGCGGAAGGATTTGCCTGCAACACCAGCGCCGCAGCCCCGGCCACCAACGGGCAGGAGAGCGAGGTTCCGTTTGCGGTTGAATAACTGGTGGGATTATTCGGGCTGGCGCAAGCCGTGGAGACCCCTCTGGCCATGACGTCCGGCTTGATGCGCCCGTCCGCGCTGGGGCCCATGGAACTGAAAGAAGCCCTGTTCCCGAATTCATTCACCGCGCCAATCGCCATCACGCTGTCGCCGTCGCAGGGAGCTATCAGGGTATTCTGCACCGGGGGGATAGGCTCCCACTCGTTGCCGGCGGAATTCACCACTAAGATTCCCCGGCTGGCGGCGATATCCGCCCCGATGGTGGAGATGGCGATATCCCCGTTCATATCCTGCCAGGTGTAGCTGAATTCACCGGGATCGAAATCGCGGTAGCCCAGGGAACTGCTGATAATGTCCGCTCCTAAGCTGTCCGCCCACTCCGCCCCGGCCACCCAGTGGTCTTCTTCGATATGGCGTTCGTAATCGGTGTTCTCGGTTTTGGCGAGGATAAAATCCGCTCCATAAGCGGGGCCGATCAATTTACCCTCCTTGAATCCCCCCAGGGCGCTAAAGGTCAGGGTTCCGTGGTCGCCGCTGCCCATCTGGCCGGGTTCATCCTCCACGTTGCTGTCGCCGTTCACAAAATCCCAGGTGTGCATAATATTCAGATTGGCCAGCGCCTCGTGCTGCAAGTTGTTGAAACCGGCGTCCAACATGGCCACCATCACCCCGCTGCCGTTGTAGCCTAAATCATGCAGCGCCACCACGTTGATCTGCTGGTTTTGCGCTAAAGAGGGGCCGTAGTTCAGGGAATGAATGGCGGGGTCGCCGCCCTTATTCAGCGCTGGAGAAAGAGGATGCACTTCCGGCATGGGCCGGCGGGCGGAGCGCACCAGGTCGATCTTCTTGACGAAGGGCAATTGCGCCAGCTTTTCAATTTCGGATTTTTCGATCTCCGCAGACACCGCGTTCAGCCAGCGGGATTTGTGGCGAATTCGCGCCGCCCGGGCGGCGATTTCCTGCACATATTGGGCATTGACCGGCAGGTCGTGGCGATCTACTAAGTTGCCGGCGCCGCGGTTGCGCAGTCTTCGCTGGAGCGCTTTGGGGGTCAGGCGGGCTTCCGCTTCGCTCAGCATGGCTGCGGTTTGTGACCCTTTATCGGTAAAGAAAACCCAGGCGCTCACCGTCTCGCTCGCGGCTTTGGAGGCCAGCGCCGCCTGCAAGCGGGGGCTGATTCGTTCCGCTGACTGGGCTTTCGCTGCTGCGCTCATCCCGGCGATTACACCAAAAACAATCGCAAATATCAACATCTTGCGCATCTCTCTGTTCCTCGTGTTAGGTTTTACAAGCTGATTTGTTAGTATTGCCGATTTTGCAAAAATCGAGTGATGATATAGAGGGGATTATCCTCGTTCAAGGGGATTACCTGTTCCAGGGCGTTCAGCGCTTCCCGGGTATAACGCTCCGCTTCTCGCTGCACTTCTTCCACGACCCCGGTGGCGTAGAGCGCTTTCTGGAAATCCGAAAAGGAGGGATATTCCGCTAAATTGAGGGAATACCGGCGCCGCAGCTCCGGCTGTTGCTGCAAAAGCTCCCGGTATTTGAGGTTCACGTAGGTTTTTTTGTGCATTTTATAATCGCTGCCCACTTTTTTGCCCAACTTGGATTCATCAGCGATGAAATCCAGCAAATCATCCTGAATCTGGAAACCCAGCCCTAACAAATCCCCGAAGCGGGTCAGCAGTTCCACCTGCCGTTGGCTGCCCCCGCCGCAGATCGCTCCCAAAGCGCAGGCCACCTTGAGAAGCCAGGCGGTTTTTTTGCCGATCATATCCAGGTATTCGTCCACGCTCACCTCTTCGCGGGATTCGAACTCCTTATCCAGCGCCTGCCCTTCGCACACTTTCACCAGCGCTTCGGTAAAGATTTTTACAATTGCATCCCGGTAATCCGGGGGAGATTTGATGAGTTCCTGGTAAGCCAGCCCGATCAGCGCGTCTCCCACCAGGATGGCGGTACTCTCTCCATATTTGACGTGCAGGGTCTGGAATCCCCGCCGGAGATCATCCTGGTCCATGATGTCGTCATGGATGAGGGTGAAATCATGGAAAAGCTCTACCGCAATAGCGGCAGGCAGCGCCGTTTCCCAGCGCCCGCCGACCGCCTGGCAGGAGAACAAAGTGAGCAGGGGGCGGATTTTCTTGCCAGGCATTTGCAGAAAATAGTGGATGGGTTCGCCCAGCGATGAGGGGAGGGAGGGTGCAACGCTGTTCAACAGGTCCTGCCGAACCCGTTCAATATACGGTTTGAATTTCTCGGAAAATTCCACAGCGCTCCGTTTGATCAGGCGTTTTTCAAAAAAGTTACACTTTGCAAGGTAAAAGGTAAAAGTAAAGCGCGAGGCGTGAAACGTGAGCTCCCGGAATAACCAATCTTTCTCACCCATCACGTTTCACGCATTACGTCTCCTCCTTCCGGGATAAACTTTCGCACTTCTCACTTCCCACTTCTCACTTATTTGAATTCCCGGAGGATTTTCATCACTTCCTGAACGCCGGGGGCATTTTTCAACTGAATAACGTTATCCGGTTTTTGAAAATTCCGCGCCAGCAGCGCCAGGGTTTGAATGTGCGGGCCGCTGGTATCCATGGGCGACAGGAGCAGGAATATAAAATGGGTGGGCTTGCCGTCCAGCGAATCAAAATCCACTCCCTTTTTATTCAGCCCGAAAACCAGCACCATTTCCGTTACCGCTTCGCTTTTGGCGTGGGGAACGGCCAGGCCGTTCTCGAAACCGGTGGAGAGATATTGTTCCCGTTCGACCAGGTCTTTCAACGCTCGCTCGCGATCGCGAACTTTTCCCGCCTGAACCGCCAGTTCCAGAAGCTCTTGAATGATCTGAAATTTGTTTCCCTCGCGCAAATCAGTCGTAACAAGGGTTTCATTCAGCAGCTCTTGCAGATTCATTCAACCCCCAGCGTTTAATGATGAAAAATGTAACCTATCCCTGCCAGAAAAGCAATTCTAAATATACTCGTTCAGCGCCCGGAGTGCAAAATTTCAACTTTGCGCCGCGGGTGAAGCGTTG
>CAZFVV010000147.1:0-12370 GCA_964522165.1 uncultured Calditrichaceae bacterium
AGGGGTGACATGTTTATAGAAAAAGCGATACCGGCTGATCTTTTGGAACCCCGATCGGGGTGACATAAAATCATGCCAAATTCTTCAAATCGGGAAGTTATTTTATTTATGCCCCTAAGTAACTATTCAGGCATTTCGCCACAGAGCTCACAGAGAACACAGAGACATGGGAAAATTTGTTAAACAAACCCGTTTTGTAGAAAAAAATTTATGTGTCGGGATAACAGTTTTAAATGCTCTAAATTCTTCCTCTGTGACCTCTATGGCTGAATAGTAACCCCTCTAAGAAGCTGTTTTAAAAGTTGCCACGAAGGCTCAAAGACACAAAGAAGCCACAAAAAACATCAAAAATCTTAGTGAAATCCTGGTGTCTTTGGGTCTTAGTGGCGAAAATTTAGACTTCTAAAACAGCTTCTAAGGGCGCCTGGAAAACCGCCACTCCCGTAAGGCATCCCTTTGGGAAAAGCTACAATTGCCTCCTTGGGCAGTTTAGTAGTAGAGGAGATTTCCCAAATATTGTGCGCCCCGAACAGGTTTGGGTAGCAGATATAACCGGCATTAAAAGCCGGCTTTGGCGTCAAAATTCAGGGAGACACTACCCCTAAATAACGGCGCTGAAGTAGAAACAAATACTTCAGCGCCTAATCGGTGGGATTGTGGGGTAGGTTTTGAAAATCAAGAAATTTAAAAGTTGACCACGAAAAATAGAATTTTTTAGATTGATGCCGGGGCCGCGATAGCGTAAAAATCGATGATATTTTTTTAAACCCGCAGCTCGCAGATCCGGCGGAAATGATACCCGTAGATCGCCAATGTAATGGCAATCGGGAACACCCCGGGCCTGCGAACGAGCGCCCAGAAGAAGAGTTTCCAGTAATGAACCCGTTCCTTGCCGACAACACCCAGGCGATAGACCGAACGAACGAGCGCCAGCGCCTTCTCTGAGAAATACTTGCGCTCTAAAGGAGTCTTGATCTTCGGTGGTTTATATTCTTGCAAAAAAGTCTTGACCCGCTGATAATAAGCCTCCGGTGAATAGATATGCTTTAGCACGTTCCGGTACTCCGCGCGCAACGTCTCAAGATTCATAACCGGGATGATGTTGGTGGTTCCATCGGCATTATCCCCCGACATTTGTTCGCGCAAGCGGCCGGCCTGCTGGAGCCGTTTGTAGAGTTTGGTGCCGGGAGGAGCTTGCAGTAAGCCCACCATGGCGGTTACAATACCGCTCTTCTGGATAAAATCGACCAGACGTTGGAAGGTGAAGGGCGTGTCGCTGTCAAAACCGACGATGAATCCTCCCTGCACCTGCATCCCGATGCGCTGGATGCGCTTCACGTCTTCGATTAGATCGCGGTTCAGGTTCTGCTTCTTGCTGCATTCCACCAGGCTCTCCTCTTCCGGCGTCTCTATCCCGATGAAGACCTGGTCAAAACCGGCCTTAACCATCATCTGTATCAATTGCTCGTCGTCGGCCAGGTTGATGGAAGCCTCGGTACTGAACGAGAATCCCCGTTTGCCTTTCCGCCATTCGATGAGCGCGGGCAATAACTCGCTCCGGAGACGTTTCTTGTTCCCAATGAGGTTGTCATCCACGAAGAAGACCGCCTTGCGCCACCCCCACTCATAAAGGCTGTCCAGTTCGGCAATAATTTGCCCGGCGCTCTTCGTTCGCGGGCGGTGGCCAAACAATGCGGTCACGTTGCAGAATTCGCAATTGTAAGGGCATCCCCGGGAGAATTGAAGACTCATGGTTGCGTAATCATCCGGATCGATCAATTTCCACAGGGGAACCGGCGTTTTCTCAATATCGGCAAATTCCGGAGTGGTATAAACCCGTTTGGCGCACCCCTGTTCCAGATCATGAAGAAAGCCGGGCAGGGTCAATTCGGCTTCGTTCAGCACAAAATGGTCAACGTCTTCGAACTGCCGGTACTCTGCCGTAAAAAGCGGCCCTCCCGCAACCACTTTAACGCCCGCTTCTTTGCATTGCGCAATTATCTGAAATGTTGAGTCCCTCTGCACCGTCATCGCGCTGATGAAGGCATAGTCTGCTCCGGCAAGGTCCTCGGCGGTAAGTTTTCGCACATTAACATCTACCAAACGGATCGTCCAATCCGCTGGCAGCAGGGCGGCAACGGTCAGCAGTCCCAGCGGGGGGGAGGAGGCTCTTTTTTGGATAAACCTTAAAGCGTGTTTAAAGCTCCAGAACGTATCCGGAAATTCCGGGTAGATCAAAATGACCTTCATAGGTTTCTCTCCTACTTTGTATCCAGAATGATGGGCAGCCCGTCTTTTCCGGCGCCGACAATGATCACCTTGGTATTGGGTGAACTTGCAAGTTTCTCGGTGGCTTCAATTCCTTTCCAGCGCAGCAACTGTTCGCTGATGCCGGCGGCCACGATGGTCTGGAAATCGGCGATCCCTTTTGCTTCGATCCGTTTCCGGTCCGCTTCCTGTTTTTCTTTGGTCAGGATAAATTCCATCCGCTGGCTTTCCTGGTCCGCTTTCTGTTTTTGCTCAATCGCTTCGGTAAGCTGAACCGGCAGTGCGACATTGCGCAGCGGTGTGGTTTCAATAATGACCCCGCGAGGGGCAACGGCCCTGGCCAGCTCATCCTGAATGGCCATGCCGAGCCGGTCGCGTTCGGTTGAATAGAGCGCGTTGGCCTGAAAGCTTGCCGTGACGGCGCGGCTGATGGAGCGGAATTGCGGGATGAGGATAATAGTTTCGTAATCGCCGCCGGCCACGGTCTTGTAAACCCGGGCCGCAGAGTCCGGGTTGAGCCGGTAGAGCGCGCTTATCTCCAATCCGATGGTGAGTCCTTCGCGTGAGAGCACTTCCATTGTTTCCTTATGTTCTTTGGTCTGGATGGAGAATTTGATGACCCGCGCCAGCGGATTTACCATATTGATTCCGGCCGGAAGCGTCCTCTCTGACACAATACCGAAAAAATCCACCACGCCAACGTGCCCCGCGGGAACCTGCGTGAAGCACTGAATCAGCGCAATAATTCCGAACACCCCCATGGCGAGCAGGCTCCCGGCGCCAACGGACCGGAATACGGGGTTGTTTTGCTTTACCTTCCCCGCGGCATTGCGCCATACAAAAAAGGCGGCTATGCTAATGAGTAATGCTAAGATGAAGATCATGATGAACTCCTGTTTTATTTCAAACTATGCTTTTATCCAAAATTCCCGGATGTTTTTTTGTAGTGGCAACCAATCCTTCAGGAATTACAAATTAACCACCACCGGTTTTCTTTGGGTAAAGCGCTTAATAGATAATATCCACAGCGGGCTTAGCAAAAGAGTTAAGGAAATAACCACAATTGTCATTTGATAGCTAAACTCGGTAATAATTGCTGCGTGAATTCCAACCCCGGCCAACACAAAACTGAATTCACCAATCTGGGAAAGTAATGCGCCGCCGTATAAACTATCCCGCCAATTCGCTCTTAAAAAACGCATGATAACTGCATTAATAGTGGTATTGATAAAAACCGAAAGGATAACTAAAGTTAAAGCAAGAATCAAATTATCCCGTAGAAAATTCAAATCAACCAGCATTCCAATGCTAACAAAAAAGAGCGCCACAAAAACCACATGAAAAGGTTCCAATCGTTCATAAACCCAGGCAGTTTCTTTGGCGGCAGAGATCAAAATACCAGCCACAAATGCCCCTAATGCGGCTGATAGATTAAATACCCCGGTAATGAATGCTAAGCCAAAACAGAGCATGAAAGCGGTAAATACCTGAAGTTCGTTATCTTTCCGCAACAGCTTTCCGAAAGGCATTTTAAACTCTCCCTTAATAACCACCCAAATAAGCAAGGCAATAATACCCAGGCCCCCCAGAATCTGCAGCATCAGCTCCGTAAAGTTTAGACCGGTCCCCCCCAGAAAATTTATCGAAATCATCATGGGAACAATAGCCAGGTCTTGAACCAGTAAAATACTGATGACATCGCCGCCCACATCGGTATCTATTTCTTTCCATTCCTGAAGAATTTTAATAACCACGGCAGTACTGCTTAAGCTGATCACAAATCCCAGGAGCACACTTTGAGCCAGTGGCCAATCGAGCCAATATCCTAATCCGCAAAGGATGCCCACGCTAATTAAAATCTGTAGTAAGGTTCCGATAACGGCCATACGCCAATTGGCAATAAGGCGGGGTAAGGAAATTTCCATTCCGATAAAAAACAATAGCAGCAAAACGCCAATAGAGCCTATTTTAGATAGATCTAATTGATCACTGACCAGGGCCAGCCCATGAGGCCCAATAATGACGCCGACGATGATATAGGCAACAACATAGGGCTGTTTTAACTGATGTATGAGAAATCCTATCACTAAAATAGCCAGAACCGCGGAGGTGAGCATCACCATAATCGGATCCATGTGCATCAGCTAAATTCCCCTTTTATATCAACTACGATCATCGCTGCAATAATTGCTCGCCGTTATTTCCTCCATCATCTTGCCAACGGTTCTCAGCGATCAAGTGGAATTCCGAATTAAGTTTCCGGGGCGTTATTTCCCGCTCCGGGTTTTTATATTGTGAGTTTTTTGGTTTCATTCCTTCCTTCCCCGTGGCGCTGCGCCACATAAAAAAGACAACGATGGTAATGAGTACGGCTAATATTAATATAAAGATCATGAAGAGCCCCTTTCTGAATTAATGCTTACGAATTGATTTATACTCTAAGCGGTTAAGAGTTATACTTTAGGGGAATCTGTCTCTTCGGGGCTGGTCCCTGCTTACCGGCAACTGGTGCAACGCCAGTGACCGGCAACCGCAAGAAGGGCAATCGCTACGATCTGAAAGGCGCATCTTTCTGATCTTTTTCCTGTTTCTTTTGCGCCTTTTTAGCTTTGTCATCCTTCTTTTTTGTTTTTTGCTTTTTGTTTTTTTCCCGATCTTTCTTGCCTTTATCGCCCATTTTATGGTTCCTTTCGTTTAGGCACTTTCACGCAATACCTGCTTCTCCAAAATAACCAGTGATCTACCGCAGGGCCTCCCGGATAGCGCCAAGAATGGACTGCCCGGAAGGTTCATCGATGCAAAACCTGGGTACACCCGATTGGTACAGGTAAGCAGCTTCACCATTTGCCGAGAGCGTCACGATTTTTAGCCGCGGATGTTCCGCCAGCAATTGCTGGCATATTTTGGGCTCCCCTTTTGCGTTGAGCGGCGTAATGATGACCGCATCCACCGCTGTTTGCCTGGAGGCAAGCAAGAGTTGAAGAGGGTCGATCACTTCACCCATCACCACCATGTCCGGCTGGCGCTCAATCAGGTTCCGGATTACTTCCGACAGCAGCTTTGGCCGGCTCGATAAGAATACTTTGATTTTCGCATGCATTGTTTTTCTTTCTGAACAACCGTCCGGACGCCCTGTCCGTAAGTTCCCCCGTTATGGGATCCGCAGCATGGAATAAAACCCGGCCAAAAGTGCTCCGATGGTTAATTCGACTACTATTCAAATGGACAGTTTCAATATGGACAACTCAAAACGGAGATACAATAGACCGAAAGGCACAAAAATGGTCTATGGAAAGTACTAATTCGATAATGGACCCTGATCTGCTTCCGGGAGAGAAAAGTACTAGTACTATCTTTTGGCCCAAAACGCCTCGGCCTCTTTTTCCATCTTCGCAAGCCTGGTGTAGTAATCCGGAAATTCCTTGAGGTGGGCCAGGGCAATCTTACCGGTTAGAAGGGGATCATCATTGGTTACGTTGGTATCCGGGTCTCTCCGGCCGTGCTCGAGCTCCACTTCGACCCCCATCTGGAATTGCTCGGCGTCGAACTTATTCCAGTCGATGCCCAGGGCCTCGCCGATTTGTTTTGCTTCATCGAGACTAAACTGTTTCTTCTTACTCATAAAATATCTCCTTTGAGCGATGTGGTAAAATAATCAGGCTCCGTTTCGATATTTTTGCAGATTCAAAACGGAGCCCGTATCCCTGGGAGGTTACGGCACTATTATGGCCGCGCCCTCGCTATTTTGAAGCATCTTAAAAGGTTCCACTCGCCGTCCAGGGATGAATAACAACCTCAACACGCCGGTTGGCGGCGCGGCCTGTGGCGATCTCGTTGCTGGCAATCGGTTTGCTTTCGCCGTAACCGATCACTTCAATCCGGGAAGCATTGAGATTGGTGTTAGCCAAAAGATATTGTTTTACCGCTTCGGCGCGCTCTTTTGACAATTGCAAATTCTGCTCATCGCCTCCGTAGGAATCCGTGTAGCCCAGGACGGAGACGGTACATTCCGGGAAAAGGTTGACGGCATCGCGCACTTTGGTCAGCAACCCAAAGGATTGTTGCTCGATAGTCGCCCCGGCGCTGGGGAAATTCAGCCCAACCAGGCGGAGAATGATGTCGTTACCCTCCCGCAACACCCTGGCTTCTTCGCGGCTGAATGATTGTTCCACGCTGGCAAATAGCTCGCGTGTTTTAGCTTGTTTAGCGACCTGCTGCGCCAACGCGGATTTTTCTTGCTCCTCGCCACTCAACTGCCGCTCTAACAGGGCGTTTTCCTGTTGGTACCAGTCCAAATCCCGGCTTAAACTTTCCACTCTATCCTGGTTATCGGTGACGTAAGCGATGATTTCGTCGGTCGGTTTGCCAAAACCGGCATCGAACGAAGCGACCCGGTCGGTTTTCTCGGCAATCTGCTGCAAGGGTTTCTCCGAGGCCAGCATCAGGTCTTCCCAGCTATGATCTTTGTCTTTCATCTGCTTGATGGCTTTTGCCAGATAAATGGCATGTTTGGCCTCATAGTTGGCTCGCTGCGCCAGGCCGCGCGCCACGTCGGTATCGTAGCGATTCTCATTCAACTCTTTTTCGGCCTGCTGGACAAGCTGTTGGGCATTAAGCAGGGTTTTGGGGGCGTAGTCTTTGACCTTAAGCTGCTCCGCCTGTTTCAACAATTCCCGGGTTCCCTGCAGATAATTGGTTTTAATCGACTCAAGCTCGGCCTGGCGGTATAACTTTTCTGCCTCGCCTGCTTTCTTTTTGGCCTCATTGAGGTCCCCATCCTCGAGTTTGCCGGCAGCTTCGTTGAATTTCTTTTCAGCTTCCGTCCAGAGCTCCGATGAAAACCGGGCCGACTCGGTGGTTTGCGCATCCCTGCGCGCTTTCATCGAATTCGGGAAGGTGACTTCGGCCAGCTTCGTGGCGTCTATGGCTTTATGGAAATAAGCGGTCGATTCACGAAGGTTTTTGCGAATGTCGTCCAGGTTTTTCCCCTGTTTAAGATCCGCTTCGGCCTTTTGATAGCGCTTCATCGCTTCGTCAAAATTTTTGGGCGCCAGGACATCCGCCTGGGCATTTCTCGCTGCTTGCAGCGCAGTGTTGGCTTCCTTGAAAAGCGCGGTTTTTACTTCTTGCCCCGCTGCATTTGCCACAAATAAAGTGGTGATGCACGCTATAGCGATTATAAGGGCAAAATTAAAGAATCTTTGTTTCTGAAACATAACTATCTCCTAGATTTTTGTTAAGTGTATATTGATTTATGACGCCGCCAATTCCCGCATTTCGAGTTTATTCGATATCAAACCGATGCGATCTGGCGGTCCGGGTTGATGATTTTATTGCGCCGGCTTTCATCTCCTTTCTAATTTTTTCAGGTTGTCAGGCGCCGCTAAGCCGGATTACGGCTTCTTGCGCCCGAGGATGACCAGGCCAACTCCGCAGGCGATCGCTACTCCACCTACAATGGGCGGCAGCGGGATGGTCTTCTCAGTGTCGGCGCTGGCCTGGAAGGGGCCAATATCGACGATCTTCTCGCGGCTGGTGTAGGTAAAGCCCTGGTAGGCGAGCGCCCCGATACCGAGCACGATGAGAACGAGCCCGATAAGCATGATTGGTTTCATTGGGAATTACACTCCTTTCTGTCCACTTAGATTTGAGAGTTATTAATATATACCCTAAATTCCTTTTCCGGTCGAACCGGGACGCGCTATCGTCTTATTCCACGACAACTTCAAAAAGAACGCGCATGTTAGCCAGCGCTTCCTTTGAGTCAATGTCACCGGGCGTCACTTCATACACGGCCGGTCTTGTCCTGCCATATCCGATCACAGTGATTCTCTCCGGCGCAATACCTTCTTCGATCAGGTAGTCCCTCACTGCATTTGCTCTTTTTTCGCTCAATTCTTGATTGACGTCTTCCGAGCCTTTGGCAGAAGTGTATCCTGCCATACGGACGTTTGTTTGCGGGTTTTACTTCAGGACCTGCACATCTTTATCCAGCAGCGTCTTCGCTTCCTGGCTGAGGATTGATTCACCGAAACCGAAATGGGTGTCCCCGAAGACGGCTACTTTCTCATCATCCTTCGGGTCCAGCACAAGCACCATCACCTTCAACTCAGACAGGCTCTTTTCGGACAGTTGCGCTTGCGGGTTTTTCTTAAACAGCATAATCAACAGGATCGCCACGATAGCGCACAATATTCCCACAATAGTAAAAAGAATATTCCTAATCTGTTTATTGCGCTTTAATCTGGATTGTTCTCCCATTTGCTTTTCCGCCTCCAGCCAATCAACAAAATCGTTACCGTCCTTAAAGCCATGCTCCTGGTAGAGCTCGTACGCCATGCTCTTTATTTCCTTATTTTCTGCGTTCAAATCTTTTTGTATCATTATTCTTACCTCTTTCTTGAAATTATAAGTTGCCGCAGATATGTGCCGCCGCCAGTCCACCCGGAGGAACTCGGTTCACTCCCATATCTGTATTTCCTGCTTTTGGCAGAATATATACGGAGAGGTTGACGATTAACCCTTCCATCCGTTACGACGTGCATTCCCTTCGCAATCGGCTTTATTCGCATAACCTTCTGTCGATGCTCCGACAATATTGCCGTTCGGGGCAGTGCGTCGCCAACGCCATTGATTTTCGGCGTCTTTGTAGAATTCCCATTTATCGTTCATATTTATTCACCTCCTCTCTTATGGTTAAAATTACTTGTTGTAGGACGCCCAAAAAAGCGACTCTCCGGTAGGTTCGTTGACATGGCTGGATGTTTCACTTTTGTAAATGCTTTTATTTTAACTTTGATTTTGATTTTCATAGATACCCTCTGACGCTCCCTTGGTTATGTGATTGATCGATTGCTATGCACTATTCAAAATAAAGCCGAAGAATAACGAGAGAGTCGGGTACACAGGTTGAGATATGGATCACTGCAAAAGCCTCCGGCATTCCCATCCGGAATGGTTCTGTTTGTGCTTGGAGCGCCCGAAGCGCGGCGGGCGATAGAAGACATCTACCCCCTCGCTCATCCCCGGCAGTGCATACGCGGAGTCTTCGGCGCAATCGTAATGCTCGAAGGAGCCCGGTTTCTGCCCTTTCAATGTAGTCAAGGCTCGATCATAGACACTGCTGACGGAGTTCAAGTATCCCTGCACACGATCCACATCGTACACCGCAACCGTGACCGCGGTCTGAATATTTTCTGTCAGCCGGTCGAAGGCCTGGCGTGCAAAATTTTTCGCAAATGCAGCCATATCTCCGTCTTGCAAACCAACATCCAACCGCTCAAATGGATGGAGATCGAAATAAGAGAGGTGAAGATTGTCGGGAGAAGCGACGATGGTTCGCGCGTAGGGAGCCAGCGCGGCAATGGTGTGAGGAGTGCCGTTGAAACAGGTGGAGAGCACGATGAGATCGAACTTCGTGGAATCACCGGTGATGCGTTGCAATCCGCCGGCAAGATCATCTACCGTGAACGTTCGGCGCGAGTACGAGGCATCGTAGCCCGCGCCGCCGAATTCAGGGATTTCGTGACCGAAGTAGAGGAACAATTTCACCTGCTGAGTTTGTTCTACCGCGCGGAATCGGTGATAGAGTTCCACTTCGGGATCGAAGCGCGATGCTCCCTGATCGCGCCAGTACGATTCTTTGGCGAGCAGCCGCCCGCGCCGGAAGTAATAGAATTTTCCATCCCGGCGTGGAAAGAAGAGCAAAGTGTGCTTCCTGCGTTTTTCGTGAAAAATGAACACCTCGGCTTGCGGATTTCGTTCCGCCACCATAGTTGCTCCCGCGAGGGCCTCTTCGTCCGCCCTGCGCGCATGGCCGTCGGGGCCGTGATAGAGGTAGTCGCCGTCGCCGTGGATTATGAATACCACTGAGTAACCTGGTGGGGGCGCGCTCCCCTCCCCGGGGGGAGTTTCCCGCTGCGCAAGCGGAATGGAGCTGCACGAAAAGAGAACTAACACGAGCGCCGCCCAGCCAACGCCCCCAAAGAAAATCGAGTACGTATGCCTGGCGCTCGTGAAAGGTAGGTTGTGGATACTTTGAATGCCGAAAGCCGAGGATGTTCTTTTCATAAAAAATCCTACACAAGGAGGATTATAATGATAACAATCAAGAGCGCCGCAACAAGGCTGATGGTTATGGATTTACCGGCCTGCTCCATATCCTGCACAACGTAATCCGAGAAGGCATTAAGTTGCGCATCGGCCACGCGCTCGTAGCCATTACTGCCCATCAGCTCGTCCTGTTTCTCTTGAAGGGTCGTTTTGAAGCGGTCAATGCCGGCGCGGTCTTCTTTTGAAATCAACGGGGAGCTTTGAACCTTGTCCAACGCTTTGGACATGGTTTGTAATGATTTGCCGAGTATTTCACGCTTTTGCGCCGGCTCGGTCGTTGCCTTCACTTTGCAGGCGGTATCGTTGAAGTACTTTTGAATATTATCTTTTCCTTGCGCATTTTCGGTTTGAACCAGAACAAACATCATGACGATGAATGCGAGAACTGTTTTTGCTACCATAGTTGTTTCCTCCATTAAGATTGAAATGAAATTGATTGGTTACCTGCTACCATAACAACGAATTGTCCGATGTGGCGTCATTTAGTTGATTGTCACCTGCCGCCAATGTGCATGGTGGACATAGAACCGAGTACTCCAAAAGCACTCAGCAGCCACAAAACTACACCAATAACCACAACCGCATTCAAGATCGATTTAATCTTACGATCCATTGGTATATACTGATTAACCAACCATAAGAGAACTCCGACCACGATCAGAACTATTACGAGATTAATTAAAGGCATTATAGCCTCCTTCTTGTTATTGATTATACTATTTCAGCCTTAACGAATTTAGCTCGAACTTGAGTTAGTTAAGGTCGCCGCTCTCGGCGGCATTTTTCAACTTTTCGTTCGCAAAAATGGCAACTTCAACGCGCCGGTTTTGCTGGCGGCCGTAGTCGCTATCATTTGAAGCAATCGGGTTCGACTCACCCAGGCCAACATCGGAAATCCTGGAGCCGGGAACGCCAAGACCCATTAGATAGTTGGCAACCGCTTGAGCGCGGCGTTCGGATAACTTCAGGTTATACTCATCACTGCCGCTGTTGTCGGTATCTCCTTCAACCAGGATATTCGTATCGGGGTATTTGTTCAAAATTTTGGCGAGACTCTCGATGTTGGTTTTCGCCTGCGGTCGCAAGTCCGACTTATCCACGTCGAAAAGAAGACCGGAATCAAATGTGATCTTGATTCCTTCGCCGACGCGCTCGATCTTTGCTCCCTGCATATCCTGCTTCATCTCTTCGGCGCGCTTGTCCATCTCGTTGCCGATCAGAACCCCGGCCGTTCCCCCCACTGCCGCCCCGATGATGGCGCCCAGGGCGGTGTTCCCTGCCGCATGACCGATAACCGCGCCGGCGGCCCCTCCGGCGCCGGCACCGATTGCCCCGCCTTTGGCTTTGTTACTCCAGGCGCACCCCATACTGATGCCGAGGAGCAAGGCGGCGCTTAACAACAAAATGACTACTTTTTTCATAATGCAAACTCCTTATGTTTAGGATACCTCGTGGTGAAGCAATGGCAGCGATTCATGATTTATTCGCTATTTAAACTTTGCCGAAGCTTTTGAAAACGCGCCCTTGAGTTCGGTCCAGCTTTTTTCGAGGCCTGTTTTCATATCGTCCCACGCATCATCTCCTGCTTCCCAAAGCTGCTTCACCCTGTCCTGCGCGGCTTCCTTCTTCGCGCGTAATTCATCGATCTGCTCAAGCAGTTCCCTCCTGGATTCGGTTTTGGCTTTATCTGTCTTTGCCTTCAACTCGTCGATTTCAACGTCCCATTGCCGAAGCTGATCAGCCATTTTTTGCAAATAGGATTTTTTGTCTTCCATAAGATTCGTTCCTTAGATTGAGAGTTAACCCCATTTAATCACCCGATCGCTTACAAGCGGCCCGGTGGATTACGGTTTGGCTTTGTGGTGCAGATGCAAACCGGCAGCACAAGGCGGGCAATCGCTAAGCTCGCTTGAGTTGGCGCAGCGCGAGCACTAAAACATCGGCGCCAATAGTTGCAACGACCAGGCTGCCGAGCAACCCACCCCCGGCC
>CAZFVV010000148.1:0-12306 GCA_964522165.1 uncultured Calditrichaceae bacterium
TGCGCTTTCGCGAGTTTCTATATTTGAAATAGCGATGTCTCCTTGTTATACTATAAAAACATTAACCATAACCAAGGAGACATCACAATGAAATCGTTTAAAGATATTGCCGGATTTGTAAAAGACAAAAAGGTTTTTTGTGGAATTGATATTCATGAGAAGAAATGGGATGTATGTTTTATATGCGATGGAGAAGTGGTTCAAAGTGAACGTATCTCAACGGAGTATCCTAAATTGAAAGCCCTTTTAGCGCCCTACATTCTGAGCAGAGGCTTAGAGATCGTATACGAGGCCGGCTTTAGCGGTACCTGGTTATATCGCCGTTTTACGGATGATGGTTATAACTGCATCATCACGCCCCCGGGTCTGGTTCCGGTGAACACCGACAAAGTCAAGACCGATAAGCGGGATGCCCGGAAGCTGGCATCGTATTTGTCGGCGGGGTTGTTAAAGAGCGTTTATGTCTTACCGGCCTGGGCAGAGAGCAATCGCCGCATTGTTCGCCGTCGTTCCCAGTTGGTAAAGAAGTGCAGTCGCGCCAAGAATGAGATTCGCTCATTTCTCCATTTACATGGTATAAAGCGTCCCCCAGAAATCAGAACCAACTGGTCTGGTCTTTACCTGAAGTGGCTTGACAGCCTGGAATTTGAGTTTGAAGCGGATCAATTTGTGTTAAGACAATTAGTAAAGAATTATCGTCGCATTCGTGATGATGTTGCAGAGGTGACCCAGCAGTTGCGCAGCTTATCAAAAAGCGAGGCGTATGGGGCCAATTTTAAACGAATTACGGCCGTCAAGGGTGTGGGTTTAATCACTGCTATGACCTTTTTATTAGAGATTCACGATTTTACTCGTTTTGAGAGTAATGATCACTTCAGCAGTCTCTTAGGGTTGACTCCTTCTCAACATTCGTCTGGTGAGAAAACCCGCTATGGCCATATTACCCGCCAGGGCAATGCCGAGCTTCGTCGGGTGTTGATCGAGAGCGCCTGGAGTGTGATTCGTCACGATCCCCATTTACGAGAGAAATATGAGCGGATACGCAGCCGCGGCACCAATGGCAAAAAAGCGATTGTGGCGGTTGCCAGATGCTTGGCAGTAAGAATGCGGCACTGCATTCTCCATGAAGAAGATTATGTAGTCGGTATTTGTTAACCTAAACAAGATCAAAACCTCCCTCTGTTCAGTCTTTAAACCGGGAATGAACAAAGAGGTAAAAAATAATATCTTTTGAACTTGCAATGAAAATAGAAACGACGACCGCGAGTCATTCCTAAGGACCCTCCGCACGAGGGAGCAAAACTTGTCTGCGAGTATGCGGCGTCACTTGTTTTAATAAACGAAACAGAAAACTGTCGGCCTCCACAAACAGAAGCTTAGCTGGATGGACCACGAATAGCAGAATGTCAAAAGCAAGTTACAAAAGATAAAATACTCACTGAGCTATGAAGAAAGGATAACCATAGCCTCGCAGGGAGACCTTTTGTCAATTGGCCACAAAAATGTGCCCAATTGACAAAAAATGCTTGCATTTTAATATAGCGGAATGACAATCAAAATAGCTTAACAAAACGACATTGACTGCCTACCGCCTACTCAATTATTTCCCCATCCGCTCCCAGATATCGGAGAGCACTTTTACCGCGCCGTAGGGGAATTTATATGAGACGTAGCGAGTTATTTCGGTAGGGGAGGGGTTGATCTCCACGGTGGGAATTTTTTGCAGCGAAGCTTCAATCACCGGGCGGGAAATGTAGGGAAACACGCTGGTGGTGCCGATGCTGAAGATGACGTCGAATCCTTTGCGAGTCTCATCCTGGAGCCGGGCGATCTTCTCCGGTTTCAGGTATTCGCCGAACAGCACCACGTCCGGGCGCATAACGTGGCGGCAGGCGGGGCAGTGAGGGGGAATCGGCAGCCCCGGGTAATCAGCGTGGGCAATGGTATAAGAACAGGCGGCGCAATAAATCGTGTGAATATCCCCGTGAATATCCACCAGGTTCTTAGAACCGGCCTGGCGGTGAAATCCATCCACGTTTTGGGTGAGCACCCAGACGCGCTCGAAACGGCGCTCGAATTCGGCAATAATCTGGTGGGCGCGATTGAATTTTGCGCCCCGGCAGGCCTTTTCAATCTCCGAAATGTAGGACCAGCACAGTTCCGGGTTTTGCCGCATCATGGAGCCGGAGAGCGCGGTTTCGATGGGAATATCATGCCGGGTGAGCTTGTCCTCGTACAGCCCCCCGATGCCCCGGTAGGTGGGCAGGCCGGATTCCGCGGAAATCCCCGCCCCGGTGATGAACAGGATGCTGCGGCTCTTTTTCAGGAGCGCAACAACCTGGTCGATCATTTCCTGGTAATTCGCTGATGCAATCAATGTACTAAGCCATCCTTGAATTAAAACTCCTCCGCGGCTGAGAACCGTTACCCCTTCAACATCTGCCGCAGCACCGTCTGCAAAATTCCGCCGTTGCGGTAGTAGTCGATCTCCACTTCCGTGTCCAGCCGCGCTCTGACGTTGAAGGTGGTCTCTACCCCGTCTTCCGCCCGGGCGTGTATGGTAATTTCCTTGCCGGGGGTTAAATCCTCCGCCAGGCCGGTGACGTCGAAGATTTCCTTGCCGCTCAGGCCTAACTTCTGGGCGGTATCGCCTTCCAAAAATTGCAGCGGCAGCACCCCCATGCCGATCAGGTTGCTGCGGTGGATGCGCTCGTAGCTCTCCGCAATCACCGCCTTCACCCCTAACAGGTAGGTGCCTTTGGCGGCCCAGTCGCGGCTGCTGCCGGTGCCGTATTCCTTTCCGGCGATGATGAGCAGGGGGATTCCGTTGGCCTTGTATTCCATGGCCGCGTCATAAATGAACATCTGCTCCCCGGTGGGGAAGTAAACTGTGTAACCGCCTTCTACCCCCGGCAGCAACTGGTTTTTGATGCGGATATTGGCGAAGGTGCCGCGCATCATTACCTCATGGTTTCCGCGCCGGGAACCGTAGGAGTTGAAATCTTTCCACTCCACCCCGTGAGCGATCAGGTATTCACCGGCGGGGCTGTCCAACTGGATGGAACCGGCCGGGGAGATGTGGTCGGTGGTTACGGAATCGCCCAATAATGCCAGCACCCGGGCGCCGTGAATATCGGCGAGTTCGCCGGGCTTCATGGGCATATCTTCGAAGAAGGGAGGTTTTTTGATGTAGGTGGAAGTTTTGTCCCAGTGGTAGATTTCGCTTTTGCCGTTGCGCAGAGAGCGCCAATCCGCGTCGCCGTCGTACACCCCGGCATATTTCGTTACGAACATTTCCGGGGAGAGGGAGGCTTCCACCGCGGCCTTGATTTCCGCCTGGGTAGGCCAGATGTCGCGCAGAAATACCGGTTTGCCCTTTTCATCGTTGCCGAGCGGTTCCGTACTCAAATCTATGTCCACCCGGCCGGCCAGGGCGTAGGCCACCACCAACGGGGGAGAGGCGAGGTAGTTGGCGCGCACCGTGGGATGCACCCGCCCCTCGAAGTTGCGATTGCCGCTCAGCACCGCCGCGGCGACCAGGTTGCCCTGTTTTACCGCTGTGTCGATCTCCTCCGGCAGCGGCCCGCTGTTCCCGATGCAGGTAGTGCAGCCGAATCCCACCAGGTGGAAACGCTGCGCTTCCAGGGCTTCCATCAAACCGGCGCGTTTCAGATATTCCGGCACCACCTGGGAACCGGGCGCCAGGCTGGTTTTCACCCAGGGTTTGCTCTTCAGCCCTTTTTCCAGCGCTTTTTTGGCCACCAACCCGGCCGCGATCATCACCGAGGGGTTGGAGGTGTTGGTGCAGCTGGTAATCGCGGCAATCACCACGGAGCCGTGGCGCAGGGTAAAGGTTTCAGCGTTATGCGTCGCCACCACGGCGGCTTTGCGATCTGATTTTACATTGGTGTAGGTATTCTGCATCGCCTCGTCGAAAGCTTTTTTCATGTCGCTAAGAACGATGCGGTCTTGCGGGCGGCGGGGGCCGGCCAGGCTGGGCACAACCGTGCGTAAATCCAGCTCCATGGCGTCGGTATAAACCGGATCCGGGGTATCATCGCTGCGGAAAAGCCCCTGCGCCTTTGCGTAGGCTTCCACCAGTTGAATTTGGGCGTCTTCCCGGCCGGTGAGGCGCAGGTAATCCAGGGTCATTTGGTCGATGGGAAAAAAGCCCATAGTCGCGCCGTATTCCGGGGCCATGTTGGCGATGGTGGCGCGGTCGGCTAAGTTCAACTGGCTCAATCCGGATCCGTAAAATTCCACAAATTTTCCCACCACGCCCTTTTTGCGCAGCATCTGGGTAACGATCAGCACCAGGTCCGTGGCCGTAGCGCCTTCCGGCAATTGCCCGGTCAGCTTGAAACCGATCACTTCCGGCAGGAGCATGTAATACGGCTGCCCCAACATCACCGCCTCCGCTTCGATGCCGCCCACCCCCCAGCCTAACACGCTCAGGCCGTTGATCATGGTAGTGTGGGAGTCGGTTCCCACTAAGGTATCCGGGTAGGCGATGGTTTCCCCGCCGGCTTCCCCGGCCATCACCACGGAGGCCAGGTACTCTAAGTTTACCTGGTGCACGATGCCGGTTCCCGGGGGCACCACGCTGAAATTCCGGAAGCTGCCCTGGGCCCAGCGCATCAGGGCGTAACGCTCTTTATTGCGCTCGAACTCCATACGGGTGTTGAAAAGGAAGGCGTCGGCGTTGCCGAAGGCGTCCACCTGCACGGAGTGGTCGATCACCAGGTCGGCGCGCACAATCGGGTTGATGCGGGAAGGATTGCCCTTCAACTGCACCATGGCGTCGCGCATTACCGCCAGATCCACCACCGCGGGAACGCCGGTAAAGTCCTGCAGCACCACCCGGGCGGGCATAAAGGGAATTTCCTTATCCTGCACCCGGCGGGAATCGTATTCCAAAATTTTTTCGACGTCCTGCCGGGTAACCAGGCGCCCGTCCTCGTTGCGGAGCAGGTTTTCCAGCAGCACCCGGATGGAGAAGGGCATCCGGGATAGATTTGCCAGTTTTTGATCTTCTAACTTTTTCAGATTGAAAAATTGGTAGGATTTGTTTCCGATCAAGAGATTATCAAGAATTCCGAAACTGTTTTTTAAGGCCATTATCGTTACTCCTCTGTTGAGTTAGTCGGGTGGAAGATAATAAACTTTCCCGGGAAATGGAAGTTTTTGAGAGAATTGTTCGAGGGGGAGTTCCCCATCCCCCGCCTGAAAGCCTGGGTTTTTGTGCAAGCAGTCAATGCTCCCCCCTTTATCGGAACTCCCCGGCTCTCAAACCCATATTTTTATCACGTGCAGAACCGCGAAGTGCGCATTAAATTTGCACCTGGCATTAGGTGAATGGGGAATGAGCGGATGGTGGGATGAGTATAAGGGGCGGATGGGGGGGACCCGGGACAGGCTTTACACCTTCAAGAGTTTAACGATGCGGAATGAAAAATAAATTTTTGAAACGCTGTTCCTTTTCCTTGCTGCTCATTATCCCGGTATGGCTTCTGCCCGGCTGCCTGGAGCGCCCGCGCAACAATCCCTTCGACCCTGCCGTGAACCGGGCCCCGGTCTCCCTGGAACTGGATCCGGCCGCGGAGCAGATTACCCTGAACTGGTCGCTGATCCAGCCCATCGAGGATTTCCAAGGCTTCCGGCTCTACCGGGCGGTGGGTTCGCCGGATTCTTTTGCGCTCTACCTGGATTTCTCCCCCTCGCAATTCTCTTATGTTGACCAGGACATCCAGACCGGGCGCTGGTACTATTATAAAATGAGCGTGGTCGGGCAGGGTCTGGAAAGCCTGCCCTCGAAAACCAATAAGGCTTACCCGGGGTCCGGCTCCTACTGGGCGCTGGAGGATAACGGTTACGTGCTCAGGCGCCTCAGTTACGATCTGCTCCACGTTTCCGCAGCCTATCCCCTGTTTTATGCCGCCCGGGAATGGGCGGTGGTTCCCGATGATTCGAGCATCTGGTTCACGTATCCCCAGTTCACCAATGTCATCAGTCGTTTCAACCGCATTACCGGGCGGGAGAAGTTGTTTTACCCCGAAGGGATCGGAAATGTGGTGGATATTGAATATAACTCTCTTGATGAAAGCATTTTCCTGTTAGACCGGGATAAATCGACGGTTTTCATTTTCAGGAATGAGAACATCGTGGAAGTAATCCCCCTGGACCCTACGGAGATTTTCAGCCGGATTCGCTTTCACCGGCCCTCGAACCGCCTGTTCGCCTTAGGAGATACCCGGGTGCAGGCCATCCGCCTCAACGATCCGCAGTACCCCCGGGATACTATTCCGCTGCGGCAAAATTACCGCGGGAAGGACCTGGATTTGGAAGGCGCCAGCGCATACATTCTCTGCGCCTCGGAAGGCGAGCGCCGGAGCATTCTCTATCGCGTTTCCGCAACCGCCGCGCCGGAAGACAGCCTGGAAGCGGAGGGATTTTTCTACCGCCTGCGGGTGGGCGGGGGAGCCTCGCGCTATTACCTCGCGGAGGACCTCCCCTCCGGCGACGACCAGGTGGTGCAACTTTCCCCGGACGGCAGCCGTCAATTGCACTGGCCCGGATTCAAGCAGGTCGAAGATATCCAAATCAATCCTTACGACCACTCCCTGCTGGTCGTGGATTACTACGGAAACCTGCTCCGCCTCTATGATTCCCAGGGCAGCTTTATCAGCGAATCCCGGGACCTGGATGGAAACTCGTACCTCTACCGCCCTTTGCGGGTGTACATCGAATAATGAGATTACAATTACCCGGCAAGCTGCTCTACGTCCTCATCCTGGTGTCCATCGCGGGGATTTTCCTTAGCGAGAGCGTTTTCACCCTGGCGGGCTATTTCGGCCTGCGGTTGGATTTCACGGTGGTGACCTTCTCCCTGGAAAATCTACGCACTCTCTTGATCATCGGGCTGATCTTGCTCTGGCGCCAGGCGGCAAAAGAGCGCCTGCGCCCGGGGGAGTTGCCGCTGTCGCAAAAACTATGGCGGCTGGTGGTGCTGCTCACGGCTAACTTCCTGGGGGCCTTTTTGCTGAAGCTGGCCTTTCCCGATTTCATCGAAGCGGAAAGCGCACCGGCCGGCGCGGGGGCGAACCTCTCATACGTGCTGTTCCACAACCTGGCCGGCCTGTTAGCGATCTTTACCCTGGTGCCCATCTTGATGATCCTGCGCCAATTGATTTTCTATAAGCAGCGCCGCACCACCCGGCTCTATTTAAATCTCTTCATCATTTTGCTGGCGCTCAGCACCGCCTGGGTGTATTCAGCCGGCCAAATCGTGAATTTTTCGGTGATCTGGCGGGGAACGGCCGGCAGCAGCGTCTATAACGTTATTCTGGCCTGGTCCTTAATCGTGATCATTCTATTCTTGTCGTTCCGGAACGACTGGATTACCTACCTGCCCCGCCGCCAGAAATTCATCTATTTTTTCGCGGGTATTTTGGTATTCGTCGAGATTGTCACCGTGCGGGACGTGCTCTTTAACCCCTATTTGCAGCGCTATAGCCTGATCATGGCAAATTTTGCCGAGATCGCCTGGGTGTTCCTGATCCTCTACGGCGGATTGGCCATGATTACCCTGCTGGTGCATCTCCCTACCGCCCGGGCGGTGGATCGCAAATTGAAGGAAGTCAATTCCCTGTACGGTTTTACCCGGAAGTTGAATACCCAGTTGGATTACCAAAAATTGCCCCAGATGATTACCCAGCTTACTGCGGAAGTGCTGGGCAGCCAGAGCGCCTGGCTGGAGATGTTCGAGAGCGAACCCAATAAGCTGACCCTCATCTCCCATATCAACCTGACCCAGCAGCAAATCCTCAATAATCCCCTGGACCGGATCGAAGGATTAAATCACGACCTGGTGTACCAGAAAAAGCCCCTGCTCATCAATGATATGGGCCAGAGTCCCCATGGGCAGGAATTGCTGCATTGGAAAAAAGACCTCCGTTCCCTGGTCGCCGCGCCGCTCTTTTCCAGCCGGGAGCAACTGATGGGCATCATCTATGCCAGCAAATCCCAATCGTACGGGTTCGATAATGACGACGTTTCGCTCTTAGAAGGATTCGCCAACCAGTCCGCCATCGCCCTGGAAAACGCCCAGCTCTGGCAATCCTCCCTGGAGCGGGAACGGTTGGAGCAAGAGCTGAAAGTAGCCCGGGAGGTGCAGCTCAAACTGCTGCCGCAGACCCTGCCCCGCATTCCCGGTTTCGAATTGGAGCGTTTTTTCCTTACCGCCAACGAGGTGGGGGGGGATTATTACGATTTCATCGAGTTCGCCGACGGGAAGCCGGGGGTGGTGATTGGGGACGTGTCCGGCAAGGGAACCTCCGCGGCCTTTTACATGGCGGAGTTCAAAGGGGTAATCCAGACCCTGGCGAGCGCCTTGAACGACCCCAAAGAACTGGTTTGTCGCGCCAACCGCATTTTTTACAGCACCATCGAACGGAAGAATTTTCTGACCGCCATTGTCGGGAAATTCATTCCCGGGCAACAAACGTTTCAATTTGTCCGCGCCGGGCACTCCCCCCTGGTATTTTACCGCCATTCATCTTCGGAAATCAGTTTCTTGCAGCCGCAAGGGCTGGGAATCGGGATGGACCCGGGAAGCGTGTTCGACGCCGCCGCCGAGGTTCACAGCGTGCAGTTTCAGGCCGGGGATTTCCTGCTGTTGTTCACCGACGGTCTGGTGGAGGCGCGCAATCACGCCGGGGAGGAATTCGGAGAGGAGCGGCTGGCCTCCCTGGCCAGGCGGGCCGGCCAGCTTAACGCCGCGCAGATCAAACGCCATATCCTCGACGAAGTTACCGCCTTCATCGGCGATACCCCATTGCACGATGATTTGACCTTTATGGTGATCAAGTTCAAGGGTGCTTGAGTGTTTGGGGGGGGGGATGGGTTGATGGAGTAGGGGAGTAATGGAGTAATGGGGTAGTGGCATATCGCCCAGAAGGAGCCATGTGGTGAAAAAATCCATCTCTCCATCCCTTCATTACTCTAAGAACGTGTTTGAAAAATCTTTTGCAACCGTTTACTGCTAAAAAATAGAACACGGATGACGCGGATGACACAGCTTGCCCCTTCGGGGGATATTCGCGGATAAATTGAAGAATATTGCTCAAAAAATCTGTGTAAATCCGCGTCATCGGCGTTATCCGTGTGCCATTTGAACGATTTGGGGGGACTGAGCAGAATTTTCAAACACCCTCTAAAACACTTGAACACCAGAACACTCGAACACTTTTAAATAGTAACATTATTGCTTTGATTAATAAGGGGGATTTTATAACTTTGCGGCATTGCAATAGACCGGAAGGGTTTTGAGAAAGTATTCATCGGGGGTAAATGCTTGAAAATACGCGAAAACATCTCCGGTGAATACCCGTAGGAACAACCAACTGTATTAAGGAGGAATGAATGGCTAATTTTGACATCGAGCGCAAGGACAACGGCGACGTGACGATTCTCCATGCGAACGGCTACTTAGACGCCCATACTGCCCCGGAATTCGAGAACGCCTTGAGCACCCTGATTCAAGAAAAGCGCTTTAAAATTGTGGTTTCCCTGGAAGGCTTGCAATACATCAGTTCCGCAGGGCTGGGCGTATTTATGGGATTTATTGAAGAGGTGCGGCAGAATGCCGGCGATATCAAAATCTCCGAAGTATCCCCCCGGGTATTCAAAGTATTCGATTTGTTGGGATTTCCCAGCCTGTATGAATTTTACGACAGCAACCGGGCTGCCATGGAAAAATTCAAATAACTGATGAAAAAGGATGATTCATGCCAGGTAAAAAAGCACATACTCTTCCTGAGAAGAACAATTCCTATCGCTTGAAGCTTCCTGCGGATTCAGCGAATCTCGACATCATCAGGAAATTTATTGCCGGAATCGCCGAGAACATGGGTTTTTCCGAAGAAGAGATCTACCAGATCGAGCTGGCCGTGGATGAGGCCTGCGCCAACGTGATCAAACATGCCTATATCGGCGAAAATACCCGGGAAAAGGAAATTCACGTCCGCGTCAAAACCCGGGCAAAAAAGATCGAAATTACCATTGCAGATAGAGGAATCGGCTTTAATCCCAATTCCATCAAAACCCCCAACATGGAAGAGTACTTGAAGCGCATGAAACCCGGCGGTCTGGGCCTGCACCTCATCAAAACCCTGATGGATAAAGTGAGTTTCCGGATCAATCCCGGCATTCGCAACGAAGTGAAAATGAGTAAATCGCTGGTCAAATAAACCGTTACTGTTTGCCCCGGGAGCCAATTTCCCTCATGGTCGCCTTCAACCGGAACAACCTCATCCCCCTCATGCTTCACGCATTGCGTTTCGCGCTTTACGTCTTTTCCATGAACCCCAAAGCCTGAGAGGCGCGGGCCCCTATGCCACAACTATTAGATTACCTGTCCGAAAAATACCAGCCGGAGACCTTCGCGGAAGTGAATCGCCGGTTGTTAGAATTATCCTCCCTGTTTGAAATCAGCCAATTATTGAACGAATCCTTAGAGCTTTCCCGGGTCCTGAACAACGTTTTGTTCATCCCCATGGGCCGTTTGATGATCCCCCGGGGCGCCATCATGCTGAAATTCCACGGGCAATACCAGATCGTCATGGCCAAAGGAATCCAGGAGCATCTGAAATCGGCCGCCTTCCCGATCGAGAGTGTTCCCCCGGAATGCTTTTCGATCCATCAATTCAATCGCGGCCAGGAGAAACCGAAATCTGCCAGTTTACAGGAATTTGTAGAGGCGGCCAGGCTGGAAATCAGCATTCCCTTCCTTTATAATAACCAACCCCTGGGGCTGATGTTCTTTGGCGGCAAGCTGAACAAAACCGCTTTCTCGGAAGAAGAGCTTAGCTTTCTCAACTCCCTGGCCAATCTCTCCGCCACCACCATCGAGAACGCTTTGCAACTGGAGGAGATCAAGCAGATCAACCGCCAGTTAGATGAGAAAATTCAGGAGCTGAAAACCCTTTTCGACATCGGGCAGGGACTTTCCGCCACCTTAGAGTTTCCCAAAATCCTCAAACTCTTAGTCTATGCCCTCATGGGGCAGATGTTGATCACCAAATACGCCATGGTGCTGCGAAAAGGGCTCCATTTTGTGGTCCATGAAAACAAAGGATTTAATCCCGATTTTCTGGAAAGCGTATTTTCCCGGCTGGTAAAACTGTCCCCGCCCCCCTCCGCCACTCTCACCAACCGTTTGGCCGACCCCTCCTTGCAGCACTTGTTAGAGCGGCAGGCGGTGCAGCTCGTCATTCCCATGCAGCACCAGGAAAAGCTGATCGGCTATATCTTCCTGGGGCCGAAAATTTCCGGCCAGGGGTTTACCGAAACCGACCTGGAATTCCTCACCACCCTGGTCAGCCAGGCGGTAATTTCCCTGGAAAACGCCCGGCTGTTCCAGGAAACGTTGGAAAAGCAGCGCCTGGAAGAAGAGTTGAACCTCGCCCGCACCATCCAGAAAAACCTGCTTCCGAAAAATATTCCCCACGTAGAAGGGTACGAACTTTTCGGGATGAACAATTCCAGCAAGCAGGTGGGCGGAGATTATTACGACGTCATCGCCATTGATGACAAACGCATCGCCCTGGCCATTGCCGATGTATCCGGCAAGGGAATCCCCGCCTCCCTGCTGATGGCCAACCTCCAGGCCGCCCTGCGGGTGATGATAACCCTGGGCTTGAACCTGGCGGACGTGGTGGGGAAGCTGAACCAGCTGATTTACAACAATACCGGGATGGATAAATTTATCACCTTTTTTATCGGGATTTTGAATACCGCGGAGCACACCCTGGAATATGTGAACGCCGGGCACAATAACCCCATTTACCATACCTGCGAAGGAGAGATGAAATTTTTGGACATCGGGGGGATCATCTTAGGAATTATGCCCGCCTATGTCTATAAAATCGGCAAGATCGACCTGCGCAAAGGCGACCTGGTGCTTGCCTACACCGACGGGGTCAACGAGGCGATCAGCGCTAAAGAGGAAGAGTTCGGCGAGGAGCGCCTCTATGAGCTGGTCAAATCGCACCGGCAACAACCAGTGAAAGAAGTGGTCGAGGCGGTCTGGTCGGCCATCGACAAATTCAGCGCCGGCCAGCCCCAGGCGGATGACGTGACCATGCTGGCAATAAAACGGGTGGGGTAAATCTCTTAGAGAGTGTTTGAAAATCTCTTGCAACTGTTTACTACTACTAAAAAATGGAACGCGGATGACGCGGATAACACGGATATTCGCGGCTGAATGAATATTGCTAAAAAAATCTGTGTAAATCCGCGTCATCCGTG
>CAZFVV010000149.1:0-10549 GCA_964522165.1 uncultured Calditrichaceae bacterium
CCTGGCGGCGGACTAACTCTGCCGCGATGTAGTAGTGTTCAAATGTTAAGGTGTTCAGGCGCTTCCCGCAACGAAAGCGTGGCCTTGCCGAACGCGGTGGAGAAAAGTTCTGCAGGAGCTATGATATGGATAAAATCTGGAGAGAAATCGTCTGGCAGCAGTTCGGAGCAGCTATCGGTATGCTCGAAAACGCCATGAAAGCCTGTCCCGGGGAGCTTTGGGGCGACCGTTCCCGGGAACCGGAATTCTGGTATATCGTCTTTCACACCCTTTTCTGGCTCGACTTTTACCTTTCCGACTCGGCGAAGGGATTCGCGCCTCCCGCTCCCTTCACCCTTGACGAGATGGACCCTGCGGGACTGCTACCCGAACGGGCCTATACCAAAGAGGAGTTGCAAACCTACCTGGAGCATGGCCGCCGGAAGTGCCGGGCGGCCATTGCAGCCATGACGGAAGAAAAAGCCCGCCAGCGCTTCGGGTTCGGGCGGGTTGACCTCAGCATCGGGGAGCTGCTTCTTTATAACTTGCGCCACGTGCAGCACCATGCCGGCCAGTTGAACCTCATGCTCCGCCAGACCATCGATTCCGCCCCGCGCTGGGTCGTCAAAGCGCAGGACAGGCCCGGCGGGAAATGAAGGGCGGTATTTTAGTGTTCCGGTGTTATGGTGCGCAAACGCACTCCCACTAAAACACTATAACACCTGAACACCAAAACCCAGTTTTTATTGCAGCGTGATCAACCCCAGGTCCTTATCCGTTCCCGCCACCACCTCCACGCTGTCTTTGTTAAAAGACAACCCACCGGTATCCTCGATGCGGACGGTATAGAATCCCGCGGGCAGAAAGGCCAGCATAAATTTTCCGGTATCCCCGCTCACCAGGGATGAAGTTACCGTATCGGTATCCTGGATGGCGTAAGCGACCGGGAGATTCTGGTAATTGAGAACCGTTCCGGAGATCGAGCCGGTAATCGCTTTGGGCGCTACCCGGATGACCGGTTTGAGCTTGTAACGGGGATTGTTCGGCGGGCCGGTGACCACGATGGAGCGGTTCACGTCGAAATCGATGATCAATTCGTAGGTGGAACCCTCGGCGACCATAAAATGGGCGTTCAGTTTCAAGCCGGTTTGCGCCCCGCTGGGAACGTCCAGGGGGTGAGTGATCCCGTTCACCACCACTTCGGCGCTGTCGATTTTCAAACGAATTTGAGAATAGTGCCCTGCCGGCACCTCCGCGGTGCCGATGACAATCGACTGGCCGTTGTTCCACTCCAACAAATTGATGGTTTTCGGGGTATCCTGAACCGTAACCCACTGGCTGTCGATATGCGCCTGAATTTCCGAAAAGGTGATGTTGACCGCCTCAAAATCGCCCGGCGCGTCGGTCAGGCTGATCCGCAAAATGCCCTGGCCGGCGGGGGTTTCAGGATCATTTTGGTTGGGAGCGCTTTTCTCACAACTTCCTGCCGCCAGCGCCAGCAGAAATAGAACCGCTAAAATAGAAATTCCCTTTTGCATCTTCGAACCTCCTGTTTTGTTTAACAAGGGCAATTGGGCAAACCCAATGCCATTCTTTACCTGACCGGCATACCGCTTCAAATAAGCCTTTTTTGAAGAGAACGTTAAGCCCGCCAGTGTTAGATGTAAATTTTTTTTACGCATTAAAGGGGCCGCCGGATTTTCTTTTTCCTTGACCATTACAGTGCGAATCGTTAACTACTTCAATTGAAATTTGAATTTGATTTAGAAAAAAGGAATCGCGCATGAAAAATCTCTTTCTATATGTGCTGGTTTTCATATCCGGCGCGTCGGTGCTGGCGGTGGAAATCCTGGGAACCCGGATTTTGGGACCCTTCTACGGCGTCAGCCTATTCCTGTGGTCTGCGCTGATCACCGTCACCCTGGTGGCCTTGAGCGTGGGATACGCCCTGGGAGGGCGCTGGGCGGACCGCGGCGCGCGCCTGTCACGGCTCTGCTACCTGTTAGCCGGGGCGGGACTCTGGCTGTTCCTGACTCCCTGGATCAAACACCCGGTGCTGGCCATTTCCGAACCCCTGGGACTGCGCTTTGCGGTGCTGCTGGCGGCGTTTATCCTCTTCGTTCCCCCCCTGACCCTGTTGGGCATGGTCAGCCCCTACGCCATCCGCCTGCGCGCCCAGAGCCTCAATGAGGTGGGGCGCACCGCCGGAGACCTCTACGCCGTTTCCACCATCGGCAGCGTTATCGCCGCATTGCTGACCGGTTTTTTCCTGATTCCCAACGTCGGGGTCAACCGGTTGGTGCTGCTGATCGGCGCGCTGCTAATCCTTACCGCCGCCGCGGGACTGACCACAGAACGAAAAATGAAAGGAGCCGCCATGGCGGCGCTGCTGCTGGCAATCAGCGCTATCGCTGCTTCCTGGCTGCTCGTCAAAGACGCAGCGGAAACCGGCGAGAGCGTGGTGGCAGTCAAACAGAGTCCCTATGGGGAAATCCGGGTGGTGGACACCGATTTCGGGCGCCATATGCTCATCGACGGGGGCATACATACCATCGTGGATTCCCAATCGTTCGAACCGCTTTTTCCCTACGTGCACGTGGTGGACGTTACCCGCCATTTTTACGAGAAGCCGGGGAAGATGCTCTTGATCGGCGTCGGCGGCGGGTCGGTAATCAAACGCTTTGCCCGCAAAGACTGGGCAATCGATGCCGTGGAAATCGACCCGGTGGTGACCGAAACCGCCTATCGCTATTTCGGATTGGATTCTTCCGCGGCCCGGGTTTTCCATACCGACGGGCGGCAATTCCTGATCGCCCACCCGGATACTTACGACCTGGTGATAATGGACGCTTTTGGAAGCAGCTCCATCCCCTTTCACCTGGTTACCCGGGAAGTATTCGGCCTCATCACCTCCCGGATGAATCCCGGCGGGGTCCTGGCCATCAACGTGGAAGCCCTGGGCTGGCACGATCTAATCGTACGTTCCCTGGCCGCCACCCTGAAGCAGCATTTTGCCGAAGTGCTCGCCCTGCCCATGGCCGAGCCTCCCGACCGGCTGGGAAACGTGATTTTGCTGGCCGCTAACCGGAAGTTAGAATTATTGTGGGATTTGCCCCCTACCTTAGACCGCTTCAGCGAGGACTATCACCGCAACCACGCCTGGGACAACCGTTTTGCCCCGGATACCCGCAACGCCCCGGTATTGGGCGACGATTTGAACCCGGTGGATTTGTGGTCAGAACGGATCAACCTGGCGGCGCGGAAGGAGCTGCACGACTATTTTAAAGGGGAAGGAATAAATTGGTAGGCGCGCGAAGGCGAGAGCGGTTGCGGTTCGCGATGCGGAAAGTGAAAAACGCGAATCGCGGGAGAGAGTGTCTCTACCGGCTTTAAAGGGGGCGGATCACCCCGGTTTCTTCCAGCACCACCGGGTAATTTTCAACGGAGTTGGGAAATTTACGCTCCAACTCCGGCGTTTTCTCGATGACCATCACTTTGATGCAAAGCGTCTTCTCGTCATCTAACATACCGATATACACTCCCACCACCCCCGGAATGCCCATCCACTCCTGAACGTGCGCTTCCATCACTTCATTGATGTCGCGTTGCGGCATTGGGTTTTGCTCCCCCGTTTCCGGCTTGTGGTTGTCGCTGCACCGCGCTGCGAGCAGCAGGAGCAGGGTAAATAGCACGCCGGTTATTTTGATCATTCGCCGATCTATGATTCCTTTTGCACCCATAGACACATTTCTTTAACGGATACGTGGAAATTCCCCGCTCTAATTGAGTTGCACTCCCAATGAAAACACCCGCGACCGGAACAGGTGCGGGTGTTTTCAATACCAAAAATGGAATTAAAATCGGATTAGACTCAATTGCCCACCATGGAAGCGCCAAAGAAGCTCAAAACCTGCCCGATGGGGTTGGCAATCGCCGAGGTGCTGCTGCCGGCATAGAGCAGCCCGACCGCGCGGGGATTGGTGGTTACGTCCTCCACCATCAATGAGCCGGAATCGCCGCCGGCCAGGAACGCGCTGCGCCGGTTTTTGATCACGATCTGGCCGGTAAAGGTCTTGGTAAATGCCGCCCCGCCGGCGCACTCATTGTCATACGCCACGCTGATGGTAGCGTTCAAGCCGGATACGGAGCTGCGGGTCAGCCCGGTGGTGCGCCCGCTCTTTTTCACCGCCTGATTAAGAGCCGCCGCAACGGTAGTGGCGGAAATCGTGCCCACTTCCAGGATGGCGCCGTCGGTTCTCACCATGCCGGAGATCACCTGGGCAATCGCCGCATCCACGTTGGAACCCGGCAGGCTCTTGATGCCGGAAAGGGTGGCGACATTCTGGGCGTTATTGGCGTTGCAGGACACGTCGATCAGCGCCGGCTGGATCACCGGGTCGCCGGCCTGCGCCACCCGGCTGTTCCCGCCGCTCACGATGTCCGCTTCCAACACGTGGTAGTTGCTCAAAATATACTGGGTGGAGCCTATCTTGACCAGGGAACCCAGGGTTCCACCGCAGCAGTAGCCGTTGGCCAGGTCGTAACGCCAGCCCCCGGAGGTGCCCAGCTGGATCGGGGGGGTCTGTTTAGCGGTGTGGCTGACCCCGCCGCCCCCGCCGCCTTTCAGAGCGCGGAACGGATCGGTAACTTCGATCACCACCGGCGTTTTTTCCAATTCCCGGGGAAGACTGGTTGAAGTCTTCTGGAAGGACTGGCTTTCGGAGTTCACGTAAACGATTACCGCCAGCTCGCCGCTTTCGTTCAGCCCGGTGGCGGTTCCGAGCACGTCCGTGTTAACCATCAGTTCCGGCGTGTAGGCGTCTTGAATGCTCATCACTTTCTGCACCTGCGTATTCAAAACGTTCAGCACGGCGCTCTCACTACCGGCCTGCGATTCCGTAGGCGATTGGCTGTTTTCCGCGCAACCTACCCAGGCAAGAAGCGAAAGTACCGACAAAACAACCAGTAAACCGGTAAACCTCGCCCAGCGTCTCCTCTGTTGGAAATTCACCATATTTATACCTCCTGCTAATAAGGTTTGGTTAGAAATAGATACCCCGAAAATTAGAATACAATGTGATTATACTCCCAAAAAATGTGATGCGCAACAGGAAATTAGGGGGTAAAAAAAATATTTTTAGAGAAAAAATAACTGATGTTACCCAGTCGCTACTCGTTCATACGCTCTGCGTGTGAACGCCGCCGGCGATGCTCTGCATCAAGTAGTACCTCGGGGCAGAAATTGTCCGGCGATTGCCATGGGCATCCTTTGGCGTAAGCCCCGGAGGGGTAAACCACCACTCACGCCGCGATGCAAAGCATCGCACAGCTCGTTCCAACGGTGACCGTTGGAACGAGCATACTCTGCGTAACATCAGAAAATACGACGGTCGATTGACTCTCATCCGGGTTGCCAGCGAACTGATTTTATTTTTCACCTTGACAACGGCATTGGGGCAAGTTAGATTAAAATCGCTCAAAACGCTCGCAACAATCGACCGGGCGAAAAAGCATATTCAATGAGAACCTAAACCATGGTAAAATTACAAATGCGTGATTACTTTAGACGAGCCTTCCTGGCTCTGAACCTTCTGGCCGCGGCCTTATGGGCGCAGGAAAAGGGCAGCATTACCGGAATGGTGATAGATGCCCAAACCAAGGAACCCCTGGTGGGGGTAAACGTGGTACTAATCGGCACGGAGAGGGGCGGTTCTACCAATGATGAGGGTAAATTCCGGATCGAAGAGCTTCCGGGCGGCGCTTACCAGGCTGAGTTTTCCTACCTGGGGTATCTTACCGAAATCAAAACCGATATTATCGTAACCAACACCAGGCCCGCGTATCTCTCCGTGCAATTAAAACCACAACCGGTTCAAGGAGAGGCGGTGCTGGTTACGGCGGGATATTTTGTGGAGGAGAAGGAGACCCAACCCAGCGTGATCGGTTTTTCCAAAGAAGAGATTCGCCGCTTTCCGGGGGGATTCGAAGACGTGGTGCGCACGGTTTCCACCCTCCCGGGGGTGGCCATCAACACCTCCGGGGGGCGCAACGATTTACTGGTGCGCGGCGGGGGGCCATCGGAGAACCTCTACGTGGTCAACAACATCGAAGTGCCCAACATCAACCATTTCAGCACCCAGGGGAGCAGCAGCGGGAGCCTCAGTTTTGTCAACCTGGATTTTGTGGAGAGCGTTACCTTTTCCAGCGGCGGGTTCGCGGCGCGTTACGGGGACAAAATGTCCTCCGTGCTCAGCTTAGACATGTCCCGCGGGCGGGATGACCGCCAGGGCGGAAAATTCCTGATATCCGCCACCCAGTTCGGCGCAAACTTAGAAGGGCCGCTGGGAGAGCGGGGGAATTATATTTTTTCGGCGCGCAAGAGTTACCTGGACTTTATCTTCCAGGCCGCGGGGCTGCCTTTTGTGCCGGTCTATACCGACTTCAACCTGCTCGCCAATTATGACCTCTCACCTCGCGATAAACTCTTCCTGCTCGGCCTGGTTGCGCTCGACCGGGTGGACCGCGACCAGTCCACGGAAGAGAACCGGGTCACCAACGCCGGCATCATGGATAATACCCAGGATATCTGGATCGGGGGGATAAACTATCGCCGCCTGTTCAACCACGGTTACCTGGACGCCACCCTCAACGTTAATTTTTACCAATACCGCTTCAGCCAGGTGGACGAGTTCGAAAGCGAATATTTCAACAGCCGCGCCGATGAACGGGAAACGGGATTGAAGCTGCAACATTACTGGTCTATTTCGCCGGGGTTAGGGCTTCTCAGCGGCGTTTCCGGCAAGACGGTCATGAACGATAATACCAGCACCTTCGCCGATACCATCTACGACAGCAACGGCAACCGGGTGCCGGCCTCCGCGCTGGGACTGGAAAACAGCTACGTGGTGGATGCCCGGGCGCAAAAATACGCCGCTTTTGCGGAGCTGGAGTGGGACCCGCACCCGCGATGGGAATTCAACGCCGGGGTTCGCGCCGACTACTTCTCCTTCATCAACCGACCCGGGTACGTGGCACCCCGGCTGGCGGCTAAATTCAAGCTGACCGGGCGGCATTCTGTGAAAGCAAGCGGGGGAATCTATTACCAGTCTCCTTCCTATGTCTGGACCGTAAACCCGGTTAACCGGGATTTGAAAGCCCTGCGAAACGATATGCTGATCCTGGGCTGGGATTACCTGGCGCGAAACGATGTGCGTTTAGCACTGGAAGGATATTACAAACGGTACCGTGATCTTCCCACCGGCGCGATTGCCGGGGTGAACGACTATATCGTGATGAGCAATACCGGCGGGGGGTACGGCGGCCGGGAGGACGACTTCCAATCTTTCGGGTATTTTCCGCTGACTTCCGGGGCAACCGGGGAAGCCTACGGAATGGAGTTGCTGCTGCAAAAGAAGTTCTCCGAAATCCCCTGCTACGGCCAGTTCAGCCTCTCGTATGGAAAAAGCGAATTGACCGCCGGGAACGGAAAAGCGTACCCCAACCAGTTCGACCAGCGCTTCATTTTCAATCTTTCCGGGGGATACAAATTCAGCCGGAGTTGGGAAATCAGCGGGAAATTTCGCTATTTTACCGGAATTCCTTACACCCCGGTATATCGTCCTTCCGAAAACCCCGTTAATCCCGGCCTGATCCAGAACCTGCCGGAAGAATACCTGACCGCCCGGCTGGATCCCGGCCACCATTTGGACCTGCGGGTAGATCGCTACTTTTATTTTCGCAGCCTGACCATGACGCTATACCTGGATATTCAAAATATTTATAATTACAAAGTTCCGGTGCGTCCCAGTTATGATTTCTGGGAAGACGAGGTGGTTACCAGCAACTCCATCGGAATTTTGCCCAGCATCGGCTTCAGCCTGGAGTTTTAACCGGCGTGCGAGCCTTGAAATAGGAGGTGGATGGTTAAATGGTGGGTGTCACTAACCATTCAGCCATCCAACCATCCATTAATCCATCAATCCAATGCTTCAATTATAATCAACCATTCCAACCACGGAGGATTCACTCATGGCCAAAGAACTGCAAATCGGCGACATAGCGCCGGCAATCTCTTTGTCGGACGCAAACGAGCAAACCGTAACCCTGGATCAATTCAAGGGGAAATGGGTGGTGTTGTATTTCTATCCCAAGGATGACACCTCCGGCTGCACCGTGGAGGCGCTGGATTTTACCGCTCAATTGCCGCAATTCCGGAAACTGAACGCCCAAATTATCGGCGTCAGCCCGGATCCCTGCCAGAGCCACCGCAAATTCATCGGCAAGCACGATTTGAAAGTGCTGCTGCTGAGCGATACCGAACAGAAGACGCTGAACGATTACGGGGTGTGGCAGAAAAAGAGCATGTACGGCAAGGAGTACATGGGGGTGGTTCGCACCACTTACCTGATCGATCCACAGGGGAAAATCGCCCACATCTGGCCGAAAGTGAGCGTAAACGGCCACGCCGACGCGGTGCGGGAGAAGATCGCGGAATTGCAAAAATAAATTTGCTTTGCTTGATTTATTCGGCGGGAGTTTCATAATTTATGCCTCCGGGTATTTCGACCGATAATTGAAGTTTCTGCGCGAAGCAGCGGTCGTCTCCCGGCGCTTACGTGAGCGCGCGCCGTTCGCCGGCAGAATCCGGCTCGGCGGCATGAAGTAAGCGCACATTCAATTTAAGCGAAAGGGCAACATACATGCATCTTGATCAGTCAAGCAAATCTGCGTTTCCCGATCAATTCTCCTCCCGCCATATCGGTATCAGCGTCTCGGAACTATCGGAAATGCTGCAAATCATCGGCTGCGATTCCCTGGAAACGTTGCTGCACGAAACCGTCCCGAAAGCGATTCGCCTGAAGGAACCGCTCCACCTGCCGGAGGCGATCAGTGAGGCGGAATTCCTGCGCGAGCTGAAAAAAATCGCCCAAAAGAACAAAACCTTCAAATCTTTCATCGGGATGGGCTATTACGGAACCATTCTGCCGACCGTGATCGCCCGCAATATTTTTGAGAACCCCGGCTGGTACACCGCCTACACCCCTTACCAGGCGGAGATTGCCCAGGGACGCTTAGAAGCGCTGCTGAATTTCCAGACCATGGTGGCGGATCTTACCGGAATGGAAATCGCCAACGCCTCGCTGTTGGACGAAGGAACCGCCGCCGCGGAGGCCATGAGCATGATGCACCGCGCCCGCTCCCCGGAGGCGGCCAATCGCAACGCCCACACCTTTTTTGTGTCCGATAAATGCTTTCCCCAGACCATCGAGGTTCTGCGAACCCGCGCCAAACCCTTAGGAATCCAGCTTCAAATCGGGGACGCGCAGAATTTGGAACTGCACGACCACCTTTACGGCATTCTGCTCCAATTTCCGGACGCCGACGGCAGCGTGGCCGATTATTCCGCTTTGATCGAAGAGGCGCATAAGCGGCATATCTTAGTCGCCGTGGCTGCGGATTTGCTCAGCCTGGCGCTGCTGACGCCTCCCGGGGAGATCGGCGCGGACGTAGTTTTCGGCTCCGCCCAGCGCTTCGGGGTGCCGCGGGGATTCGGCGGGCCGCACGCCGCCTTCTTTGCCGCCCGCGACGCCTTCAAGCGCCACGTGCCGGGACGGGTCATCGGGGTTTCCATCGACCGCCGCGGTAAAAAAGCCTACCGCATGGCCTTGCAAACCAGGGAGCAGCACATCCGGCGAGAAAAAGCCACTTCCAATATCTGCACCGCCCAAACCCTCCTGGCCAACATGGCCAGCATGTACGCGGTCTATCACGGACCGGAAGGTTTGAAGGCGATCGCCCGGCGCATTCACAAATATACCCACATTCTGGATATCGAATTAACTAAATTGGGATTCACCCAGGCCAACCGCTATTACTTCGATACCCTGAAGATCGCCATACCTTCCCCGGAAAAAGAGCGCATGAGCGGTATTCAGAAATTCGCCCTGGAAGTAGGGATGAATTTCCGCTACATCGATTCCCGCCACGTCGGAATTTCCTTCGACGAACTGGTTCTCCCGGAAGATATCCAGCAAATCTTGCGGATTTTTGCCCGTTCGGTGGGAAAAGAATCGCCGCGCATCGACGTGAACAACCATCCCCAGGGCGATCAGATTGCCATCCCCAAAGCGCTGCAGCGCCGCAGCGAGTTCATGGCGCACCCGGTCTTCCATCAATACCACACCGAGACCAAAATGCTGCGTTATATCAAAAGCCTGGAAAACCGCGACCTCTCCCTCACCACTTCCATGATCCCGTTAGGCTCCTGCACCATGAAGCTGAACGCCACCACGGAGCTGATCCCGGTAAGCTGGCCGGAATTTTCCCACCTGCACCCCTTCGTACCCCGCGACCAGGCGGAGGGATACCATCAAATGTTTGCGGAGCTGGAATCCATGCTCTGTGAAATTACCGGGCTGGAAGCGGTCTCCTTGCAGCCCAACTCCGGGGCGCAGGGTGAATTTACCGGCATGATGGTGATCCGCGCCTACCACGAGGACCGCGGCCAGGGGCATCGCAACGTGGCGCTCATTCCCTCTTCCGCGCACGGAACCAACCCCGCCAGCGCGGT
>CAZFVV010000149.1:10649-12144 GCA_964522165.1 uncultured Calditrichaceae bacterium
CCGGGGATCATCGGGGCGGACGTTTGCCACCTGAACCTGCACAAAACCTTCAGCATTCCCCACGGCGGGGGCGGCCCGGGCATGGGGCCGATCTGCGTGGCCGGCCACCTGGCCCCCTATCTTCCCGGGCACGTGTTCGCGCCTAAAAAGCCGGAAAAAGCCCTCCCGGCGGTTTCTTCCACCCACTGGGGCAGCGCCAATATCCTGGTCATTTCCTATGGCTATATCAAAATGTTAGGGAAAGACGGGGTAAAAAAGGCCAGCGAATACGCCATCCTGAACGCCAATTACATCAAATCGCGCCTGGAAAATTATTACCCGGTGCTCTATACCGGCAAAAAAGGGCGGGTGGGACATGAATTGATCTTCGACTGCCGGCCCTTTAAGCACCAGGGTGGGATCGAAGTGGAAGATATTGCCAAACGTTTGATGGACTATGGATTCCACGCCCCTACGGTCTCCTTCCCGGTCATCGGCACCCTGATGGTGGAGCCGACCGAGAGTGAATCCAAAGATGAGTTGGACCGCTTCTGCGACGCCATGATTTGCATTTACGGGGAGATTCAGGAGGTTATGAAGGGAATCGCCGACCCGCTCGACAACGTGCTGAAAAACGCCCCCCATACCGCGGAAGAGGCGCTCTCCGATAACTGGGCCCATCCCTACTCCCGGGAAAAAGCGGTCTATCCGCTGCCCTACCTGCGAGAACACAAATTCTGGCCGGCTGTGGCGCGGATCGATAACGCTTACGGGGACCGCAACCTGGTCTGCACCTGCCCGCCGCTGGAGGAATACCTGGCGGATGAGGAGAAATGAGGGGGAGGGAATTCGCATTACGTAATGCGAGTTACGAATTACGCAACTAATCAGAATACCGCGGTAGGTGTTGCCGGGGAACCTCTGCTAAGCGGGGATACATCGCGTCTTTCTCCGAGAGCAGGGGCGTTCCTTGCAGCGGCCAGGCGATGTTCACATGCGGATCCGACCAGATAATTCCGTATTCATCGCCCGGGGCATATAAATCGGTGCATTTGTAGGTAACGTCCGCCCGCTCGCTGAGCACGTAAAAACCATGCGCGAAACCCTCCGGCACGTACAGCTGCCGGCGGTTCTCCGCCGAAAGCGCCACTCCCACCCATTTGCCGAAGGTCGGCGAGCCTTGCCGGATATCCACCGCCACGTCGAATATCTCCCCCGTTACGGCGTAGATCAATTTTCCCTGGGGCTGCTTCAATTGGTAATGCAGCCCCCGGAGAACCCCTTTGGTGGAGTGGGAGTGGTTGTCCTGCACGAAGGGTTTATCGATCCCCGCGCGGGCGTATTTCTCGCGGTGGTAGGTTTCCAGAAAAACACCCCGTTGATCGCCGAATACCCGCGGTTCGATCAACAACACTCCCGGCAAACCGGTTTCCGATACCTTCATGGCATACATTTCCTGGTAGTTGATGTTTTTGCGCCTGCCAGAACGGTGTTTGGGTTTTATAGTGTTTTGGTG
>CAZFVV010000150.1:0-12104 GCA_964522165.1 uncultured Calditrichaceae bacterium
CACTTTACCGTCTCTGGCGCGGTTGGCCAGGATCACGAAGCCGTGAATGAGTTGTTTGGCGCGTCTCAACTGCGCCTGCGCCACGCTTTCGAAATGGCAGTTGTAGCAGGAAATGGCCGTCTGGGAGTGGCAGGCGGCGCAGTGCAGTTTCCCGTTGTGGGGATCGACGGTGTTGTGCCCGGCCGGCAAAGTGGTATGGCAGTCCTCGCAATCCGCGGCGATGACCCCGGGTTCGAACATGGAGTTCGGCGTTCCGGCGTTATCCCCGTGCAGCTCCGCGGGCAGGTGGCAGTCCCAGCACTTCAGGGGCGTGGAAGCGCTGCGGTGCACGTCGGAATAGCCTAATTGGATTGCCTCGGTTTTCTGGCGGGTGTGGCAATCATAGCACTGCGCTTCATCCACCGCCCCGGGAGGGGGATTGGGATTGTTGGTAGCGTGGCAATCCACGCAGCCCATGCCCGGGTAGGGGATGGGATAGGGAACCCCGTTGGCGTTCAGGTTGTCGCCGGGGTGGCACTCCACGCAGCCTAACCCTGCTATCGGCACGTTGGTCAGGGTTTCGAATCCCGGCGCCGGGGCGGGCGTATTGGCATTGTACCAGTAGCCTTTGCCGTTGCGGGTCGCGTGAATGCTGTTAGAAAAGTTTCCCTGCGCCAGCAGCGAAGCGGAAAAAAGGAAGACGAAAAGCGTTAGCAGGAAAAGTTTTACCGATTGATTCATAAGACCTCCGGATGAGTTAGGGTAAATAATACTATTGTTAACTTGACAATGTCACATTAAGATTTTTTTGACAGAATTAACCGGATGATCAGGATTTTAACTTAGATTTTTTGCCAGATAATTTGTCAAATTCATCAATTTTTATCTTGTAAATCCTGTTCATCCTGTCTAAATCTTTAAATGTGACATTGTCAAGTTAATTGCCAATTGCCAATCAGCAATTGCCAATTGGCAATTAAGTGCGGTTGACCAGCCGCCCGGGTGAATGCGCTTTCTCGGTTTTATCCAGGCGCGACTGGATGAGCAGAATGATGGATTTCAGCCGCTCGTCCGCCGGATTCAATTGCCGGGCGCGCAGGAAATGCCCCAACGAGCGCTCCAGGTCGCAATACAACCACAACATGCCCAGGATGAGGTGAAAATCGGGAGAATCCTGATTTTGGGGCATCTGTTCCTCCATGTCGTACACCAACCCGGAGCAGGGACAGTCTTCCGCCACCGGGTCGATGTTAGCGATGAAGTCGAAATCCTCGTTGATGAGCCAGGTAAAGTTCTCCAGCGCCTTTTCCACTTCCCCGGTCTGGGTGTAGCAAATGACCAGCTTCCGGCGAATCAGTTTATTCCGCGGGTCTTTCCAGGAGGCTTGTTGCAGCATCTCCGCGGCCCGCCCGTAATTGCGCACCATGAAGAATTGATTTCCCAGCATCTCGAACATGATCGCCTCCGGGCAATACAATGCAAGCGGCTTGCCAGGAATCAAGTTCAAGAAAAACAATGAAATAAAGTCAGGACAGGTGTGAAACGAATTGTTTCAATGAAACGAGGGGAGCGACAACTTCCGGGAAATAATTCTATGAAAAATAGCAGCATAACCCCGTTGAAACAATCTGTTTCGGGGGTGAAACACTAAACCACTCCTGCCAGAGAATGGAGAATTAAGAATGGTGAATAGTTCTACTTTAAAACCTTAAGGCAGAGTGGTTACATTCTAATTACGCCAAAGGCGTTACATAACATAGCCCAGGGTTCGTCGCAGACGAACCCTGGGTAGAGAAACATACCCATCAATCAAAACCCCAACGGGGTTTTACAATATTGCCTTTGTCAAACCCCGTTGGGGTTTTTACCGCATTCTGTTTTTCCTTTCCCAGGGTTCGCCACTGGCGAACCCTGGGCTGTGTTCTGTAACCACTTCGTGGTAAAGTCTTAAAGTAGAAATAGTGAATAGTGAATGGTGAAGTAAATGAGAAGAGGAAAATGAATTTGCGATAGGGGAGACGGGATTACTCCCGGTCCAAACGGTAGGCCTTCATTTTTCTCCACAGGGTGGTTCTGCCAATGCCCAATTCTTTTGCCGCCAGGCTGCGGTTCCAATGGTGTTTTTCCAGAAGCTGCCGGATTTGGCGGTACTCGGCGGAATGGCCGTCCCCGCCGGCGACTGGCTGGGCGGTGAGGCTGCCGGGGGTGGCGGCGGGGCGAATAGAGGGGGGAAGCACCGCGGCTTTGATTACCGGCCCGCGGGTGCGCGCCACTGCGTATTCCAGGGCGTTCTCCAGCTCCCGGATGTTGCCCGGCCAGGTGTGCTGGTGCAGCAGGTCCATGGCCGCGTCGTCAATATCCCGAATGTTTTTTTTGCTAACCAGGGAGAATTTTTTCAGGAAGTGTTCGATCAGCAACCGGATATCCTCCGGGCGACTGCGCAGCGGGGGAACCACGATGGGAATGACGTTCAGGCGGTAGTAGAGATCTTCGCGGAATTTTCCCGCTGCAATACCCTTGCGAAGGTCCTCATTGGTCGCAGCGATGATGCGCACGTCCACCTTCCGGGTAAGGGATTCGCCCACCCGCTCGAAGGTGCCCTCCTGGAGCACGCGCAGCAACTGCAACTGCATCTGCAAAGGCATTTCCGCCACTTCGTCGAGAAAAAGGGTGCCATGGTTGGCCATTTCAAAACGCCCCAGCCGGTCTTTGATGGCCCCGGTAAAGGCCCCGCGAACGTGCCCGAATAGCTCGCTGGCCAGCAGTTGGGGAGGGAAAACGGAACAATTCACCTTGACAAACGGGGCATTTTTGCGCAGGCTGGTGGCCTGGATGGCGTTGGCGACCAGCTCTTTGCCGGTGCCGGACTCTCCCTGAATGAGCACGCTGGCGTCGGAATCGAAAATTTCTTCCACCAGGGCGTAAATCTCCTGCATCGGCTTGCTCTGCCCCACCATGCCCGCGAAGGAAGTTCGTTGCTTCAATTGCTCCCGCAGCATTTCCAGGTCGGAAAGGTCGCGGAAGGAGATGACCCCGCCCACCGGCTCGTCGCCGTTCTGGTTGCGGATCACCGCGGCATTGAGGCGAATGGGGCGCTTGTGGCCGTTGCGATGCCGGATGGCGGAATCGATATCGAAGAGGTTTTCACGCTTCTCCAGCACGGTTGCAATGGGACAGCTTTCGATGCAAAGGTGGGATTTGAAAACGTGCTTGCAAAACTGCCCGATCACTTCTTCCTTGCGGAAACCGGTGATCCGCTCCGCGGCCTGGTTGAAAAAGGTGATGCGGAAATTTTTGTCAACCGTAAAAACCCCTTCCCCCAGGGAATCTAAAATGTCTTCGGTAAAAGTCGTATTCAAAGTCATCGCTCCATGCTCCGTTCCATCGCCTGAAACGGTGAAACAAAGTGTTTAAGCTTAACGCCGGGAAGCCAGAGAGTCAAGGCAATATTTTTTGGGGGCGGTGGAGGTTGCCATCGTGAAGCGTGAGACGCGATGCGTGCAATCGTTTGCGCGCCTCCTGACGCGAATCACGATTATCCCTCACGTTTCACGAGTCACGCATCACGCTCATTCCTCCAATTTTCCTGATAAAAGTCATATTTTTGCCTGATCGCGGTCATTGTTTGGAAAGTTAAAAGTGTGAATATTTATAGAAGCGGAGGGAGGCGTGATTGGCCGGTTGGCGGGCGCGCCGCAGCGGGAAGGAATTTAAAAATGATTTCTTTTTTTACTGCAAATGCAGTACATATTGGCGGTTTTTAAGAATGAATGGTATGAACGGTTTTTTGCAAAAGATTCTACTCAGGCTTACCCCCGGCTTTCTCACCTTAAAATTTCGCCTGATGGCGTTGATCACCGTGGTATTGTTGCTGGTGGTTGGCGGACCGGTCTTTTTGCTGGTTTACCAACTGGATAAGAATTACCGGGAATTTTCCATCAATATGATCGAAACCACCAGCCAGGCGGTGTACCAGTCGATTTTCGAGGGATTTTTGCAAAACGACCGGGAAACCATTCAGCGGAACCTGGAATTGCTGACCCTGGAGCCTAATATTCAATTGATCCGGATTTTCAAACCCTCGGGAGAGATTCTGTATTCTACCCGCCGGGAAGAGATTCACCAAAATATGGCCAATCTGACGGATGACGTGTATATTCAACCCTTCTCGGGCGGAGAACAGGAAACCTTTGTCAAACGAGGGTTTACCTATTCGCACCATCACCCCATTTACGTGCAGGAAGAGTGCCTGCCCTGCCATCAAGACCGGGAGGGAATTATCGCGGTGATGGACGTTCACGTGGGGTTGTTGCAGTCGGAGCAGGTGTATCTCTCCAGCAAGCGGTTGACCATCATCAGCGCGATTTTGATTGTGGTAATCCTGTGGTTTATCTTGAATTTTTTGTACGAAGGGCAGATCGAGTCGCGCCTGCGTAAGATCATCGCAGGATTTCAGGAATTAGCGCGGGGGAATTTGAATTTTCGTATCGACATGGCCGGCCGGCACGAATTGGCGCTCATGGCAAAGGAATTCAACCAGACCGTTCAAAAATTAAAGGAAGCAAAGGAACGAGAAAATCAATTTATGCAGGAGAACCTGGAGCGGGCCGACCGTTTGGTAACCCTGGGGGAAGTGGCCGCGGAGATTGCCCACGAGGTGAACAATCCTGCCAGCATCATTTTGACCCGCGCCGAGATCATCAAGGATGAGATGGATGATAACAACGGCAACGGCAAATACATCGAAGATTTGAATATCATCATCCAGCAGACCGAAAAGATCGCCGATACTACCCGCAGCATCCTTCACTATGCCCGCAAATTACCGCACACGTTTTCGGAAACTAATCTCACCGAGGTCATCCGGCGCTCTCTCAAAATTCTGGAACCGCGTATCAACAAGGCGCGCTGCCGGATCCGGTTCGATCACCCCGCGACCGCGGTGGCCGTCAAAGGAAATGCGACCCAGTTAGAACAAGTATTCTGTAACCTGATCAACAACAGCTTAGACGCGGTTCCCCGGGAGGGCGGGGAGATCACCATTGTGATACAGCCCCCGGAATCCGCCGGGCGGGGTTGCCGGATCGTTTTTCGCGATAACGGTTCCGGAATCCCCGCCGAATATCGCGACCGTATCTTTGCTCCCTTTTTTACCACCAAGCAAAACGGCAAGGGAACCGGCCTGGGGCTTTATATCGTGCGCAATATTATCGCCAACCACCAGGGGAAAATCGAGCTGGCGGTTGAGGAACAAAGCGGCGTAACCTTTATCATCGAGTTGGGCGCTTACGGCGGTGGGCAGGGGCAGTAGGCAGAACTCGAAACCCAGAACTCGAAACTCATAGCCGGGAACTTACACGTTGGGAAAGAACGATGCAGCCGATTGAAATATTAGTCGTTGACGACGAGGAGGAAATGCGGGTCAGCTACCAGAAGCTGCTCTCCCGCGCGGGGTATAAAGTTTATACTGCCCCCGGCGCCGCCAGGGCGCTGGAAATGCTCAAAGAACCCTACAATTTTGCCCTGCTCATCAGCGATTTGAAAATGCCGGAAATTGACGGGACGCGGCTGTTGTCGCTGGTCAAGAAGGAGCATCCCTATCTTCCGGTCATCATGGTCACCGGCTACGGTACCTTAGACCTGGGCATCGAAGCGATCAAAAACGGGGCATTCGATTTCATCGAAAAGCCTTTTACCAAAGAAAAGCTCTTGAAATCCGTGAAAGAGGCGCTCAAACAAATTTCCCCGGTGGGAGAGGATGAACCTTCCGGGTTCCTGGGATTTTCCGGCATTGTCGGGCGCAGCAGCCCCATGCAGGCGGTTTTCGACCTGGTGAAAAAGGTGGCCTACGGCAACGCCAACGTGTTGATTACCGGGGAAAGCGGGGTGGGAAAGGAACTGGTAGCGCGCAGCATCCACAAACACTCCCTGCGCCGCAACCAGCCTCTCATCCCGATCAATTGTGGGGCGCTGCCGGCTTCCTTGTTCGAGAGCGAATTGTTCGGCTACGAAAAAGGCGCGTTTACCGGGGCGTTTCAATCCAAACCCGGTCTGGTGGAGCTGGCCAACGGGGGAACGCTTTTTTTGGATGAAGTCTGCGAGATGCCGCAGGATTTGCAGGTGAAGCTGCTGCGGATGTTAGAAGACCGTAAAATTCGCCGCATCGGCGGCAAGGAGGAGATTCCGGTTGATATTCGCCTGCTCACCGCCACCAACCGCAAGGTGGAAGAATCGGTAAAAAAGGGGCAATTGCGGGAGGATTTCTTTTTCCGCATCAATACCATCCAAGTCCCCATCCCGCCCTTGCGGGAGCGCAGCGAGGATATTCCCCTGTTGATCAGCCATTTTTTGAATGATTTGAACCGGAAATACAATCGCGAAATCCGGGAGCTGGAACCCGCGGCCATCGAAATGATGCAGTGTTATGAATGGCCGGGGAACGTGCGGGAGCTGCAAAATATCATCGAGCGCACCTATTATCTTTCCACCCCGCCGGTAATCCGGGTGAAAGACTTGCCGGCCTACCTGAGCGTCCAGAACGGCGCCCGGCCTCTCAAAAATTGGGATAACCTCACCTACAAAGAAGCCAAAGACCTGGTGCTGGAGGATTTCGAGCGGGAATATCTGGAATACCAATTAGAGAAACACGATTGGAACATCAGCCGCACCGCGGAAAACTGCGGCATCGATCGCCGCACCATTCACCGGTTGATCAATAAATTTGACCTCAAACGCCGGGAATAGAACCAGGTGATTTGGTGATTGCGCGATTGGGTGATCGAAGAACGGATGGTTGCCTCAGTATCGAATCACCCAATCACCCAATCACCCAATCACCCAATGCGAATCATTGCCCACAACCTAGAGAAGCACTTCAACCACCGCCAGGTGCTGCGGGGGGTCAGTTTTGAGCTGGCGGAGGCTGATTCCTTAGTGATTACCGGGCCGAACGGCTCCGGTAAAACCACCTTAGTGAAAATGATCTGCGGGCTGCTTTCGCCCACCCGCGGCAGCATCGAATACTATATCGACCATCGTAAAGCCGGCGTTGAAAAGGTGTACGAACGGATCGGGCTGGTAGGGCCGTACTTGCAGCTCTACAAAGACTTGACCGCGTGGGAAAACCTCTCTTTCTTTGCCAGGGTTCGCCACGGGAAGATCGACCGGGAAAAAATTCGAGAATTGCTGGAGCGGGTGGGGCTGGCCGGGCGGGAGCACGACGCTTTAAAAACCTACTCCTCCGGCATGTTGCAGCGCATCAAATACGTGGCGGCGCTCTACCACGATCCCCAGGCGCTCATCCTCGACGAGCCTACCGCCAACCTCGATGAAAAGGGGAAAAAGCTGGTGTATGATATTATCGAAGAACAGAAACGGAAAAATATCGTGATCATTGCAACCAACGAAGCGGAGGAAATTTCTTTTGCTGCAAAGCGCGTGGACGTTGCTTAAGCAGAGCTGGTATGTTTTTCAAAAAGATCTGCACCTGGAATTCCGCACCCGCTACGCGCTGAACGCCATTGCGATGTTCGCGGTAACCACCCTGACGGCGATCAGTTTTTCCTTAGGGCCGGTGCGCCTGGGCAGCGCGGTATTAGCGCCGCTGTTGTGGATCGTGCTGTTCTTTTCCTCCATGTCCGGCCTGGCGCACGTGTTCGTGCGGGAAGAGGAGCAGCAGACCGCCGATACCCTGCGATTGGTATTGCCGCCCAACGCCGTCTGGTTAGGCAAATGGATGTTCAACGTGGTGCTGCTGTTCGGATTGGAAATTATCATCATTCCGCTATATATCGTTTTGATGAGCGCCCGGATCGAGAATTATGGCATCTTTTCGGCTATTCTGCTGCTGGGCAGTTTCGGGCTGGCCTCGGTAGCGACCATCATCGCGGCGATTATTTCCATTGCCAGCAGCCGCGGGGCGCTGTTTGCGGTGCTGGCCTTCCCGATTGCCCTGCCGGTGCTCATCTCCGCCATCAACGGCACGCGGCTGGCGCTGGAAGGAGCGGTATTTTATGATTGTATATCCGAGTTGCAGGTATTATTTTCCTTTTCGGTTGTGATTATAACGGCCTCTTTGCTGCTGTTTGAATTCGTGTGGAGAAAATAATGAGCATCGATAAAAACTGGTGGAAAATTCTCTTAGGCGTGTGGATGAGCGCGGTCATCGCGGGGGCGTTTCTATACGCCCAGCCGGTGGTGAAAGAGTTGGGGCAGAGCGTGCGCATCCTGTTCTTCCACGTGCCTTGTGCCTGGGTGGCTTCGGTGGCGTTCGTGGTATCGGCGGTTTACAGCATCCGTTATTTGCAGAAAGAAGACCTGAAATACGATACCTGGGCGGCCTCCTCCGCGGAAATCGGGTTGATCTTCACCATCCTGGCTACCGTTACCGGGGCGGTCTGGGCGGCGGAAATCTGGGGCAAAGCCTGGAACTGGGACCCCCGGCAAATCTCCATTTTCATCCTGATGCTCATCTACGCCGCGTACCTGGCGCTGCGCTCCGCCGTGGAAGAGGAGGATAAGCGCGCCCGCCTGGCCGCAGTGTACTCCATTATCGCCTCCATCGCCATGGTATTCTTCATGTATGTGGCCCCCCGCCTGGTAGAGACTCTTCACCCCGATCCGATCATCAACCCGGACATGCAAATCAAGATGGAATCCAAAATCGGTATTGTATTTGCCAGTTCCTTAGCCGGCTTTACCCTGCTCTATTACTGGATGCTGCGCTTGAAAGTGGAATCCGCCCTGCTGCACCGCAAACTGGAAATGGAGCGGTACGATCAATAAAGTTTACACAATACGCATTACGTATTCCGTATTGCGTAATGGAATGGAACCGAAAGCATGAATTTCGAGGAAAACTGAGAATGCTCAATATCATCACATTATTGGATATCCCGGGCGATTCGACGGCGGTGGATATGGTTCCCCAGGAAGTCGCCGGGGCGGATATTTATATCGTCATGGCCGTAACCCTGGTCGTTTGGGGGGGCATCTTTTTTTATTTGCTGTACCTGGATCGTAAGGTGAAGTATCTAAAAAAGAAAATTGATATAAAAAGTGAAGCAAAAATGTAAACAGTATGGCAATTCGTCCTTGCCGGGGAAGGGTAAGAGAATCATCCTGATCAGAGGAATAAAATGGGCTTACGCTTTGAATGGGATCCCGAAAAGGCGAAATCCAAATTAAAACAAAAGAGCCGGGGATGCGAAAGGAATACGATTTTTCAAACCTTCGCCCCAACAAATACGCCCGGAAATACGCGAAAGGCTCCAATATCGTCATTATTGAACCGGATTTGGTCGAATTTTTCCCGGATTCGGCAAGCGTCAATGCGGCGCTTCGGGCTTTGGTTTCAACCTATCCCAAATCCAAAACCCGGAGAAAAGCAAAGAAGAGTTCGCAGGCAGAACAGGAATCATAAGTGCTCATGTGCTCAAGTTTCTTGAACATTCAAAAACCTATAAGGAATAAAGCATTTTATCATAAACCAGGAGAGTCGTTATGAAACCCAAATTCATCGTCGGAGGCGTGATCATTCTGGCGTTTTTGGTCTTTGCCGGGGTGAATTTCCAGAAATCCCTCACCCCTTACGTTTCCTTAGCGGAAGCGAAGAAAAAGGGGGCAACGGTACAGATCAAAGGCGCCCGGGTGAACGGCTCGGAAGCTTATGATATGGACAGCAAGACGTTCAATTTTCGATTGATAGATGGGTCGGGAGAGGAGTTCCAGGTGATCTACCACGGGGTAAAACCCTCCAATTTCGAGCACGCCACGGAAGTGGTCGCGCGCGGGCGTTATCATGACGGCGCGTTCCAGGCGGACGAGCTGCTGGTCAAGTGCCCCTCCAAATACGAAGCCGAAAGCGTGGAGGGGGTGAAATCATGATCAACGGCCTGACCGGTGTTACCGTGGCAGGCTTATTCACCATCGGGGTCGCGTTCATCAGCGCCGTGGTTGCCACGACGGCGTACTATCTGTACTATCGCGACCGCCAGGAAAGCCTGCTGACCCTGGGAAATCGCGCCTTTATCATAATGGGCGCGGGTGTGCTCTCCGCCATGCTCCTGCTGCTTATCTCCATTATGAGCCACGATTTCCGGCTCAATTACGTTTACAGCTACTCCTCCACCATTTTGAATCAATTTTATCTGTTCTCCACCCTGTGGGCCGGGCAGGAAGGGACTTTCCTGCTGTGGCTGCTCTACGGCAGCATCTTCGGGCTGATTCTCATCAAAACCACCGCCCGGAAAAATCCCTTAGTGATGGTAACGATCCTGCTGGTGCAAAGCTTTTTGCTGCTCATCCTGCTCAAGAAAAATCCCTTCGCCATGATCTGGCACATTCACCAGGAAGCCCCGCTGGGATTTCTGCCCGCGGACGGCGCCGGCTTGAATCCCCTGCTGCAAAATCCCTGGATGGTTATTCACCCGCCCACCCTCTTCATCGGCTACAGCTCCACGGTGGTGCCTTTTGCTTTTGCTATGGCGGGAATGATTACCCGCGACAGCGCCGGCTGGATCAAAGCGGCGCGCCCCTGGGTAATCTTCAACGTGATGATCCTGGGCACCGGCATCATCATGGGCGGCTACTGGGCCTATATTACCCTGGGCTGGGGCGGCTACTGGGGCTGGGACCCGGTGGAAAACGCCTCCATCGTGCCCTGGGTATTCAGCCTGGCGCTGATGCACGGCATCATGGTGCAGGCTAAGCGCAAGTCGCTGATAAAAACCAACTACCTGTTAGCCGGAATGAGCTTCCTGACCATGGTCTGGGGCTCCTTTTTGACCCGTTCCGGGGTGCTCACCGATTTTTCCGTGCACTCCTTCGCGCCTTCCGGGTTGAGCCTCTACCTGATTATTTTCCAGGGCCTCTTCACCGGGCTGTTTCTGGCCGCGCTGGCCTATTTTATTTTGAAAGAGCGCCAGGATGGTGAAAAAGCGGTGCGCTTCGAGGGCGGGCTGATCAACCGGGAAACCTTTATGTTAGGGGGAATGCTGGTGCTGATCCTCCTGGGGGTGGTGATCCTGTTCGGAACCTCCGCGCCGATTTATACCACCTGGTTAGGCAAACCGCAGAGCGTTTCACCGGATTTCTATAACAGTATGATGCAGCCGATCGCCGTTTTCATGCTCATATTCGTGGCCATTGCCCCGCTGCTGGCCTGGAAGACTTCCGAGTTCCGCAACCTGAAAACCCTGGCCTGGAGCGCCGGCGGAGCCTTTATACTGACCCTGCTGGCCGTGTCGCTGGGCATGCGCCATGGGATTTCCATCGGCTTGTTCTTCCTGGCCGCTTTCGTCATCATCATCAACGGGAAAGTGGCCTACCGGTTCATCAGGCAGAATTTCACCAAGGCCGGCGGCTACCTGGCGCACGTGGGGCTGGGCTTCATGGCCATCGGGATCATTACCTCTTCGATTTATGACAGCAGCGAGAAAGTGATGCTGCCCAAAGGGGAATTCACCGGCACCGAATTCGGCTACCAGATTCAATTCGTCAACTTCGTGCCCCAAAAGGATGGCCGCGACCGGGTGAAACTGCGGGTCAAAACCGCCGCGGGCGGCGAATACGACGCCTATCCGCAATTCTACTACAGCGAGTACTCCAAATCTTACATCATTTCCCCGGACGTGAAAGCGCAGTTCGCCAGGGATATTTATATTTCCCCGATTTCCTTCACCCCGGCGCAGTTTAGCAATCGCAACGAGGTGACTTTGGGGAAAACCGAGTCCGCCGCCGTGGGGGATCTGAAAATTACCTTCAACCAATTTTTGGTGAACATGGGCGCGAACTCCCAGGAGATCACCGCGGACCTTACCGTGCAGGTTCAGGAAGGCGGCTATCCCAAAGAGTATAACCTGAAGCCGGTGTTGAAAGCGGAAAACGGCGAAATGGTGGGCAGCGACGTGGAGGTTCCCAATACCCCTTACCGCATCCGGCTGGCCTCGGTGAACGCCAACAGCGGCCAGGTGAACTTGACCATCCTTTCTGCCCAACAAGCAGGCGAAAGCGCCCGCGACATGTTAGCGGTGGAAGTGAGCGAGAAACCGCTGATCAGCATTCTCTGGTTTGGCGCCATTATTTTCGTATTCGGGTCGCTGCTGATTTTGGTGAACCGGGCGCGG
>CAZFVV010000151.1:0-12003 GCA_964522165.1 uncultured Calditrichaceae bacterium
ATGAGGGGCTGCTGGGTAGATCGTGAGGTCGCACCAGCGGCCTACTCTACAAATGGAAGCTACCGCTAAAATCATCATCGTCGAAGACAACCCCACCATGCGCCTCGGCATGGCGGAAAGCCTGCGCCGGGAAGGCTACGAAGTCTTCGAGTTCGATAACGGTCCCGCGGCCCTGGAACTTTTTGCCCGCCAGCCGGCTCCCCTGGTGATCGCGGATCTGAAAATGGAGCCGTTAGACGGCATCGCGCTGCTGAAAAAGATCAAGGAAATCCAGCCCGCTACGGAAGTGATCATGGTCTCCGCCTTCGGCACCGTGGAGACCGCGGTGAGCGCCATGCAGTTGGGGGCGGCGGATTTCCTCACCAAACCGTTTCCGTCGGAGGAATTGCGGGTGCGGGTGAAAAAAGTTTGGGAGAAAATCCGCCAGCGCCGGGCGCTGGATCAACTGTTAGCGGAAAAGCAGTTGTTGCAGGAAGAATTGTTCGAAGACATTATCGGGACCTCCGCGCCCATGCAGCAGCTTTTCGAACTGGTGCGGCGCATTGCCCCGGAAAATAGTACCATTCTGATCGAGGGGGAGAGCGGAACCGGCAAGGAGTTGATCGCCCGCGCCATTCACAAGCACAGCCCCCGGGCGCGCCAGCCCTTCATTAAGATCAATTGCGGGGCGCTGAATGAAAATCTGTTGGAAAGCGAGCTGTTCGGGCACGAAAAAGGGGCCTTCACCGGGGCGATCCGGCGCAAAAAAGGGCGCTTCGAGCTGGCTGACGGGGGAACCCTGTTTTTGGATGAAATCGGCGACGTCTCCCCGGCCATGCAGGTGAAGCTGCTGCGGGTGCTGCAAGAGCAAGAGTTGGAACGGGTCGGCGGGGAAGAGACCATCCGGGTGGACGTGCGCATCATCTGCGCCACTCACCGCAATCTAAGCAAGCTGGTAATGGAAGGCGGTTTCCGGGAAGACTTGTTCTACCGCCTCAGCGTTATTCCCCTCAAGCTTCCCCCGCTGCGGGAGCGCAAAACGGACATTCCCGCGCTGGCGGCGCACTTTTTGGGCAAACGCCGCGCCGCCGGGAAGGAGAAGAGAATTACCCCCGCGGGATTAGAGCTGCTGATGAACTATTCCTGGCCGGGCAACATCCGGGAGCTGGAAAACCTGCTGGAGCGGCTGCAAGTGATCTCTCCCGGAGAAGAAATCGATCCCCAGTTGATTGCCGCGCACTTAGGCGGCAGTTCCTTCAACGCCGCTTCCAACTATGAACACTTACCCCTGGAAGAAGCGCTGGCGGTTTTCGAGCGCAATTTGATCCTTCACGCCCTGAAAAAAGCGGAAGGGGTGAAAAACCGGGCCGCCAAACTGTTGGGCATTCGCACCAGCACGCTGTACTACAAGTTAGAAAAATACGGGTTGTTGTGAAGGGTGAAACGGGATGCGTAAGGCGTATTTCTTATGCAATACGGAATACGAAATTACGCCCCAGGTTCTACGCAATTTTATTGCAAAAAAAGGCTTTCTCCATGAAACGCTGGTTGCCGATCTTGTTGTTGGTACTGTTCCGCGCTGGGGTCGCTCAAAATGCGGCGGCGCTGGAGGAGGAGTTTTTTGCCCTGCAACGGCAAATCGAGACCGTTCAGGCGGGGCTGGATTCCCTGAACGCACTGTTGGAGCAGCAGGCCGCGCAAATCGATGTGGAAAAACGCCGCGAAAACCCCGACCGGGAGAAGCTCCGCAAGCAGATGGCCGCGGGGCTGGCGCTCTCCAAACAAATCGCGGAGCAGCAGAAACGGCTTCAAACCTTGCAGAAAAACCGCGCCCAGACCCAATACCGCCTGGCTCAACGCTACTCTACCATGCTGGACTCTTTGCAGGCCCTGCAGGCCGGATCAGTAACTGCGGAGGCAGAATTGGAACGGCAGATCCTGCGCTGCACCGGGAAATATTTACTCTACAGCCCGGTCTTCCGGGCGCTCTCGTTCGACCCCCAAAAAATCCGGGAAATCAACCCGGCCGGGAGCAGCGATTCGTTGGAACGGGCGCTTTCCCTGAATTATCTCCGCAATGCCCTGGCGGAGGTGGAGAACCATTTGCAGGAGATCGAAGAAAATCGCAAGGAAGTGGAAAACACCCTGCGCTTAGAGCGCAAAACCCGGCAATTCTTAGAAGAAGTGGACGCCGACAACTTAGGCTTGTTGGCCCGGGCGGGAAATCCCGCCGGCGCGGATAGGCTGGCGGGCAACAGCCCGGCCAGTTTCGATCCCCAGGCGAGCGGTGAAACGGCCCTGGCGGCGGCGCGGGTAGAATCCATCACCCTCTTCTTCGGCCAATTGGGAATACGGGATCCGGAAGGAATATCTTTGAGCCGTTTTTCCGCTGCGCCTTCGGAGCGAACGCCGCTGTCATTAGAGGAATACCTGGCCTTGCTGCTAGCGGCGGAAAAACACCTGCATCAAATTCGCAACACTGCCCGGCAAAAACTCCGGGCCACCGGCGCCGGCGACTAATCCTTAATGGGTCTAATTCGCGCTGAATCGAAACTTCCCTTTGAAATCTCACCACTGATAATATGAGTTATTGGCGAACCCTCTCCCTTTTCGTGGTTCAGGTATGCGTGATCAATTCCCTCTCCGCGGGGGATTTGAAATTCAAATTCAGCGGCGAAGGGGGTATTTCCCGCCTGTCCTATTCCATACCGGGAGAGGAGACCGACCTGGTCGCCCGCCTGGAAGGAACCCTGGGGTACTCCCAAACCGCCCCGGGCAGTTCCTGGCATCTGCAAGCCCGCCTGCGCCCGGAAATTTACCGCGGGGAGTCGCAGTCATTTTTAATCGTGGGTAGTCTCAAGGGGTCCTATTTGCAGAATGCCGGGCGATTTCGCTGGGGGGTGAATTTCCTCAGCGAGCGGCAGCGGGTCGATTACCCCTTCACCGAACTGACCTTCGACGTTTTCCAATTAGGCGGCCAGGGGGTGTGGTTCTGGCGGCCCGCCGGCGGCCTCTCCTTCCGCTTAGATTACGCTTATCGCGACCTCAACGCCCGGCGGGAGCAAAGCTTAGACGCGCTGTTAGCTTCCCTGGAAGGTTTCTGCAAAATTTCCGCCGCCGCCAGCCTCACTGCCGGGGTTTATGTGGAGAATTTCCGCGTCGGCGGGCCTCCGGTATTGAGCCTGGAGGGCGTTTCACAACGTAACCAGGGCTGGCGCGGCGGCCCGGTTGTTTCGCTGGAATACAAGCGTAAACTGGTTCTCAGCGGCAGCTACCGCTTTTTGCTGCACCATTCCGATCTCACCGTTTCCCCCTCTTCCGAGCATTGGGTTCGCCTGCTGTTCGGGAAGATTCTCTCCCCGCGCTGGTCGCTGTTTGTGCTGCTGGACTATTACTTCCGGGATTACTCCCTGGCCCCCGGGGCGGATACCGGCCTCCTCTACGCCCCTCTGAATACCCAGAACCACGTTTACCTGAAATTAGCGCGGGAGCTTACCCCCCGCCGCGACCTCTTCTTCCGGGCAGGATATTTCAATGAAAATTTGATTTACCAGAATTTAACCTTTTCCGGCTGGCGGGCCACGGTGGGGCTGGAGTGGGGCGGGTAAAGTGTTCAAGTGCGCCGGTGTTATGGTGTTTTAGGGTTCAATAACCTGCAATCTTTCGCTCCCCGGCCCGATAAACTCACTGCATGGCGCCCGGGGCCTGCGTAATTCTACTCTAAGACTTTGAGAGGAAAGTGCAAAAACAAAATTAGTCGAATACGTCAACCTTTCCATAATTTTGCAGGGATAATGAGCTTTGCGTAACATCAGATCTCAAACTCAACAAAAAATTAGTCGCTTTGTAAACCATTCCGATGTATCTTGGGTCATACAATTGATATTGGTCATGCGAGAGAAGGTTATGTTTCAGAAAACCAAATCGCAAGAAGCGATCGAAGTTTATAAAAGATATTTGCTGACCCACCCCACCTCTTCCCGGGTAGCATTCATCCTCGCCCAGGCGTTGAAGGAGAACGGGGATTACCGTTCGGCCTTCCAATACCTCCAGCAAAGCCTGAATTTGCTGGCTTCCGATATTGGAATGAGCGAATTCTCCCGAAAATTCATTCAATCCAATGTCCCTAAAATGATGGCGGAATTGGAAGCGCATTTGAAATAACGCCCCGTGGCATTATTTCTACTCCTCCAGGCATCCCGAACCGGCTTACCCTCCCTTGTTTCAGATCATCAAAATGCGCCAGCAGCAAATTTCCCCGCTATTGTGGAAAAGGGATATTTTTTCGTATTTTAGAGTAGAGAATGTTCAGAAACTCAATAATGAAGGAGAAAATCTGATGAGGTTTAATTCATCAGCCAGGCAGCACGCTTTTCTTTCCTTCCGGAAATTACCGCGCGGATGGTTCCCCTGGGGAGCATTCATCGTCGCTTGTTTCCCCTTATTTGCGCAAACCATAAGCGAAGCGCCGGAGAACCTCCACCGGCCCTATGATATTCTCTTACAGATCTATGTTTCCGGGGCCCGGTTTGATTACGACCGGATGTGGCGGAATGAGGACGATTTGCAGCGCCTCGCGAAATACGTGGATACCCTGCAAACCCAGGACCCTTCCGAATGGCCCCGGGAAGCCGCCTTAGCTTACTGGATCAATCTGTATAATGCCGCCACCTTGAACCTGGTGCTGCAAAACTATCCCGTGAAGAGCATCAAAGACATCGGCGGCTTCATGAAATCTCCCTGGAGCCGCAAGGTGGCCAGGGTTGCGGGCAAAGAGCTTACCCTGGATGATATCGAGCATAAAATTATCCGCCCGCAGTTCAAAGACGCCCGCATCCATTTTGCTTTGAACTGCGCGGCCCTCGGCTGCCCGCCCCTGTCAAACCGCGCCTTTGCGGCGGAAACCCTGGAGCAGCAGCTCGAAGCCGTCTGTTATGCGGCTTTGAATGATCCCCGCTGGGTAGAAATAACCGAGCAGGAAATCCGGGTCAGCAAAATTTTCGATTGGTACCGGAAAGATTTCGAAGAATACGCCGGTTCGCTGCGGGAATTCATCGCCCGTTACCGGGAAAAAGACCGCGAAACGATCTTAGATGAGACCCGCAAACTAACCTTTAAAGACTATGATTGGAGTTTGAATAAAATCGAATTGTGATAGCGCGATTTGTTACCGGGCGCTTTTTTTAAAGACAACGAATCGGGCGTAAGGAGATTCTCCCGGTTGAACCGTGGAAAGGCGCCGTTTTCTGTAATGTTGTCAAGGTGAATAGGGGGATAAAGAAACCGCCCGCATCCCGGATCGCGGGATGCGGGCGGCTTAAAAGGGTGGGTTACATTTCAGGAACAACCGCTGGTGGAGCCGCACTCGTTGCATTTGTAGCAGCTTCCGTTGCGGTACATGATCGCGCCGCAGTCCGGGCAGTAGGGCGCGTCCGCCTGCATTTGATACACTAATTTTTCCCGTTCTTCCAACGTCTTCGCCCCGTTATTCTTCGCCGGGGAATGATTTTCCGGCTCCCCATCCCCAAACGGCAATTCGATGGTTTTGGAATTGCTCTCCCCTGCGCCGATGCTCACGTAGAGGGCCTTCTCCTCTTTGGGCAAGAATTTCAGCGCCAGCCAGCGGAAAATGTAATCCAAAATCGACTTGGCCAGAGGAATCTGGGGATTGTTGGTGAATCCCGAGGGTTCGAAACGGGTATGGGTGAACTTGTTGATGAGCACCTTCAGAGGCACGCCGTACTGTAACGCCAGGGAAATAGCGGTGGCGAAGGAATCCATCAACCCGGAGACGATGCTGCCCTCTTTGGCCATCACGATGAAGATTTCCCCGGGAGAGCCGTCTTCGTACATGCCCACGGTAATATAACCTTCATGCCCGCCGATGGAGAATTTGTGAGTAACCGCCTGGCGTTCATCTTGCAGGCGGCGGCGGTAGGGGCGGCCATACTCTTTCACCGCTTCATTAACCGAGGTGGACAACGGCTGGGTGCGCTTGGAATTGTCGCGGTAAATGGCAATCGCCTTGATGCCCATTTTCCAGGCGCGGATGTAAGTGTCCATGATCTCGTCCACGGTGATATTTTCCGGCACGTTGACGGTTTTGGAAATCGCCCCGGAAATGAAGGGCTGGGTGGCGGCGAGCATCTTCACGTGGCCCATGTAATGGATGGAGCGCAGCCCGTTTACCGGCTTGAAGGCGCAGTCGAACACCGGCAGGTGCTCTTCCTTCAATTCCGGCGCGCCTTCGATGGTGTCGTTTTCATCGATATAGGTAACAATTTTGTTGATGGCTTGTTCGGAATAACCTAACTTGCGCAGCGCCGGGGTTACGGTATTGTTGACAATCTTCAACATCCCGCCGCCGACTAACTTTTTGTATTTCACCAGGGCGATGTCCGGCTCCACCCCGGTGGTATCGCAATCCATCATAAACGCGATGGTACCGGTAGGCGCCAGCACCGTCACCTGGGCGTTGCGGTAGCCGTTTTGCTCGCCTAACTGGTACGCTTCATCCCACACCGAAATAGCCGCGTCCATCAATTTTTCCGGCACGTAGGCAGGGTTGATTTTATGGGAAGCGGCGCGATGCTTGTCGATCACCCGCAGCATCGGGGCGCGGTTATTTTCGAATTCCTCGAAGGGACCGGCGACGCCCGCCAATTCCGCAGAAGTGAGGTAAGCCTGCCCGCAGAGCAGGGAGGTAAGCGCCGCAGCGTAAGCGCGGCCTTCGTCGCTGTCGTAGGGGCGGCACATGGACATCAACAGGGCGCCTAAGTTGGCGTAGCCCAGCCCCAGGGTGCGGAAGAGATGGGAATTCCGGGCAATCTCCTTGCGGGGATAACTGGAGTTGTCCACCAGGATTTCCATGGCGGTGATCATCACCCGGGTGGCAGCGCGGTAATCCTCTACCTGGAAAACCCCCTTCTTGTCCACAAACTTCAACAAGTTGAAGGAGGCCAGGTTGCAGGCGGTGTTGTCGATGAACATGTATTCGGAGCAGGGATTAGACCCGTTAATCCGCGCGGAATTCGGGCAGGTGTGCCAATCATTGATGATGGTATCGAACTGCATTCCCGGGTCGCCGCAGACGTGGGTGGAGTCGGCGATCATGCGCATCAAATCCCGGGCCCGGTAGGTATCCATCGCTTCCCCGGTGGTTACGGCACGGGTAGTCCACTTCTTGTCCTGCTCCACCGCTTCCATAAAGGCGTCGCTGACCCGCACGCTGTGGTTGGCGTTCTGGAAGAAGATAGAGCCGTAGGCTTCCCCGTCGATGGCGCCGTCGTAACCGGCGTCGAGCAGCGACCAGGCCTTTTTCTCTTCTTTGGCTTTGCAATTGATGAATTCTTCGATGTCGGGATGGTCGGCGTTCAGGATTACCATTTTAGCGGCGCGGCGGGTTCTCCCCCCGCTTTTGATCACTCCCGCAAAAGCGTCGAACCCTTTCATAAACGACACCGGCCCGGAAGCGATCCCCCCTCCCGATAGCGATTCTTTGGAAGAGCGCAGGCTGGAAAAGTTGGTGCCGGTGCCGGAACCGTATTTGAAGAGCATTCCTTCGATCTTGGCCAACTCCAGGATGCTCTCCATGGTGTCATCCACGGAATTGATGAAGCACGCCGAGCACTGGGGGCGCGGCTCTATCCCGACGTTGAACCATACCGGGCTGTTGAAGGCTACGTACTGGTTCACTAACAGATAATTCAATTCCCGGTAAAACGTTTCCCCGTCTTCCCGGGAAGCAAAATAGCCGTCTTTGATTCCCCAATCTGCAATGGTGCGGGAAACCCGGTTGACCAACTGCTTGACGCTGCTTTCACGCTCCTCGGTATTGACCTTTCCGTTAAAATATTTGGAGACCACCACGTTGGTGGCCAATTGCGACCAGAATTTGGGCACTTCCACCCCGGTTTGTTTGAAAATAGTTTTGCCGGAAGCGTCGGAAATGACCGCTTCGCGGCGATCCCATTCGATCTCGTCGAAAGGATGCACCCCGGGTTTGGAAAAATAGTGTGAAAAAACCATTCCCTTACTCCCATCTTCCGTGGGAACCTCCGCAGATTTTTGTGGTACGGTGAGCATATCGATGGGTAACATGGCTTCTTCCCTGAAAGGGGCAGCTGATGGCTTTTTATGCGGCATACGCCCGACCTCCTTGATATGGTTTAAGATATGCTGGATTGATTAATGGTAGCATCCATGATGATGGCGTTGCGATGATGTTGTTGTCTAAAAGTCGGCACAAACTTACCACTTGAGGCGGAAAATGTCAATCATAATAATTATATCACGAAACCGCTCCCGAAGGGAGTGTTTTGTGTCGGGGCTTTGCTGCAGAGTACAGCCCCGCCGCGTTTCAAATTCGCGGTACTTTTTTGGAAAAAAGAGATTCGTTTCTCGAAGAAATCGCATTAAGTTATGCGCCTGGGTAATGAATGAGAGGTGGAGCGGCGCGTGATAACCGCAGATGGTCGTTCACCGCTCCCCCATCGACCGCGTTCTTATCCGGAATTCCCGGTAAATAGATCGAACCGAAGCCATCAAAACATAAGGGGAAAAAGATGAAAGAGTTGTTGAAAAAGGGATTGTATTTAGGCGTGGGCGCATTCACCCTTACCAAAGAGAAGATCGAGCAGGTGGTGGATGAAATGGTGCGCCGGGGCGACGCCGAGCAGGGCGACAAGGCAAAATTGATCGACGAGCTGGTGGAGAGAACCCGGGAGTTCGAAAAGGAGCTTTCCGAAAAAGTGAAGAGCATGATCCAGACCTACGGATACGTTCCCCGCCGCGACGTCGAAGAACTTAAAAAGCGTATCGAAGTGCTGGAAAAAGAGCTGGCGGCAAAGAAGCCCGCCTCCCGGAAACCCGCCGCTAAAGCCGCTCCCCGCAAATCCACCCGCAAAAAAAGCGGCGATTCGAAAGCGTGATGGTCGCAGTATAGCGCATAGTGTAAAGCGCAAAGCGCATGGGTCGTGGAGGGTAAGCACCGGCATCAATTCTGATACTCGGCGCTATGCTCTATGCGCCATGCGCTCTGCGCTTTGCCAACCCGACGTTCGAGACACCTCATGGCTCTCTTCCCTATTCATCGCACCTACCGGCATATCCGGCGTTACCGGCAAATCATCGGCACCCTGGTCAAATACGGCTTCGGCGACGTGCTGGAGCGGATGCGCCTGGAATTTTACCGCCGCCTGCACCGCAAGCTGCTGCCCGGGGCCCCGGCCCGCAACATCGACGCGGTCTCCCGGCCCCGGCGCATCCGCATGGCCTTCGAGGAGTTGGGGCCTTCGTTCATCAAGTTAGGGCAGCTTTTGAGCATCCGCTCCGACCTGCTTCCCCGGGAATATGTGGATGAATTCGCCAAACTGCTGGATGCGGTTCCCTCTTTCCCTTCCCGCCAGGCGGTGGAGATTATCGAAACGGAATTAAACGCGAAACTGCAGGATTGTTACCGGGAATTCGATTCCGAACCGATCTCCGCCGCTTCCATCGCCCAGGTTCACCGGGCGGTTACCCGGGAGGGCAAAGAGGTGGTAATCAAAATCCAGCGCCCCGGCATCGAGCGAACCATCGAAGAAGATATCATGATCCTCTACGATCTCGCCAACCTGATCGAAAAATACCTGGAAGAAAGCCAGCTTTACAATCCCACCGGCATCGTGGATGAATTTGCCCGCACCATCCGCCGGGAGGTGGATTTCATCCGCGAGGGGCACAACATCGACCGCTTCCGCAAAAACTTTCAGAGCGATCCCACCCTCTACATTCCCGAAGTGCACTGGAATTTGACCACCCGCCGGGTGCTCACCATGGAAATGATCCACGGTGTTAAGCTCAACCAGTTAGAACGCCTGACCCTCTCCGCGGAGGCGAAAAAGCTCTTAGCCCGGCGCGGCGCCCAGGCCACCCTGAAAGCGGTTTTCGAGTACGGGTTTTTCCACGCCGATCCCCACCCGGCCAATATTTTCATCCTCGAGGACCTGCGCATCGCCCCGGTGGATTTCGGCATTGTGGGCGCGCTCGACGACCAGAGCCGGGAGGTGCTCTCTGCCCTGCTGCGGGGGGTGATCGAAAAAGACCCCGACCAGATCATCCGCGCCTTTTATACCCTGGGGAGCATCGACGCCGACGTGGACGTGAAGGGTTTGCGCCGGGACATCTACGAATTCGTGGATCACTATCACGGCCTGCCCCTGAACCAGATTCAGCCGGCGCAGACCGTGCCGGAGCTTTTCGAGGTCGTGCGCCGCCACCGGGTGCGGCTGCCGGTGGAGTTTTCCTTCATCGGGAAGGTGCTGGTTTTCCAGAGCGCGGTGGGGCAGGAATTGGACCCGGATTTCGACATCATCGGCATTTCCCGCCCCTTCATCCGCAAAATTGTTATGCGCCGCTTCCGTCCCCAGCGGCAGTTGCGCGACCTGTTTCATTTTTACGAAGACGCTTTCGATTTTTTGAAAATGCTCCCCTACGAGCTGATGCAAATTCTTCGCAAATCCCGCCAGGGCGACGCCGAAAGACGCCTGGAGCGGCAACTGTTAGAACAGATGAGCAGGGAGACGGAGCGCGCCGGCAACCGTATTTCCCTCGCGCTGGTAATCGCCGCAATATCGCTGGGGTCGAGCATGTTGATCCAATCCGCAACCGGGCCGTTCTTCCTGGGAATTTCTTTTCTGGGACTGATTGGGTATTTAATTTCCGCGATGCTGGCGGCCTGGCTGCTGTTTTCCATTTGGCGCTCCGGGAAGCTGTAACTGCAATACTCAAGGATAACGGTTGAAGGATTAAGGATAAATTAACTTCAATTAATCAACAAATTTTGATTGTAACGAAGCGTTTTCAGGAGAGATACCCGATGCCCGGGAAACTTGCCAAAGCCGCCTTCATGCTGCGAAAATTCTATAAAGATATCCGCTTTGGAACAACCATTTACCGGGCGGCTGAAGATTTGCACTCCCCGCAGTTGCGCGAATACTACTTTTTGATGGATGAGGAGCAGCTCCGCGCCGGCTACAGCCAGAACTTTCACTTCGACGAGCAGGGAATTCCGATCATTCCCACCTACATCGACGTGGCGGAGCGTAAGCTGATCTACTATCCCATCTCCATCGGCCAGTTCGGGCTGGCGATCTTTCACACCTACCTGAAAACCCAATCCCCCGGGGATCGAAACCGCTTTCTGCAAATCGTGGATTGGTTCTACGCCAACCGCCGCTCCGACGCGCGCCGGGGCGACTACTGGCTGACCGAGGTTCCCAAACCGGAATTCCGCATCGAGCATCCCTGGCCTTCGGCGTTTTCCCAGAGCCGGGGAATTTCCATTCTGCTGCGCGGCTACCAGCTTAGCGGGGAGAAAAAGTATTTGGCTGCGGCAACCAAGGCCCTGAAAATTTATGAAATTCCCGCGAAGGAGGGCGGGGTCACTACCTTTACCGAATTCGGTGCTATCTACGAAGAGTATCCCGCGCCCTTCCTGACCGGGGTGCTGGACGGGGCAATCTTCTCGCTGTTCGGTTTGTATGATTACGTGCGGGCGGTGAAAGAAAACGCTTTTGCCAAACGCCTGTTCGAAGCGGGAATCGAGGGATTAAAGGGCGCGCTGCCGCGTTACGACCTCGGCTACTGGATCAAATACAACCTCTGCAGCGAACCCTTTTACCCCAAATTAGACCCTGCGACGATTCTCTATTTCCGGCTGGTGAATAACCAGTTGCAATTGCTCCATCGCCTTACCGGGGAGCGGTTTTTCCTGGAGTATGCCGAAAAATGGCAGAAATACGACCGCCTCCCTAACAAACTGCGCATGTACCGGCTGAAGTACCGGGCTTTGAAGCAGTTGAACCGGTTGTAGGAGAAAAAATCCGATACTTTTTTCTTGCCGGTATCATTTCCACCAATTAGCTTGTTCGGCAGCATTAAATTCAAAGCGAAAAACCCTCTTGTCAGGCGATATGACAAAAAAAGAGTTTCTTAACAGCCTTGCCCGGGATGAGGTTGATGCAATTCAACAATTGCTGGATC
>CAZFVV010000152.1:0-11822 GCA_964522165.1 uncultured Calditrichaceae bacterium
CTGCTCCTGCCACCTGCCCCTGCTCCTGCCACCTGCCCCTGCTCCTGCCACCTGCCCCTGCTCCTGCCACCTGCTCCTGCGCCTGCCACCTGCTCCGCTCCTGCCTTCTTCACCGGCTCAGGCGAAAGTCCTCGCCTAAGTAGAGTTTGCGCGCTTCCGGGTCGTTGGCCAGGAATTCGCTGTCGCCCTGCTTGAGCACCTGTCCCTCGAACAAAAGATAAGCGTGGTCGGTGATGGAGAGGGTCTCGTGAACGTTGTGGTCGGTAATCAGGATTCCGATGTTCTTTTCTTTTAACTTTTTCACGATGCTCTGAATATCCTGCACCGCGATGGGGTCCACCCCCGCAAACGGCTCATCCAGCAGAATGAAGCGGGGATTGTTTACCAGGGCGCGGGCGATTTCGGTTCGCCGCCGTTCCCCGCCGGAAAGATTGTATCCTTTGTTTTTAGCGATATGGCTGATCCGCAGCTCTTCCATCAATTCCCGGGAACGCTGCTTGCGCACCGCCCGGGGGAACTTCAGCACCTCCATAATTGCCAGCAGGTTTTCTTCCACGGTCAATTTGCGGAAAATGGAAGCTTCCTGGGGCAGGTAGGCCACTCCCCGGCGGGCGCGTTTATACATGGCCAGGTTGGTAATATCGTCATCGTCGATGAAGATTTTACCGGCGTCGGGCCGGATCAAGCCGGTGATGATATAAAACGAGGTGGTTTTCCCCGCCCCGTTCGGCCCCAACAGCCCGACGATCTCGCCCTGTTTCACTTGCAGGCTGACGTCATTCACCACCTTGCGCTTGCCGTAAATTTTGACCAGGCTTTCCGAGCGTAAGATCGAGTGATTATGATTCTCCCGGGGTGCTGTTTCTGGCATTTTTAAACCTTTGCGTTCGAGTGTTTTAGTGTTTTGGTATCTTAGTGTTATAGTATTTTCGTGGGATCACGCCTCCATACCAAAACACGAAAACACGATAACACCAAAACACTTGAACACCATCACTCTTTTAATATTCTGTTTCGATGGTTCCTTTATAATCTACCGGGTAAAAAATTCCCTGCGCCCCCCCGTGCACGTTGATGTGGTCCAACTCCCCTTCCTTAAAAAAGAGCCGGATAGTATCCGCCGAGGCGACGTTGAAGCCCTGCTCGCTCTCCTGATCCTTTATATAGTAACGGCTGCGGGCGTTGTTGATCGCCCACAACTGGTCTATTTTCCGGTTCACGATAAACCCGATGATTTCCTGCCCGGTGAGGCGATTGACTTTTTGCAGCGTGGAATCCTCCGCTGAAACCGCGTTGGCCTGACCGCGCACGGTAATTTTGCGCAGCTCCATTCCCGCAAGGTCCAGCTCCATCTGGCGGCCGAATAATTCGTTGTTCTGCTGCCACGACCGGGGATCGATCTCCAGAAAAACCTGCTCCTTATCCAGCCAATATACCGCAGAATCGCAGCGGGCGGTCAAATCCCCGCGAAGAATCCGCACCGAATCGCGGGCGACCGCTTTCCGCTCCGGGGCAAAAAAGTATTCCATCAGCCGGGCGTAAATGTGCAGGGTATCGCTTCCGCTGCTGTCCACCTGCCAAAAATGGGCGTTGTTCTCCACCCGGCTGCGATTTTCCTGGGGAATATACTCTCCCTCCGCCGCGCTTACCCGGGCGCGGGAATCTTCGTCGATCAACAATAAATTCGTTTTAGCGAAGGCCCGGTCGGTATCGTAATAGTATTCTAAGTATTGGGAGCGCATTTCCTGGCCGGGGCGCTGAACCCGAACGTTTCCCTGCGAGATAGCCAGCTTGCGGTTTTCATAGTACGTTACGGTTTGGGCGAACAGCACTTCCGGGCCGCGGTAAATGCGCACGTTTCCCTCCAGCACCAGTTTTTGCTGCCGGGAATAATAGGTGGCCAGGTCGCAGAAAATCTCCACGGTATCCTGCCGCACGTGCACGTTCCCCTCTAACACTCTCAGCTCTTCCAGCTCCTGGGAAAGTTGTCCCCGGTTGACGTCCGCGTGTATAAGCTCCAGCCGCGAGGGCTGGGCAGGCAGATTTGCCGAAAAGGAGAGGCAACCGATCAGGCTGGCCAGGATGAAAAGGTAGCGCATTTTGGAAGGGATCGTATTTCGGTGTTATGAGTGTTTTAGTGTTTGGGTATTAAAGTGTTGGTTAGTTTATCGAGTATCCAGCATCGACCATCCAGCATAGTTCTACTTCTCCAGCGGCACCACCCGCCGGGAATACCCCCGGGCATTGCGGATCTCATAATTAGAAAGATCGGGGTCGGAGATGAACGAATCGCCGATCAGGGTATCGGTTGCGGTGGTGAACTTGACCGTCACGTCGCTTACCACTTTTTGTTTTTGATTATCCCACATCAACTCTTCGGTTTCCAGAATAACCCCGTCGTTAGAAACCACCACGACGTTGCCCGCGGCGGTTAAATTCCGGGTCAGTTGGTAGTAAACCCCTTGCCGGGAAGTCAAAACCGAGGTGGGCTGGCCTTCGCGATTGAAGAAATCCACGTGGACGCTGTCTTTTAATACGGTCTGGTTGGATTTGTTATAAACCGCGATGTAACCCGCCCATACTTCCGCCATCCGCCGCCCCTCCCGGGTGATAATAATGGTGGATTCCCAGCTTTCCTGGTCCGGCAAATCCCGGTTTTCCGCCGCCGCGCCGGCCCCGGAAGGCTCTTCCCGGTGGTCGCTACAGGCGCAACAAATGATCCCTGCAAGGATCAAAATGGTTAATCGCTTCATCTTCATATTCGAGAATGGTATTGGGGTGTTTTAGTGTTCACGTGTTAGAGTGTTCAAGTTTTCGACATTCGCGGGCCTGGTCATTCAAACACCGGAACACCAAAACACTTGCGCACTCAGACAATCCCTGCCCGCATAATGTCATGCAGGTGAATGACCCCGATCACTTCTTTTTGGGGGTTGACCACCGGCATGGCAATGACCCGGTACTCCTCCATTTTTTTATAACCGGTGTAGGCGAGGGTACCCTCTTCGATGATCTTGGGTGAGGAATTCATCACCTCCCTTACCGGAATGTGGAAAAACTGCTCGGTGCGCTCCACCAGGCGGTTTAAATCCCCGGTGGTGATCACTCCCAACACTTTCTTGTCTTCGCTGACCACCACGCAAATCCCGCGTTTGGAGGCCATTTCCAGCACTGCGTCCTTCATGGAGGCTTCTAAAGATACCGTTGCGACCCGCTCGCCGGTTTCCATCAGGTCGTTCACTTTCAACAGCAGGCGCCGCCCCAGGGTTCCGGCGGGATGGAGGAAGGCAAAATCCTCCCGGGTGAATCGCCGCTTTTCCAGCAGCGCCATGGCCAGGGCGTCTCCCAGCGCCAGCATGGCGGTGGTGCTGGTGGTGGGGGCCAGGTCGTGGGGGCAGGCTTCTTCTTTAGCGCCGATATTGAGCACCAGGGTGCTGTGATTCGCCAGGGCGGAATCCGGGTTGGCGGTGATGGAAATGATCGGTACGCCGATGCGTTTGAACACCGGCAGCAGGTTGAACAGCTCGTCGGAATTGCCGCTTTTGGAGAAGCAAATCACCACGTCGTCTTTATGCACAATGCCGATGTCCCCGTGAACCCCGTCGGAAGCGTGCAAAAAATACGAAGCGGTGCCGGTAGAGGCCAGGGTGGCGGCGACTTTGCGCCCCACCGCGCCGGATTTCCCCAGCCCGGTGACGATCACCCGCCCCTTGCAATTATAAATGATGTCAATCGCCTTGACAAATCGTTCATCCAGCTCATCCAAAAGCTGGTACACCGCTTCCGCTTCCAGGGTAATTACCCGGCGGGCGGTTTCCAACAGATCGACTTCCGTATCAATCATTGCAACCTCAAAATGGTTTTTCAAGGATTACTCCTATAATGAAAACGCTAAAAAATGGTTCATCAACAAACAATAAACTGTCCACCAGGCAACCCCCCTTTCACCTGATCAGCAACATCTTCCGCGATTGCTCAAAAACCCTTGTTTCCGCTGAGGAAACAGCCTGCCCCTTTGGGGATACCCGCAGGCGGTAAATATACAGACCGCTGCTTACTTCCTGCCCGTTTTCATTATGCCCGTTCCATTGCACTTCATACTCACCGGGCGGTCTATTTCCGCTCACAAGGGTAACCACTTTCCTACCGGCAATATCGAAAACTTCCAGACGGGCAAATCCACCTGCCCCCCCGGGGAAATCCCCAATCCGAAATCTGATAGTGGTGGAGGGATTGAAGGGGTTGGGATAATTCTTATAAAGAATCATTGTCGCCGACACAAGAACCGGTTCGGGCGAGAGTGTCACCAGCGGCGAGGTGTATTTTAAAACCGTGCCGTAGGCCCCCACTGCAAAACCGGTTAAGGAATCGGTAAACACCAGGTCATAAATGGCGGAACTGTCCGGGGTATAGAGGTCGGTCCAGTTTATCCCCCCGTCAAGAGAATACATATAAGTGCCGGTAAACCCCAGGGGCGCCCAGGCTTCCGTCTCAGTGCGGAAAGAGAGCGCCCGCGCCTGGCCAAAGATGGCCAGGTAAACATACGCCCAGGTGTCGCCGCCGTTGGTGGTTTGAGCTCTCCTGGAGCCTAAATCAAAATCGCCGCCGATAGCAATCACGTTCAGGGAATCCTTGAAATGCATGTCAAAGTAAGGTTCCGGGCCTACTACTTTGGGAGTCCAGCGCTGGCCGCCATTGGTAGTCTTCCAGATTACCCCCCAAATATCAAACTTCCCGCCCATGGCAAAGCCGTATTGGGGGGAAAAAAATTTGAAATTTTGAATGGGATATTGTGCTCCCGGCCCCGGATCAATGATTGCCTGGAGCCAGGTGCTTCCGCCGTCAGTGGTTCCCAGGATCGTTCCGAAATCCCCGCCCAGCCAGCCTCTCAGGGAATCGAAAAACACTACCGTGTAGAGAAATTCTTCCGGAAACACTTCCTGCTCCCAGGTATCCCCGCCGTTGCTGGTCTTTAGCATAATGGTTCCGTAAGTGGTATCATTCTCTGTCGGGTAGAAATTGGCCAAAGCCCAGCCAAAGTTCGCATTCAGCATAAAAATATCGATAATGCTGTCATCGATATTGGAAACCTGTTCTACCCAACTTTCCCCGCCGTCAATGGTCTTGAGGATGATGCCCTGCTCCCCGGCCGCCCACCCCTGCTGGTTGTCAAGAAAATGCAGATCGATTAAATCCTTGGTGGTCGGTTTGTTCAGGATGGTCCATTCTCCCTGCCCGTAGAGGTTGAGGGTAATGGCGAGCATTAACAGAAAGTATAGATAGAAGTGTTTTTTCATCATTATCAGACAGCCTTTATGGTTTTATTCGTGATATTTGACTCCTTGAAATGTCAATGATTCCATGGACTAAAGAATCCGGATTTAAAGGATCGAACTATCTTCCCATTTTCTGCACCACTCCATACAGATCCACCAGTTGCCGGATCGTTTCCGGGAATTTTTCCAGCGCTAACTGCGAGCGGGCGTCGCTGAGGGCGTTGGGCGGATCGGGATGCACTTCCATGAACAGGGCGCTCACCGCGCCGGTAGCCAGCGCCGCCCGCGCCAGGGGCAGGATGAACTCCGGCTGGCCGCCGCTGGCGTTGCCTTCTCCGCCGGGAATCTGCACGCTGTGAGTGGCGTCGTACACCACCGGGTAACCGCTGCGGGCCATGATCACCAGCCCGCGCATGTCCACCACCAAGTTTCGGTATCCGAAGGTGGTCCCTCGCTCGGTCAGGAGAATGCGGGTGTTGCCGGTTCCGGCTACTTTTTCGGCGGCGTTTTGCATGTCTTCCGGCGCGAGAAACTGCCCCTTTTTGATATTCACCGCCCTGCCGGTGCGCCCGGCGGCCAGCAACAGATCGGTCTGGCGGCACAAAAACGCGGGAATTTGCAGCACCTCCGCCACTTCCGCGACCACCGGGGCTTCTAACTCGCTGTGGATGTCGGTGAGCACCGGCAGGTTGAATTCCCGGCGCACTTTTTCCAATATTCCCAACGCCTGCGCAAAATCGATCCCGGTGAAGCCCTTCAACGAAGACCGGTTGGCTTTTTTGTAGGATGCTTTGAAGATGAACTGCACCGGGAGGTCGCGCACGGTTTTGGCGATGGATTCCGCGGTGTGCAGGATCATTTTCTCATTCTCGACCACGCAGGGGCCGGCAATGAGGGCGAGCGGCTGCCCGGCGCCCACGCTGAGGCGCTCGGTGATTCGAACCTGACTCATCAATGCCCTTCCTTGTGCAACCCGGTTTCCTCCGAATCGTGGAAATGGCCGGAAGCCGGCTTCGCCGCCGCTTCATACAGCCGCTCGAGGTAATGAACGAATTCCACGTACGCTCTTACGAATTCTCTTCCGGCCTCCACCTCATTCGGATTGAAATGCTTTTGAGCCGTCAGGTGGTCAAAATGTTCCTGAACTCCTTGCTGCATTGCCTCGTTCAGCAGTATCAGCAGGGGTTCCGCCGAACCGTCTTCCAGCGCCCGGTCTGCAGCCGGAATTACGGGGCCCAGGTTCCGCCCGGCAGGTTTCAGGCCGGTATAAGGCGCCCCTTCCCCGGCTCGATGGATGCGCACCAGCGTCTCGAAGAAATACATGTCGGCCAGTTCCCGGGCTGCGGAGCTAAGTTTTCGCACCTCCAGCGTTTGCTGAAAGGCCTTTCGGATTTCGGGTTCATCGTCTTTTTGCACCCAGATCAGCGCCAGGTTCACGTTGCCGCTTTCCAGCGCTTTTTGGGCGGCTTTAACGACCGGGCCATCCAGGCCGTCGCAATGGGCAAGAACCTGGCTGGTTGCCGTCAACAAACTTAAGAACAAAAGAATTAAAAAGGGAAGCCCGGTGATAATGTCGTTGCGTTTCATGGGTACTCTCCTGTTCTGTGTATGGGCGAAGCATTCCGTGCACGGTTTTTTCCGGAAAACTGTACGCTTTTCCCGGGAATGCTTCGCCCCTTCTGTGTCCGTCACCCTACCTCCAGCGCGGCCTTCACAAAATGCACGAAGATGGGGTGCGGGCGCATTACCCGGCTCTTCAATTCCGGGTGAAACTGGCATCCCACGAAGAAAGGGTGATCGCCCAGTTCGACCATTTCCACTAAGTTGCCGTCCGGGGAAAGCCCGCTCAGGATCATCCCGTGTTCTTGAAAGATGCGCCGGTAATCATTGTTCAGTTCGTAACGGTGGCGGTGGCGCTCGATGATAATTTCGCTCTGGTAAATTTTCTGCGCCAGGGTTTTCTTCACCGTCACGCAGGGATAAGTGCCCAGGCGCATGGTGCCGCCCTTCTGCTGCACCGCTTTTTGCGATTCCATAATGTGAATGACCGGGTCGGGCGTCGCCGGGTCAAATTCGGAGCTGTTAGCGTGTTTCAAACCGCACACGTTGCGGGCAAATTCGATCACCGCGCACTGCATTCCTAAGCAAATGCCAAAAAAAGGAACCTTGCTCTCCCGGGCGTAACGGATCGCCGCCAGCTTTCCTTCGATGCCGCGGTGGCCGAATCCGTAGGGCACCAGAATGCCGCTGACGCCGGTGAGGAAGGGTTCCACCCCCTGGCGCTCGATTTCTTCCGAATCTACCCAGCGTAACCGAACCCCGGCGTCGTTGGCCACCCCGGCGTGAACGAATGCTTCGATGATACTCTTGTAAGCGTCGTGCAACTGGGTATATTTTCCGCAGATGGCAATGTCAACCTTTCGCGCCGGGGATTTTATTTTGCGAATAACCGTCTCCAGTAATGCCAAATCTGCTGCCGGGGCGGGCGCGCTAAGCCCTAACTTTTCGATGACCAGGTCATCCAGGTTTTGCGCAGCCAGGCGCAGGGGAACCTCATAGATGGTTTCCACGTCGATGGCTTCGATAACCCCCTCGGCTTCTACGTTACAGAACAGGGCGATCTTGGCTTTGGTGCTCTTGTCCAGAGTGCGGTCGGTGCGGCAGATCAGAAAATCCGGCTGGATCCCGATCTCCCGCAGGCGCATGACGCTGTGTTGGGTAGGCTTGGTTTTGATTTCCCCGGCGCTGCTGATATAGGGCAGTAGGGTAAGGTGAATTTTAACGGTGTTTTTCGAACCATATTCTAAGCAAAATTGCCGGATAGCTTCTAAAAAAGGCTGGCTTTCGATGTCCCCCACCGTTCCCCCCACTTCCACGATGATAACGTCGGCGTTGGATTGCCGGGCCAGCAGAACGATGCGGCTCTTGATCTCATCGGTAATATGGGGAATGACCTGTACCGTGGCTCCTAAGTAATCGCCGCGGCGTTCTTTGGAAATTACGGTATTGTAAATCTGCCCGGTGGTGATATTGTTCATCTGCGACATGTTTTCGTCGATGAAGCGCTCGTAATGCCCCAGGTCCAGGTCCGTCTCCGCCCCGTCTTCGGTAACATAGACTTCTCCGTGCTGGTAGGGGCTCATGGTTCCCGGATCGACGTTGATGTAAGGATCGATCTTCATAATCGTGATCTTTAACCCCCGGGATTTGAGCAGCATTCCCAGGGAGGCGCAAGTGATCCCCTTTCCCAGCGAGGAAACCACCCCGCCGGTCATAAAAATAAATTTAGCCCGAGAGGGAACGTCGAGATTATTCACCAATTCAGACCTCTAACGATTTGTTTTTGTCTTTTCATGGTCATTTGCTGCGCGTCATAAAATCGTCATTTCGCTTCGCTGCCATTTGCTGCGCGTCATTCGTTGTCATTAAACAGTCGTACGGCTTTTCACTTCATACTTCTCACTTCTCATTTTTCACTTTTCACTTTGCATTTCCAGCAGCTTCTCTACCGCCGGCACGTCTTCCGGGGTGTCCACTCCCGGGGAAAGCGTGTCCGCTTCCACTAATTTCAGGGAATATCCGCGCTCCAGAATGCGAAGTTGTTCCAGTTTTTCCCGGGCTTCTAACGTCCCTTCCGGCCAGCTCAAAAATTCCATCAGAAACGTTTTGCGGAACACGTACACCCCGATATGGCGGTACAAGCGCGGCAGGGGGGAAAATTCCTCATCGCGGTGAAAGGGAATGGGAGCGCGGGAGAAATACAGGGTATTTCCATTAGAATCGGTAATCACCTTTACGACCGCGGGGTTGCGCCACTCTGCTTCGGTTTTCAGGGGATAGCCCAGGGTCGCCGCGACCGGGCGGGGATCATCCAACAACTTCCTTACCGCCTCTCCCACCGCCCGGGTAGAGATCAGCGGCTCGTCGCCCTGCAAATTGACCAAGATTTCCGCCTCCAGGCCGCGGGCCACAAATCCCACCCGCTCGCTGCCGTTGCGAATTTCCGCGGGGGTTAAACAGGCTTCTCCCCCGAAATCCCGCACCGCCTCCAAAATACGGGAATCGTCCGTGGCCACCAAAACCCGGTTCACCCCGGGGATTTGCGCAGCTCTTTCATATACCCAGCGGATCATCGGTTTGCCGCGCAGGGGGATCAAGGGTTTGCCGGGCAGCCGGGTAGAAGCGTAGCGGGCGGGAATAATCACCACGATGCGGTCTTTCATTTGATCACCCCGGGCGCTTTAAAGAAGCCGCCCTGGTTTGAACGTGTATCCATTAAGCCAAAAGGTCGTGCGAAAATAAATAATCGGCGCGGGAAAAACAACTGATAATACCAAAGGCAGCAGGCAAAAAAAATGCGCTTCGGCGGCAGCGGAAGCGCATTACAATTTCGGTTTTGCAGGAAGAGCTTATTCTTCGAATTCCTCATCATACTGATATTGAATGTCATTCAAGATAAACTTGCGGGGATCCTGGGCTTTACCCTTGTAATGCACTTCGTAATGCAGATGGGAACTGGTTGCCAGCCCGCTGCTGCCCACTTCGCCGATTTTATCTCCCCGTTTCACGAACTGGCCTTTGCGCACGTAAATTTTGTTCATGTGGCCGAAGTAGGTTTCAAAGCCGTACACGTGATTCAGTTGAACGAACAAGCCGTAGCCGCCGTTTTGGCCGGCCGCTACCACGTAGCCATCGGCCGGGGCAATGATGGGAGTGCCGCGTTGCCCGGCCAGGTCGATTCCCCGGTGGAAATGAATGCGGCGGTGAATGGGATGCCGCCGGTTTCCGAATCCGCTGGACAGATAAGCATCCAGCACCGGAACCAGCACCGGCAGGTAGCGCAGAGAATCCTGGCGGCGCTCCACGGTGGCTAATAATTTCTGGTAACTGTTCTTCTCTAAGCGAACTTCGCGCTCCAGTTTGTCGAGAAGATTCAAGTTTTGCAGGAGTTCATTCCCAAAGGAGAGTTCATTGAGGTTCAAATGGCTTGCCGGGTCGGCATTGGCCCCCCCGATCCCCACCTGGCGCACGTCGGAATTAATGGGCGGCAAATCCAGCATGGTGCGAATTTGATCGTCCCGTTCTTCCAAAAAACCGATGCTGGCGCGGATTTCATGAATCTTTGTCCCGATCTTTTCCAACTCTTCTTTAAGAACTAAATTTTCCTTTTTAAGCTGGTTGATCGTGGAGTTCTGGCTGAAGTCGATGATAAAATCCACTGAATATTTGAGCAGCAGAACGATAATGGCAAAACAAGCGAGGGAAATCAGGGCAATTTTCTTGAACGAAAGATTGAATTCTTTGATTTCGGAGGAGTTATTCGGATTAACATATAGAATTGTCGGTTTCTTTTTCATCGTATCAGAACCTCTATTTGCTGTCGAAGCTTAATAATTTACCACTGGAATGGAAGAAAATAACCAAATCGCCTATTTTTGTCAATACTTCCTCAAAATAAACTTGAAATCTTTGTTCTTGTCAGAATTTTCGCTCTTAAAGAAAAAAAATTCCCCTTTCCGCTTTTTCAAGGTCTATTTACTTCCATCCGGTCTTTGGGATTAGACGCTCGATCTGCGGATTCGAGAATGCGCCTTTTTCCAATATTAGGTCAGGAGTTTGAATCCATGGTAAAGGTGCTTAAAGTGAGGGGCGTGGAGGCGGTTGATCTTATTGGAAGAGGGCTTTAATACTGCCCCAGGTTTTGGCAAAGCTGCTAATTTTGAGCATTACCGTAATCGACTCCGTCAGTTGAAAAGTGCCGTCCTTGTTGCGAACGCGCAAACGGTAATAATAGATATTCTTAAGCCCCGCCAAATTGCCATCGATATATTGGTATTCGCTATTATTTCCCCTGGGAGATACTTCACCGATTTTTTTGAAATCCCGGTTATTGGCGCTTCTTTCGACAATGAAAAGGTCGATGTCGTTCTCTTCGCTGGTTTTCCAGGTGAGAACGATTTTATCCTCTGAAGGCTCTCCGCTAAATTCAATGATCACCGCGTCTGCATACACCGCAAGCGCCGCCAGTAAGATACCGAACAATGTTATTTTTAGCTGCTTCATCAATAACTTATCATTTTAACCGCCCCAAATTAAACGATTCGATCACAAAAAGCAAGCCGGTATTTTGAAATTTTCGGGAATCGAGAAATTCCCCTCCTTTGCCAGGAGGGGAAAGATTTACGAAGCGTCCAGCCACGAAGTGACGGCTGCGCCGTAAGCAAACCAGGGGTGGTTACACACCAGAACTGAGCAGCGGACGCCACTCAACCACCGTTCGGCTGAGCTCACGACGAAGCCCCAACCCGGCCTGTTTACCCCCGCGGGACTTGCCACTTCGGGGCGGTCGGGGTGTCCCCTTCCCGGCCTTCCGGGAAGGGGAACATTTACCGCGCCATCCCGAGCTTCGTCGTGAGCTCAGTCGAACGATGGCCGGGATGAAAATCCCCAAAGGGGTAAGACGGGAAGTAATTTTATCTGCGCCTGCTTATTAACTCATGTTACGCGAAGCACACTACGCGGGAATAAATTCCCGCAAGATTAATG
>CAZFVV010000153.1:0-11761 GCA_964522165.1 uncultured Calditrichaceae bacterium
GACCCTGCCGGAGCTGTCGCCGTTTTAGAAAGAAGATGTGGAAGTTCCCAGGTTCAACGATTACAAGGCGCTAAAAAGCTCCCTCTCCCCGCCGGGCAGCTATTTTCACAATACCCGGCTACATGGTACGATCTTTGTTAAAATAAGGCGATAGAAGCAAATGACCAGGGATGGATTCAGAGAATAGTGTTGTCGTAAATCAATGATAATTTTTTCGCGAAATTGCTACTTTATGAAGCTTTACCCTTATGAGCGGTTGTATTATATTTAACCAGTTTTGGCGTCGCGCTGTGAAAGGCGGCCCTTCAGGGGCGGCAAATTTATCTGGCTTCTTTGAAAAAGCCAAAAGGGAGGCCATAAGGTTGATTTTCTGCTTAGCACGCGCGAAGGTTTGGTGGCTTTCTCTTTCTATTGATCTCCGGACATTAATACCGGGGGGGGGAAACCATTTCAGGCGTCGTAACCGGTTGAACGAACCCCTGGCAGTGAAAAACTGCGGGGTTTAGCGCCACGGACAGCGGAAGCGAGAGTGATTTTTTAGTATAATATGTGATTTTTTTCTTTATACTGCCGGGGAATATGCGCATGGACAACGGCAAACTAATGGATGCAGGATTCCAGGAACGGAGCGGGACGCCCGAGGTCCGCTTGAGCGAGATATTTCAAATTCTCCTGCGGCGAAAGTTTACCCTGCTATTTTCCATGCTCTTGATGCTGATCCTGGCCTTTCTGTACATCTTCCTGGCCGAGCCGGTGTATGAATCTGCCGTGCTGATCAAAAAAGAAAAGCCCCTGGATGAACGTTCCCGGGATGATTTCGCCAAGATCGTGCAAATCCAGTCCCCCGATGAGATCGAAACCGAGATCGAAATCCTGAAAACCCGCCCGGTATTGGAAAAAGTGGTGGCGGAATTAGGGCTGAACATCATCGTCGATAAGGTGATTCTCCCGGGCGGCGATTCCCGGAAGTACGAAATTCCCCTCCTGGAGTACCAGCAGCGTGCTGCCGCCTCGTTTCCCGGCCCTGCCATTCCGCCGGTGCAAATCTCCTCCCTACAGACCGCCGAAGAACTGAAAGAAAGAATCCTGCGCATTCGGGTGAGCGAAAACAGCCTCCTGGAAGTGTACGACGAGAAGAACAACTTGCTGCTGAAAACCGCTCTGAATACCCCGGCTACCCAAATCCACCTGGCCGACTTGCATTGCGCGGTGGATTTTACCCGGGCGCCGCCGGGGGCGGAATACTTTTTACGGATCGTCAACCCCGGCGCGGTTGCCAATCAACTGGGAAAAGGCATTACCGTGCAGGCGCTGCGGAAAACCAGCCTATTCAGGATCGCTTACCAATCCGCCTCTCCGCAGATGGCGCAGCGGATCGCCAACACCGTGGCGGAGAAATTCCGGGAAACCCGCCTGGAACACAAGCAGCAAACCATTCGCTACTCCTTTAATTTTGTGGATCAGCAGTTAGAAGAGGTTTCCCAGAAGCTGAAAGAATCGGAAGCGGCGCTGAGCGCGTTCAAAGAAGAAAACCAGATTTTGGAGATTGACGCCACTTCCACCAATGCGGCGGAATTCTTGAGCACCCTGGAAGCGGAAAAAATCAAAACCGACCTGGAATTAACCGAATACCTCAGCCGATACGAGGCCCTGAAAAAGGAATTACAATCCAAAGGATACTTCGACCAGACCTATTTAACCCCCTTGCAAACCGATGGGGAAAATACTCCCTTCTCTACCCTGCTGCGCCAGCTTTCCGACGCGGAACTGGAGCGCCTGGCGCTGCTGGAAAAGCGCACCGGCGACCACCCGGACGTGCAGGCGCTAAACCGGCGGATCGCCGAGATCGAGACGAACCTGGCGAATTTCAATCAGAACACCATCGCCTCTTATGACATCATCATCCGGTCGCTGCAAAAAAAGCAGGCGGATTTGCAGGGATTGATCTGGCGCTACACCCAGAAAGTCAAGAATTTCCCCCGGCAGGAAAACATCCTCACGGATTTGACCCGCCAGAAAAAAACCTATGAGAAAATGTTCGTTCTGCTGCTGGACAAGCGCGAAGAAATGCGCATGTCGGAGCTATCCAAGCTGCAGGACATCGTGATCGTGGAGACGGCCGCCCTGCCGTTGAAACCGGTCAAACCCCGCAAGCTCTTCACTCTGGCAGCGGCGCTCTTTATGGGAGCCATGGTCGGTCTCAGCCAGGTGTTCATCCTGGAATTTTATGGCAAAAAAGTGCGCCAGTTAGACGAGATCGAAGACCGCTTGCAGCTACCCATCCTGGCCATTTTGCCGAAATATCCCAAATCACTGGGTAAAAAAATCGCTGGCAGTTTCACCATCGACAACCATATCGGTTTACTGGCCAACAACCAGTTGGGGTACAAGGAATCCTACCTGGTAATGCGCGCCAAATTGCCCCAATTGCTCCAGGATCGGAACATCATCCTGTTCACCAGTTGCGAACAAAATACCGGCAAAACCACCGTGGCAACCAATTTTTCGATCTGCCTGGCGCTTTCCGGCAAACGGATTCTGCTGATCGAATGCGACCGCAGGAAAACCAAACTCCGCAAGTTCTTCCACCTGCCTGCCGGCGCACCGGGATTGGTCGATTTTCTGACCAAAGAAGACGCGACCGCCGCTCCAATCTACAAACCATTGAAGGAGTTCGGCATTCCCCACGCCACCCTTGACGTGATTCCGGCGGGGGACCATCATCATGATTCCGTGGAGCTGTTCGATTCGACAAAATTCAGGAATTTCCTGGAAATGATTTCCTCTTACTACGATTACGTGTTCATCGACACCCCGCCGCTCACCTGCACCGCGGACGTGTTCGTGCTGGGCGGTTTCATCAAAGACGCGATCCTGGTGGTGCGTCCGGAGGTGACCTTTAAAGAAAGCCTGGCGTGGGCAGTGCGCAGTATGAGACAGTTCGGGATGAATATTCTCGGCAGCGTCATCAACGGGGTCGAAATTCAGAATTTGTCCGACCGCTACCGTTATAGTTACGGTTACAGCTACGCTTACACGGACGAGGGGCCTAAAAGCCTGCCTCCCCACCGCCCGGGCGGCGAAGAATTCGGCGATTCACTTAAGAAAAAAGATCATAAGTGATACGAATCGGGATTTTCAATTCTGAATGAACCATCGCCACCACGGAGGGAAAAGATGGAGTTAGCAGAAGTCTCGCACCTTTTGAAATACGGCGAGGGCAAGTTACACTCGTTGATTACCAAGGCTCATGGCTGGTTTGTGGAGGAAGACTTCCATCTGCTGGCCAAATGGGAGCGCTGCCGCAGTGAAAGAAACCGGCACACCTCCTTTTGCGTGGTTATCGACCTTTCCGAGCATTTCCGGGAGCCTGGCCTGGTTTGCAAAGATAAGTACCAGTGGTTTCTCTCTCACCTGGTAGCCATCATTACCGACAATACCCGCGAAATCGACCTCAAGTGCCTCTCAGAAGATTACCGCGTCTCCATCCTGCTGATGGATACCTCCCCGGAAGGCGCCAAAGCGGTTGTGGAGAAAATCTTCCGGAAACTCTACCGCTTTTTTTCGGATCAGCTCAAGTCGGAATACCTGACTTTATTGAAAACCATCTCGTTTTCCACGGTTTCCCTTACCCGGCCGGAACACGATTTTCGCTTACAAGGCATCGTTTTGGCAGAGCACATATCGAACCCGGCAATGGTCGCAAGCGCTTCTGGGAATTCATTACCTTTCACGCATAGCCAAAGCCCCTCCCCGGTGTTAGCGGAGGAGGATAATTTTTATTTCAACTGGAAGATCTTTTCCCTCTCCCAGGAGCCGGAACCCCTGGGCGCTCCGGCGCCGTCGGAGGCGGATTTCCCCGATAATTTGCCCTTTGCCTACCCATTCTTGAAGCGGGTGATGGACCTGGCCGCCGCCGGAAGCGGAACGCTCCTTTTCCTGCCGGTGATACTGGTTATCGCGCTTCTGATCAAGCTCACCTCCCGGGGACCGGTCTTTTTCAAACAGAAACGGGTAGGTTACCGCGGAAAGTTGTTCACTTGTTACAAATTCAGAACCATGCGGGTTAACAACGATGACCGCATTCACCGGGAGTACATCCAAAAGCTCATCCAGGGCAAGAATGAAGAGGTGAACACCGGCAACGCCAACGACCCGCTTTATAAACTCAAAGACGACCCGCGCATTACCGCGGTGGGGCGGTTTCTGCGCAGCAGCAGCCTGGATGAGCTGCCGCAGTTTTTCAACGTGCTGAACGGAACCATGAGCATGGTAGGTCCCCGCCCGCCCATTCCTTACGAGGTAGAATTGTACGAACCCTGGCACCTGCGCCGGATTACCGAGACGCCGCCGGGGGTTACCGGGCTATGGCAGGTGTACGGGCGCAATAAGACGACCTTCGATGAAATGGTTCGGCTGGATTTGCAATATATCCGGCATCGTTCCATCTGGTTGGATGTAAAAATTATCTTTAAAACCGCCATGGTGCTGTTTAATAGAAAATCGGGACTCTAAAACCGGAAAGGGGATGAGTTATGGTGAAAACCGGGGTTATTGGCTGTGGGTACTGGGGACCCAATTTGATTCGCAATTTCAGAAGCACTAAAAATTGTGATATGGTTATGTGTTGTGATATGGATGAAAAGAAACTCGAACGGATGAAATCGTTATTCCCGGGGATTAAAACAACCACCAATTACCAGGATTTACTCGATGCAAAGCTGGATGCCGTGGCCATTGCAACGCCGGTGGGAACGCATTATCCGCTGGCAAAAGCCTGCCTGATGGCGGATATGCATGTTTTAGTGGAAAAACCGATCACTCGTTCTTCTGAAGAGTGCCAGGATTTAATTAATACGGCGGAAAGCCGGCAGCGGGTATTAATGGTTGGCCATACTTTTGAGTACACTGCGGCGGTAAACAAGATCAAAGCGATTATCGACAGCGGAGAGATCGGGGAGATTATGTACGTCAGCAGCACCCGGGTAAACCTGGGACTCTTTCAACCGGACATCAACGTGATCTGGGACCTGGCGCCGCATGATGTTTCCATCATCACTTATGTGCTCGGCAAAAACCCGCTATCCGTAAACGCCCAGGGAAAAGCTCATTACACGAAGGGGATCGAAGACGTGGCGATGATGACTTTGCATTATGAGAACGGAATGATCGCCTTCCTGCACAACAGTTGGCTGGATCCCCAAAAAATACGCAACATGGTTTTTGTGGGAACCAAAAAAATGCTGGTATATGATGACATCAGCCCCAACGAGAAGATTAAAATTTATGACAAAGGGGTGGAAAAACCGAGGTATTATGATACTTTCGGTGACTTTCATTATGCCTACCGCTACGGGGACATTTACATCCCCAAAATTGATGAGCATGAGGCGCTTGGTGAAGAATGCCGCCACTTTCTTCATTGCATAGTGGAAAATAAAACTCCTCGCAGCAGCGGATATGTCGGATTAAATGTGATAAAAGTGCTGGAAGCGGCGAATCAGTCGTTAACGAGGCAGGGTACCAGTGTGGCAATCGGTTCGATTTCGAACAATTAAATAATGACAGGAAGATCCATGAAACATCAGAACATAGCGGATGACGTCAAGTTAGGAGAAAACGTTAAAATCTTCGATTTTGTGAATCTCTACGGCTGCGAAATCGGCGGCAATACTAAGATAGGCACTTTTGTAGAGATTCAGAAAGGGGCGAAGATCGGGCAGAATTGTAAGATATCCAGCCACTCCTTTATCTGCGAAGGGGTTACCATCGAAGATAATGTATTTATCGCGCATGGGGTCATGTTCATCAACGATATCTACCCCCGCGCCACCAACCCGGAAGGCGCTTTGCAGACGGAGGCGGACTGGAAATGCATTCCCACCCTGGTGAAAAAAGGAGCCTCCCTGGGCTCCAACGCCACCATATTGGCCGGCATAACCGTGGGAGAAAATGCCATTGTCGGCGCCGGAAGCGTGGTCACCAAAGATGTACCGCCCAATACCATTGTTGCCGGTAACCCGGCCAGAATTATCCGGAAAATCGAAAGGAGATAAAACCCTATGAAAGTGCCATTTTTAGACCTGAAAGCGCAATATGCGTCGATTGCGGATGAAATAAGCGCCGCCATTCAAAACGTCATCGACAAAACCGCTTTTGCCGGCGGCCCGTTTGTGGAACAGTTTGAAAAAGAATTCGCAAAATTTTGCCGTACCCGCCAGGCCGTGGGCGTCAGCAGCGGAACATCGGCCCTGTGGATGGCTTTGCTGGCCCTGGAGATTGGGACCGGCGATGAGGTGATTACCGCAGCCAATACCTTCATCGCCACCGCAGAAGCAATCAGTTTTACCGGGGCGAAGCCGGTGTTTGTGGATGTGGATGGGCAAACCTACAATATGGACCCGGAACTGTTGGAAGCGGCCATTACCCCGCGCACCAGGGCCATCATCCCGGTTCACCTCTTCGGCCAGATGGCGGATATGGACCCGCTGATGGAAATTGCCCGCCGCCGCGGCCTGCACGTCATTGAGGATGCCAGCCAGGCGCACGGGGCGGAGTATAAGGGCCGGCGCGCCGGATCAATCGGCGACCTGGGCTGCTTCAGCTTTTATCCCGGGAAAAATCTGGGCGCTTACGGCGAGGCCGGCGCGGTGGTTACCAACAATGATGAATTGGCGGACAAAATTCGCAAACTCCGCGACCACGGCCAGGCGAAAAAATATTACCACGACCTGATCGGCTGGAATGGCCGCATGGACGGGATTCAGGGAGCAGTCCTGAGTGTCAAATTGAAACATATCGAAGAATGGAACGAGAGGCGCCGCCGGAACGCCGCACTCTACACCCAATTGTTGAAGGAACAGGATCACCTGGTTACCCCCACCGAGGCGCAATATGCGAAACATGTCTATCACATTTACGCCTTGCGAACGCCGGAGCGCGACCAATTGATCAGCTACCTCGCTGAAAATGAAATTTATTGCGGCATCCACTATCCCGTTCCGCTGCACCTGCAAAAAGCCTATCAATTTTTAGGATTGCAGAAGGGCGACTACCCGGTTGCGGAGCAGTGCGCGGCAGAGTTTGTCTCCCTGCCGATGTTCCCGGAATTGACCGGCGCGCAAATCGAGCGGGTAGCAGAATCAATCGGGCAATTTATGCCCAAAGCAGAGGTTTTGCATGTCTGAGATCATTGATGCAACAACAGGGATTGTTGATTTCCATGGCCGGGAAAGCGTATCCACGCTCTCCCGGTCTGAAAAATTGTGCCGGATAAATCCGCTGAACTTTGAGGGCTGGAATGATTTGATCCGTACTGCGCCGGGGCATACCTTTTTTCATACCTCGAATTGGGCCCGGGTCTTGTGTGAGACTTACGGTTATGAGCCATATTATTATGTGCAAATGCAAGATGACAAATTAAAGGTGTTAATACCTCTGATCCAGGTCAACAGCAGAATTACCGGGCGCCGGGCAGTGTGCCTTCCTTTTTCCGACTATTGCGAGCTGATTGTGGCTGAAACTTTCACCTTTTCCGAACTTATCGGGCAAATATTACCGGAAGCTCATAAAAACGGTTGGAGATATATGGAATTCCGGGGAGGGGATGCATTACAGGAATTGAAACCCTGTTCTTCTTGCTATCAGCATATTCTATCCCTCGATGGGGGGGAAGAACAGATTTATTCTAATCTTCGGCGAAACAACCGTAACAATCTGAAAAAGTCGCTCCAGAACAATCTTCAAGTGCATTTGTCAGATACCTTACAAGCCGTGCAGGAATTTTACCGACTCCAGTGTCTTACCCGGAAGAAACATGGTTTACCCCCCCAGCCGTTTAGATTTTTCAAGAAAATACATGAACATATTATCGCAAACAAGATGGGTTCGGTTCTTTTAGCCAGCTACAAAGAGGTTCCGATAGCCGGAGCGATCTTCTTTTATTTTGGGAATCGCGTGATTCACAAATACGCCGCGTCGGATGAAAGCCTGCTGCATCTTCACGGCAATAGCCGTTTGACCTGGGAAATCATCTGTTGGTCCTGTCAGAACGGATACCGGGAATTTTGTTTCGGGAGAGCGGCAATGGATAATCCCGGTTTGATCCAATATAAAGATGGTTGGAGGGCAGAAAAAAAACAGCTAAACTATTACCGGTACGACCTCAAAACCGCTTCTTTTATTGCCAACAGAAGAACATCAAACGAAAGTGGCTATGGCATTTTTAGAAAGATGCCCATGCCAATATTGAAAATGGCCGGGAATCTGCTTTACCGGCACATCGGTTGATATTGACAACTGATATTAGCAGCCAGGAAAGATTCAATATGTTTTTGAGAAAACTTTTTTATCATCTAAAACCGCTTATTCCCCGGAGATTACAAATCTTCCTTCGGCGAAAGATGATCCGGCATAAATTGCCTGCGGTACAAAATATCTGGCCCATTGACCCCGGCGCTGCAAAACCGCCCCAAAACTGGAACGGTTGGCCGGAGGGGAAAAAATTTGCCCTGGCGTTGACCCATGATGTCGAAACTGCAAAAGGACATGCCAAATCCGAAACACTAATGCGCCTGGAAATGGAACTTGGATTCCGTTCCTCTTTTTACTTTGTGCCGGAACGCTATCCGGTGTCGCCGGAGTTGCGCAGCCTGTTGACTCAAAACGGGTTTGAAGTAGGGGTTCACGGTCTAAATCATGATGGGAAATTATACCAGTCCGAAAAGATTTTCCGGGAGCGGGCTGGCAAGATCAACCAGTACCTCAAGGACTGGAATGCGGTGGGATTCCGTTCCCCGGCCATGCACCATAACCTGAAATGGCTTCTTGATTTGAATATTGAATATGATGCCTCCACTTTTGACACCGATCCCTTTGAACCCCAATCCGATGGGGTACGAACAATTTTCCCCTTCTGGGTAAACGGTAATAATGATCGAAAAGGATATGTAGAACTGCCTTATACCCTGGTCCAGGATTTTACTCTATTTATCCTGATGCAAGAAAAAAACATCGATATCTGGAAGCAAAAATTGGATTGGATTGCCCGGAAGGGTGGGGTGGTCTTGTTTATAACCCATCCCGATTATATGCACTTCAATAATGAGAAGAAAAGTCTCCACCATTATCCCTTTGAGTATTATAAAGAGATTCTTTGTTATTTAAAGGACAAATACCACGATCAGTACTGGCATGTCTTACCTAATGAGTTGACCAGGTATTGGAAGGGAAATTATAGTTCTGCAAATATGCATAATTCAAAATATGATGTAGGAGATAGAGTAAAGGTAAGATCGCAAGAAGAAATTCAACAAACCCTTAATCCTGTGCATCGACTGGAGGGATGTTTATTTATGGATCAGATGTGGAATTATTGTGGAAATGAATACAGGATAATTAAGGTTGTAGAACATGTATTTGATGAATCTGATTTAAAAATGTATAAATGTTTGTCACCGTTATATTTGTTAGACAGCATTATTTGCGATGGAAACATAGCTTCTTTTGAGCATAGGTGTGATAGAAGTTGTTACATATTATGGCACGAAATGTGGCTGGGAAAAACTGTGGAGTAATGCATTATGCTTCATAGAATGAATTTAATCCCTCGTTATAATTGGGATTTTGACTTAAAACAATTAGTTAAGAGCGTGAGTTATATCATCGGTTCTTCTAATTCTGATAATAATTACATTCGCGAAATTTTTAAAAATGAGCCAATTTATTCAACTTCGGGAAGAACATCATTATATATAATTCTCAAATCGCTCGGGCTAAAAAAAGGATCTGGTATAGGTGTTCCATTATTCTGTTGCCCGGTTGTTTTTGAGGCAATCAGTGAGGCGCATTTAAAACCGGTTTTTATTGATATTGATGAGAGTGACTATACTCTGGATATTATTGATCTAGAAAAAAAGAAAAACAATTTATCAGCCCTGGTAGTCGTCCACATGTTCGGTAATGTTGCAAAGTTAGATGAAATTAGCAATCTTTGTAAAAATATACCCATAATTGAAGATTGCGCCCAATCATTATTTAGTAGATATAAAAATACATATACAGGACTTGTATCATCTATTTCATTCTTTTCATTTAGAACAGGTAAGTATATTTCTGCCGGGGAAGGAAGCGTCATTTTCTGCCAGGATCTGATCTTGCATAGTAAAATTAGAGAAAGTGTTGAAGAATTAAGAGATTGGAAATTCTTTGAAGAAATTTTGTACTCTATTCTTACTTATGTTAAATCGCTATTATATAAAAGACCATTTTATGGAACAGTAGGTTATCCCCTGGGAAAGCTACTTGATAAGAAATTAAATTTAACTGCCAAAAGTGGATTAAGTCTAAAGAAAATTGCTAAAAGCCATAAGAACATAATCAATGATCGAATCGATAACTTTATAAGTTCCATCGAGCTACAAAGAGAGAATTCTTTATATTATTTAAAGAAGTTGAATCTAAAAAATGCAGATTTTATCCACGAACAAAACGATTCCTATTATAATTATTATCAATTCCCTTTAAAATTCAAAAATAAACAACAGCGAGATTGGATGGCTGATTATCTCTTCAAATATAATATAGATACAGCAAAATATTTAGATGAGGTTCTGGCTATAGTTAAGGAGCAATATCATTATGCCGGGGATTGTCCTATAGCTGAGAAATGTTCTCAAAATGTATTGATTATTCCTAATTACTACACTCTTTCTAAAAAAGATATCGATCATATAATAAAAATTTTAGATGAAGGTGATAAAATCCTCTCTGATTTATGATGAATAGAAACAGACATAGATTATGTAATTTATGTGGTGGTTATAAACCCAAAATTCTATTTAAAATTAATAAATTAACCAATGGTAAAGAAGTATCAATTATAAAATGCCAAAATTGTGGCCTGATCTACAAAGATCCCTTGCTTAATTCGGAAACAGAATATAAAAATAACCATCTTATCGCTAATAGAAATGATTATCCAGATGAAATAACTGCCTCGAGAATCGAGCTATATAAGGATCTAATTAAAGAAATAACTCCGTTCAAGAAATTGAATCGAGTCTTAGATGTTGGAATGGGTACCGGTATTTTTTTACAATTGTGTTCCGAGAAAGGCTGGAACGTATTCGGGACAGAGATAAGAAGTGAATTTATTGGCTCTTCAAAAGGGAAATATGATAATCAGATATTTCTCGGAACTTTAGATGAAATCGGTTTTGAAGAAGATTTTTTTGATGCGATCGTTTTCAATAATGTTTTAGAACATGTGAGTGATCCGGCAATGAACATTAAAGAAGCAATCAGAATTGTCCGCCCCGGTGGTGCTATATTATTCAGGTTCCCTAACGCGCTATTACATGTTCCAATGAAATATATTATTACGAAAATACAGAAGGTTTATAAAAAAGCAGAAAAATTCGACCATTTTGTTGTTCATTCTTATTCTTTTAGTAAATCAACTATTCATTTGTACTTACGTAAATTTGGATTAAATGAAATATTGATCAAAAATTCCACACGTCAGAAAACAGCTAATGATAAAACACTATATTTTATTTTGATTAAGATACTGGCAAAAGTAATTGCTTTAATCAGTTTGGGTAGATTGTTAATCGGATCCTCCCTGTCAATAAAAACAATAAAACCAGTTAAATGAGATGTCTTGTCAATTAACAAATATTAAAGATATAGGTTCGAAGAATAATTGGTTGAATAGCATTCTTCAATTGAGAGTGAAAATATTTAGAAACCTAAAAAGAGA
>CAZFVV010000154.1:0-11754 GCA_964522165.1 uncultured Calditrichaceae bacterium
CAGATTACCTGGCTTTAGCCAGAGGAAGAGCCATTTTCTAAACGCGAGGATTTTTGTTAGTCCCCCTGTTGAGCGTTGCTAACGGAATCCAGGGGAAAAAGATAGATTTTTAGGCTATTTTTCTGCGATTTTAGACAGTTTCCATGTTGGAAACAAGGCAATTTAGACCAGCAACACTCCAGAGGGAGACTACCGGATTTTTAATCACCTAAAGCATGGCAATCTATAAAATGCAGTTTGCCACGCGCTCATACACCTCAAAACGGCGCGGTTTGCTGCTCGAACATGCTGCCTTCGCTTTCGCGGGCTTTGTCGGCAAATTTGCCGTAATGCTTCAAAAAAGTGAGCTGCACCGTACCCACCGGGCCGTTGCGGTGCTTGCCGACGATAATTTCGGCAACGTTTTCCACTTCTTTGATTTTGGGATCATCCGGTTTCAGGTAAAACTCTTCCCGGTAAACGAACATAACCAGGTCCGAGTCTTGCTCTATGGCTCCAGATTCCCTCAAATCCGACAGCATCGGGCGGCGGTCCGGACGCGCCTCTACCGCCCGGGAAAGCTGTGATAAAGCAATGATCGGAACGCTCAACTGCTTGGCCAGGGACTTCAGGGAACGGGAAATGTAGGAGATTTCCTGCTGGCGGTTATCAAAGCCCTTGGGCGCTTCCATCAATTGCATGTAGTCCACGATAATCAGGCCGATATTCCGCTCCAGCGCCATCCGGCGGGCCCGGGCGCCTAATTTGAGAATATCCAGCGCGGCGGTGTCGTCGATGTAAATCGGCGCTTCCGCCAGCTTTCCGGCGCAACGGGAGAGCTTCGGCCACTCCTTATCGGCCAGTTTCCCGGTTCTCAATCGCTGCGAATCCACCATCGCTTCCGCGCAGAGCAGGCGCTGCACCAATTGCATGTCGCTCATTTCTAAGCTGAAGATGCCCACCGGAATGCCGCCTTCCACGGCGGCGTTGCGCGCCAGGTTCAAACAAAACGCGGTTTTCCCCATGGAGGGGCGCCCCGCCAGAATGATCAAATCACCTTTTTGGAAACCCGCGGTCAGGTTATCCAGCACCGAAAACCCCGAGGGAACCCCGATGATGCCGGAATGTTCCAGGTGGTGCAGGCGCTCCAGTTCGGAAAAGGTTTTGTTGAGAATGGTATTGATGGGCAGGTAGGTGGTCTGCTTCTGGCTCTTCAAAATGTCGAAAATCTCCTGCTGCGCCATGCTGAGCACGCTTTCCACGTCGGATTGCCCGTCGTAGGCTTCCCGCAGAATGTGGGTGCAGGAGTGGATCAGCTTGCGCAAAACTCCTTTTTCTTTGACGATCTGGAGATGGTATTCGATGTTGGCGGAGGAGGGCACCAGCGAGGCCAGTTCCGCCAGGTAGGGCGCGCCGCCGATCTCTTCCAGGGCATTCTGCCGCTGGAGTTCTTCCGACAGAGTGATCATGTCTATCGGCTCGTTCTTTTTGTAGAGCGAGAGCATGGCGCTGAAGATGAGCCGGTGGGCGTCGCGGTAAAAATAGATTTCTTCCATCTCTTCCAGGGCCACCGCCACCGCTTCCTTGTCCAGCAGCAGCGCGCCTAAGATGTAGCGTTCCACGTCCACCGCCTGGGGCGGCACTTTTCCGCCTTCGGCTAAAATTTCATCGGATTTGATTACTTTGGATTTTTTGGCGGCCATTTTCTTCTATTGCCCCGATTTCTCTTTTTCCGGTAATTTGTGATAGTACTCCAGGATGAAGTGCATGTCTTCCATGGCGGCGTCGAGTTTGTCGTTGTAGCGCAGCACGAACGCGGGGTGGTAAGTGACGATCAGGGGAATCTCCCGGTAACTCCAAATCCGCTTGCGCATATTGGTCAAACTCTCCGTGGTGTTCAACAGATTTTGCGCCGCCACCCGCCCCAGCGCTACTAACAGCTTCGGCTGAACCATTTCGATTTGCCGCTGAAGATAGGGAATGCACTGCTCCACTTCCCCCGGCTGGGGGTCGCGATTGTTGGGCGGGCGGCATTTCAGGATATTGGCGATATAGACGTCTTCCCGCTTTAGCTGCACGTGCGCCAGCAATTTGTTCAGCAACTGCCCGGCGCGGCCGACAAAGGGAATTCCCTGCAAATCTTCATCCTGCCCCGGCGCTTCCCCGATAAACATGATACCGGCGCTCGCATTGCCGGTTCCGAAGACAAATTTGGTGCGGGTGCGCCCCAAGGGGCAGTTCTGGCAGTTTTCGATGGCGCGATGGAACTGCTCCATCGGGGTATTTGCAAGGGCAACGGTCTGCCCGGGGCGTTTTTCCGCTGCGGCAAGGTTTTGAGTCTCGATATACCACTCCCCGCCGTAAAGGTCCTGGTACCACTGCAAAAAGTCCACGATTTTGCTTTTCAGAGAATTTTCCATGAAGCTTAACCCGCACCCTCAATTCGGGGAATTTCGAACCCATACACTTTCCAGAAACCGTTGGCGAATTTACCACCGCATCATTGCGGAAACAAGCGAAGCGTGAGATGGTTCATAAACCGGAAATTTCCCCTGCCTTGCCCGGGCCAGCGGATTTCCGGCGCACAATCTCCCCCATAAACTTCTTGAATATGAAATTCTAACCCTTAAATTACAACGTTTAACGGAATGCCGGCCTGCGCCGGGCAGAATCAATTTGAAAGAGTATCTACCGGTTTTAACCTCATATTATCAAAGTGATGACCAAAATCCAAAAAGTATTGATTGCCAACCGGGGAGAGATTGCGGTGCGGATCATGCGCTCCTGCCGGGAAATGGGCATCCGCGCCGCCGCGGTCTATTCCGAGGTGGATCGCCTTTCCGCCCACGTGCTGGCCGCGGATGAAGCCTACCCCATCGGCCCCGCGGTGGCGGCGCAGAGCTATTTGAACATGGAGGCCATTTTAGAGGCAGCGAAAAAATCCGGCGCAGACGCCATCCACCCCGGGTACGGTTTTTTTGCGGAAAACGCGGATTTTGCGCAACGGGTGCAGGATAGCGGGCTGATTTTTATCGGGCCGTCGCCGCAGACCATCCGCCTGATGGGCAGCAAAACCGCAGCCCGCAAAGCCATGATGGAAGCAGGCGTTCCGGTGGTGCCCGGGGCCCGGGAAGCGGTAGCCTCTGCGGAAGAGGCGCAGAAGGTGATCGAGCAATTGGGCGGTTTTCCGGTCCTGATCAAAGCCGCGGCCGGGGGCGGGGGCAAGGGAATGCGCCTGGTGCGCGAGGCCAAAGAGCTTTCCCGCGCCTTAGAAGCCGCCAAAGGCGAGGCGCTGAAAGCCTTCGGAGACGCTACCGTCTATGTCGAAAAATTCATCGAGTCTCCCAAGCACATCGAAATGCAAATTTTCGCCGACCGGCGCGGCAACGCGGTGCACTTATGGGAGCGGGATTGTTCCATCCAGCGCCGGCATCAAAAAGTGATCGAGGAGTGCCCCTCCGCGATTTTAACCCCGGAAAAACGGGCGGAAATGGGGCAGGTGGCGGTTCAGGCGGCCAAAGCCTGCCGCTACAGCAACGCCGGAACGGTGGAATTTTTGTATGACCGGCAGGGCAATTTTTATTTCCTGGAAATGAATACCCGCCTCCAGGTGGAGCATCCGGTCACGGAGATGGTATTGGGAATGGACCTGGTCAAGCTCCAAATCCGGGTGGCGGAAGGCCACCCGCTGCCCTTCCGGCAGGAGGATTTACGCCCGCGCGGCCACGCCATCGAGTGCCGCATCAACGCGGAAGACGTGTTCAATAATTTTGTACCTTCTACCGGCAAAATTACTTATTTGAAGCTTCCCGAAGGCCCCGGTGTGCGGGTGGACAGCGGGGTCGGCCTGCATTCGGAGATTTCCAGATTTTACGATCCCATCGCCGCCAAAGTAATCGCCTGGGCGGAAACCCGCCCGGAAGCGATTGCCCGCATGAAGCGCGCCCTGGGCGAGCTTCGCTTGGAAGGCATCAAAACCACGGCGCCCTTCTGCCTGCGGGTGTTGGATCACCCGGAATTCCAAAAAGGGAATTTTAACATCAATTTTGTGGAGCAATACTGGCAGCAAATGCAGCAACCCGCCCCGGAAGATGCGGAAGCGGCGGAAATCATTGCCGCCGCCGTGGCCTATTACCGGGATCACCAAAGCGCTCCCGCGCTATCCCCCTTAGAGAATGCCCATCACACTTCCGCGCTATCTCCCTGGAAAACCCGGGCATTTAAAACAATGAGATGAGAATGAAATATTATTTGAAAAAAGAAGATCGCTACGAAGAAATCGACATCGAGGGCGCCGGCGGAAAGCTGCGTGTCTCCGCCAACGGCAAACAGTACGCCGTAGATCTGGTTCCCATCGATGAAAAGCGCTATTCCGTGGTACTGGATAACCGCGCCTACCTGGTAGAAGCGAAGATCGAAAAAAACGCGGTGCATTTGCTGCTGAACCAGTGCGAGCGCGTGGTGCAGGTGCTCAATCCGCAGCAGAAGCTGGAGTCGGAGATTTTCGGGAAGGGTGAGAAAAGCCACTCCGACAGCGAGATTCGCGCCCCCATGCCGGGATTGATTTTGCGCATCGAAGTAGAAGCGGGGCAGGAAATTGCCGCTGGCCAGCCGCTGTTAGTTATCGAAGCGATGAAGATGGAGAATGAGATCCGCGCAACGTTCGGCGGCATGGTGAAGGAAATCCTGGTTCAGCCGCACCAGGCCGTGGAGCGAAATGATATACTGATCAAAATCGGGAATTGAGAATATTCGAGGGTCGAGCGTTCCGGCGCTTCGGAACCTGATTACGGATGGCCTGGCGCGGTCCCCCCTGCCCTTTAACGCACCTGAGCGCCACAAAATAGCGCGATCCGGTATTTGTAATCGCGGTCACGGCTAAGCGGTGTCGCACAGCTATTTTCACTCTTGCCTTGAATTTTCATCGAACCAAACTATAGTCGCCTGTTCGGCCCTGGCACAGAAAGGTCCATTTCGCCATGAAAGGCAACACCTTAGCATTCGCGGCGCTATTCTCAATTTATGCCGCAGCCTGGCTTTCTTGCTCGCAGCCTCCCCGGCAAGCGCCGGAAAATAAATTTGCGCAGGAGATCGCCCGGGCAGAGGAGAATCTTACCGCCAACCCGGAAGATTTTGAGGCCAACCGGGAATTAGGCATCCTGTATTTCAAATCCGGGCAATTCGAAAAAGCGGTCGCTGCCCTGGAAAAAACTGCCCGGTTGAACCGCGACGATCCCCGCACGACCTGCTATTTGGGATTAGGTTATGAACTCTCCCGGCAGCGCGACCTGGCCCTGGCAACCTTTTTAAAATATTTGCAACTCTCCCCGCAGTCTCCTTACCGGCGCTGGCTGAAAGGCCGCCACGAGCTGTTGTCGCGCCAGAAGCTCAAAGAGGAAATGCTGGCGCTCCTGCAAAAAAACCTGGAAGCAAACCCCGAAGCGGCGCTCGAGCAGGATTTGGCGGTGCTTCCGTTTACTTATCATGGGCAGGATCAAAAATATTTCATACTGGGAAGGGGCTTGCAACAGTTGATCATCAACGATTTGAGCCGCGCGCCGGGATTGAAAATCGTGGAGCGGCGGCAGGTGCAGGCGTTGTTAGAGCAGATTGCCGCCCACGAAACGCTTCTCAGCAAGGTGGAAAACCGCACCGCCTTCATCGGAAAAATCCTGGGCGCTAAAACGGTCATCCGGGGCGGGTATAATATTTCCGGCGAACAGGTAATTCTCGACGTGGTCTATTGGGAGGTGGGAAGCGATGAAATCCCCAATTCTATTACCCATGCGGACAGTTTGAAAAACATCGCGGGCTTGCAAAAGAAGATCGTGCTGGAATACCTGCAGAAAAAGGGGATTAAGCCCGACCCGGCGATAATGGACAGCATTCGCAAGACCGAGCTGCGGGAATTGCCGGCCCTGGTGGCCTATTCCGCCGGGCTGGCAAAAGAGGACGCCGGGGAGTACCGCGACGCGCTGCTGTTCTACCGCAAAGCCGCGGAGCTGGCCCCCGGCTTCCGGGAATGCCAGGAACGCATCGAGCAGAACGAAGCCCTGGCCCTGGCGCTCCGCGACCCGGACAAAGCCATTACCGACAAAGAGATTGCGGAAAAGGGAGTTTTTTAGTTTCGGATTTTGAGTGTCGAGTTTTGAGTTTCCTGCCTGCCTAAGACGCGGCCACGCAGGTGAGTTTCGAGATTTGGGGTACGATATAAGCGCCTGTTGAACTATAGATTTTCAGACGCAAAGCGCTTATAAAAAATCTCCCCCCTTGAAAAAATTCTTTTTCCTCAGTAGATTTAGCCAACCGGTGAAAACAAAAGTATCTTTATCATAGATCGGCATTCACCCGCAGTAACTGGATAGGAGTAGTTGGTTTCCAAAATTCGGAATCAGGATGAAAGGTTCGGCCCGGATTGGATAAGTTTCTAAAGTAATTGATTACCACCACGGTATTGCAAAATACCCTAAAATTCAGTAAATATCCCCTACCATGAATGTAAGCACTGCATATTCTTCATGCTCTCGTTGTCGGGCATTAGAGCAGCGGGTTGCCGAACTTGAAGCTCAGTTGGCTGGTCAGGCTGCTAAGTTGGTGGAAATGGCTGAGACGATCAAGAAGCTTACTGCGGCATTGGACAAAGCTCGTCGTTCCGGTAAACGGCAAGCCACGCCATTCTGCAAGAAGAAGAAAACCAACCCCAAGAAGCCGGGCCGAAAAAGGGGGATGCTCACGGTGAGCATGCTCAACGCGAGAGGGTAGTGGTTCCCTAAATTTGGACACAAAAATATGTAATTCGCATTAATAATTGCAAAAAAGAAGTTATTATTTATGCAGTTCGAACAAGATTTAGCCAAAATATTTATACAACCCTTTTCAAAGTTTACAAAACTTTCAATTGTATGTAGATTAGTCTGTGAGCAACTCCGTGCCTCATCAGCTAGTATTCTAGCCTATTCCGGCAAGAAAGATAGGTTGTTTTGCTTAGGCAGAAATTTAAATATTGAAATAGATGGTTTTAAAATCGAGGGAAATGAAAATTTGGAAAAAGTTTTAAAAAACATTTCACTTTGTGAATATCTCTATACTAAAGGAATTGAGGAAGTTCGTAACTATGAAGAATTTTATGATGAATATTGCGAGTATGTAGTTTGCAGTAAAAAGATTACAATGGAAGATTTCAGATGGCTCTGTGACAATGTAACTAACTGGAAATCGGAATTTGAAAATTATTGCGATATTCTTAAAAAAGAAGAATACGAATGCGATGAAAAATCACTTACGGGTAAGTACTTTAAACAACTATTAGCATTTGGTAAAAGATTTCGTTTTCAGATGTTTGTGGAAGATATAAAGTATAGTGAATTGTCTGAAGACTTGTATGAAAAGTTGCTAAAGGAAAATTTAAACATCACTTTTCGACGTGAATTTTATGTCGGGCTACCTCTGTTTGCAAATGGGCGATATTTTGGCGTGCTTAGCTTAATTTTCCCCAATGATATGGGATTTATTAAACGTTTCCAAAAAGAATATCAATTAGATGCTGAACACAATAGTCTTTTTCAGAGAATATCTGGTATAATTTCTTTGCAGCTTGAGAATGACTATTTTTTGGATAGTTATAAAAAGACTTATCTTTTATCACAAATTTTTATCAAAAGACCTATAGATGTGGAAGCATATTTAACAAGACAGTGTGAAGTTTTATCAGAAATTATTGAATGTAAAGGAGCGATTATTAGAATATGGGATAAAGATAAAAAAAATGCTGAAGTAGAGGCTTTTTCTGATACTATGCAACAATTTTCAGATTTTATTGAAAAAAGTAACAAAAAATTAAGCAACGAACTCTTAAAATATTTTGAAGAAGACAAAAAAATTTTTGCTGTGCATTTTTACTGTCTTGAAAACCCTACTGAAGTGGCAAAGTATTTTAAAGACGAAGATACAGAGAATTATAAATATATATACGAAAAATGGACATTTCCAGAATTAGAAGATTCTCAAGTACTCAATATGTTAACAAAATTGAATATTGCTAATGTAGCAATTTTACCAGTCCCTTATATTGAGAAAAGTTTTATAATATTCTTTAATACGAAAAATAGAGTTTTTCTCAGTAAAGATATTGAAATGGTTCATCCTGCGGTAAAAAAAATTGGTTCGGAGCTTTCTATTATATATAATTCGAGAAGAATTGAGAAAAGGCAAGAGATCATCAATGAAATGCATGAGGAAGTAAATAAAATTATTAAGAGAGAAAATTTAAAGGCTGAAGAGTACGTAAAAACATTCCTTCAAATCTTATCAAATGCTATTGATAGTTTCAATATATTTACTCATCATTATATTTGGCAATATGTAAGTGAATCTCTGCCAAATGAATTCAAAAAGGATGAAAAATTTATATTTCGAAATATAACTCGTAAGAGTTATTTAACAAATCCTTTCTCAAAGCATTATGTTAAAAAATCCTCAAAAAACAGCCTGATGAGGTTAAAGTTAAATAGAAGTCAATTTAAAAATGAAGTCATAAATTCCCATCGTAAAAATAATCTCGACCAGATTTTTGATTTTGAATTAAAAAAGGAGTTTTCTTCATTTGATTTGCCTTTTTTGGCTGAGAGAGAATCGGTTACGGAGCAAAAACCAATAGGAATCATAACGTTTATTTATGATAAAGCTCAAAAAAATACCATAGAAAGTGAAGATTTTACAAGATTTATGCAGTTTTTTGCCAAACAAATTAGTATCGCGTGGAATAAACTATTAGAAAAGATTATTTCGGAAGTACAGGAGAAAATAGATAGAAAAACTGGTTTGATAATCGACTATAACAATAAAAAGTTGCATACCAAAACAGATGAATTAAACATAATATCAGAAATCTTGTCTGAAGAATTCGGATGCGAGTTATGTTGTTTCTTTTTATTTAATGAAATTGAAAATACTCTTGATTTGGTAGGGAGTAATGTTCCTATTAAGGGAGGTATTTCCTACAGTTTAGAGAATGATAAAAATACCCTAACTGTCAACTCTTACATGAAAGGGAGAAATTTTTGTGTATATGGAAGAGAAAAAGTAGAAAGGATTACAAACTCTAAGCAGCTTGAAACACTTGAGAACCAAACAAGAGGCTATCTTAAGAAGAAGATTTGGGAGATTCATAAGCTTATTTTTCAGGACATTTGTATTGAACATTGGCTTTCCGTTGTGATTAATCTCGGACCGGACAAGTTAGGCTTAATTAAGTTGTTTAGAGTTAAAGGACTAAATGATCGTACGAACCTAAAAGAGCGATATAAAATCGTGACCCCACCTTTTTCAGAGTTTGAGACAAGTATTCTAACTCAAATTCAAGAGCACATATACAATATTATCAAAACCCACCAACTCAATGAGAAAGCAATTCAAGGTCGAATTCAAGATATGAGAAATGTTGTACACCAAGTTGTGGCTCCATTAAACGCTTTAATTCTTCATTGTAAAAACTTAATGGAAGAGAGGATACCTGCTTATAAAGTCCCTGAGAAATTGCATTATATTTATATAATGTCTAGACATTCAGCAAGATATGCTAGAAATTTTCAGAAATTACTTGATTGGGAAACTGGTAATCTTGAATTAGATCTCATTGAATTGGAAAGTTTGAATTCCTACTTGATTAACCTAGCAATCGATTTTCAACCACTTGCTAAAAAAAAGGAAATTACTATTCATGTTATTCCCACTATAGAGAGCAACGTAAAGTTAGATGTTGATTTATTTACAAATGTCATTCAAAATTTACTTGATAATGCTGTAAAATATTCTTTCGATGCTCAACAAAGAATTAAATATGGCTTTAAGGATAAACCGACAAATCTTACCGATATAGAAAATATTTTAATTGATATAGTCAACAGACCTGAAGAAGTAGAAATAACTGTTAGTAATTGTGGATGGGAAATTCAGGAAAAGGAAAGAGGTAGAATCTTTAGCAGAGAATATAGAGGAGAGCGAGCAAAGGATATTTCACCAAATGGATCTGGAATCGGTCTGTTTTTAGCAAAAGAGATCGTTGAATTACACAAAGGGACTCTGAAATTAATACCCCAAGACAATATCAATATCACCGTTTTTAAAATTACTTTGCCGAAGGGATCAAAATGAATAAAAAGGTATTAATAATTGATGACGAAGACTGGTTCATTGAACCTATCTTAGATAGATTAGCTTTTGAAGAAATTGCATATAATTATTTTAAAACAGGATTTGAGGGATTAATGGAATTTAAATCAAATTCAAGTGAATATTCTGTTATTATCCTGGACATGAAATTAACTCTCGGTGACTATCCTGATGGGATAGAATCCCCTGAGATTGACACAGATTGTTCCGGTTTATATATACTTAAAGAATTAAGAGAAATCAACTCCCAAATTCCTATTTTATGTTATACAGTGCTACATGATCAAAAGATAAAAAATGAAATAACAAATATAGGGGGAACTCATATTGTGAAAGCAGGAAGAAATGAGGATGAACTTTTCGATGAAATACATAAATTTATATCTCCAAATAAGGAATCTTAACTAAAAATCTAAAATGGCAAACTTTTTTACAAGTACTATATTTCAGTATGTTGTTTTACCTCTCTTTATAGTTTTTCTTAACATTTATGTAAAAAGAGTGAGTAAAAACGATAAATTTATTGAAAAACTAAAAAAAGAAGATTTTGCTATTGGTTTAGAGTTGGCATTATCCTCGATCATTGCTTTTGCTTTATATTCCGTACATATTTCCGAACAGATTCCTGTAACCAATATTGATGGAGAAGGTGATAATAATCTTTGGTTCAATGTTAAGGATAAAGTAGTTAGCACCCCATGGTTAATAACTTTATTTATCTTTAGTTTTTGGATTATGTCAACAATTGTAAGAAAATGGGGATGGGAAAATAAATCGAAAATGACTTGGGTGTTTGGAATTATTATTCCTTTCATTTACGGTTTTTTAACATTAATTGGGATAATTTATTGGATTGGATTTTAAATTATGATAAAAACAGAACAATACAAAGACCAATTTTTAAAAACCCTTTATCTAATAGTATTAATAACGGTTATGACAGTGATAATATTTCAAATACTTGTTGTAAAAGGGGTAAACTTAAAATTTTTGATTAATATTTTTATTTCTCTTGTCGCTGTGTGTTTTGGTATAGTTCTTGGCTATATTTATTTGCAATTAAAACAAAAGAAAAAAATTTCAACAATCATTGAAGAACTAAGAAATTATTTGTTGAATGCTCTGAAGTTATATCAAGGGAAACTTAAGTATCCCCAAATTGCTAATGCTGATTTTAGATATCCAAATTATGATGGATTATTAGAAGGAAATGAAAAAATACAGAGCGGTAATTTTGAGTCTGCCGAAATATTCTTAAGAAAAGAGTTACTAAGAGATCCAGAATATGTTAATGTTTGGGTGAGTTTAGCTAGGACAATGCTAGAATTAGAACGCTTTGAAGAAGCCTTAAGATACATTAATTTTGCAATTAGTTTAGATATGGAAAACCCCAGATTCAACAATATGGGACAACTGTCGATGCTGAAATCAGAAATTCTAATAAAATTAGAAAGATATGAAGAAGCGGAAGATATAATTCGAAATGCCATTCTGACTAAGAATCCATACTCCATGAAAGCGAAATCTCTTCTGAAAGAATGTTCGTAAAATATATACTTCGCGCGGGATTTAATGAGACTTTTGAGGGGGGGCATTCCTCACTGA
>CAZFVV010000155.1:0-11677 GCA_964522165.1 uncultured Calditrichaceae bacterium
CCGACATTTATGTCGGGGATAAGGGAAATAACACTAAAATCGGGGGTTTTAACCCTCAATCCTGGCCGCAAATCCCTTGGGTTTACGCCTATGCGGCCTTCCGGGATGCACTGGCAGTGTATCCCCGCTATCGGGGATTGCCTTCCTTTCTTGTTTTCGCCTGATCCCAGGGGGCGATTAGGGGAAGATTTTGAATCTATCCGTGCAAAATGAATTTTGCACTACGCTCTTATTTCCGCACTTCCGGAACAATGGTCAGTTTGATTTCCTGGCCGTTGCGCAGCACCATAACGTCAGTCGGCTCCCCGATTTTGACCGCCTCCAGGGCGTAGGTATAATCATAAATGTTACTGATTTTCTGCCCTGCCAGCCCCACGATAATGTCGCCCTCTTTCACCCCGGCTTTGTCCGCCGGCCCCCCGGCGCGCACGCTGGAGAGGCGCACGCCTTCGATCTCCGCGGGAACGAAATCCGGCACCGTGCCTAAGTAGGCGCGCAGGGTCTCCCGCCCCCCGCCCTGTTGCTGCTTGCGTTCTACTTTCACGTAATCCGGGCGCTCCGCTTGCTTTGCAAGATCGAGGATCAGGTTGTAGGCGAATTTGCCGATGCGCTCCATATCCGGGTAATTCAGGGTTTCGGTATCATCGCTGGGGCGGTTGTAGTCTTCGTGGCTGCCGGTGAAGAAGCCCAACACCGGAACGCCGCGGGGATAAAAAGCGGTCACGTCCGTGGGCTGGTAGGGATCGTCCTGCAGCACCAGGTTGAACCCGGCCGGAACGTTGCGTTTTTCGATCAGCTTTTTCCAGGTTGATGAAGAACCGATCCCCTGGAGCAGCAGGGTGTTATCTTTCATCCGCCCCACCATGTCAAAGTTAACATACCCCGCCGCCTTCTCCAGCGGCGCGAAAGGATGTTCCGCAAAGTAAGAGGAACCGATAATGCCCAGTTCTTCCCCGGACCATAAAGCGAACAGGATTCCCCGCCGGAAATCCGCGGAATTCTTCTGTCGCGCGTCCGCCAGGGCGGCGGCCAGTTCCATTACCATGGAAGCGCCGGAAGCGTTGTCATCCGCGCCGTTGTGAATCTGGCCTTCCTCGCCTTTGCGCGCCAGGGAGCCAATCTCGCCGTAGCCGATGTGGTCGTAATGCGCCCCGATAATGATGTACTCCCCGCCGGCGGATTCATCCGCGGGGGGCAGCAGCGCCAGCACGTTGCGGTCGGTTTTTTTCTCCCGCTCCACCCCGGCGGAAAATTTTACATCAACCCCGGCAAAAACGAAACCGCTTTCGGCGTGAGGATTCTCCATATCCAATTCCGATTGGATTTTTTTTAGATCCCTGCCCGCGGCGGCAAAGAGCATTTGCGCGGTTTTGCCGCCGATGGAAGCGGCCAGGATGCCGGCGCTGCCCAGGCTGCGATCCGCGGAGAGCGAAATCAACTCCCCGGCGTTGGGGGAATTCGGCCCGCTGAGGATCAAGATCGCTTTCGCGCCGTTTTTGCGCGCCGCCATGGCCTTGTATTGCAAGCCGGCGTAGGCATTCAAGGCCTGCCGCCGCTCCACGCTCACCGCTTCCGGCGCGTAGCGCAGCGCCAGCACAATTTTATCCTTCACGTCCAGCCCGGCGTAGGAATCGTAGCCCTTGCCGGATTCACCGGGCACGGACAGGCCGTAGCCCACGAATACCACTTCTCCCTCCGCCTCGCCGTCGGCGGTAAAGGGCAGGGGGCGGAAATCCTGCTCCAGCTTCATTGAAACGGGTTTTTCATTTTGCCGGGTAATCGTCAATTGGCTTTTTTCGGGAAGGATTTTCACCCCCGCGGGAAAAGGAAATTCCTGAAAGTAGCTGTTGTTGTCCCCCGCCGGTCTCAACCCCAGGCTGCGGAAATGGTCGGCGATGAAATCCGCGGCTTTGCGGGCCCCCATGCTGCCGGTCATGCGCCCCTCCAACTCATCCGCGGCCAGGTATTGCACGCTGGCCAGCAGATCCGCGGCGGCAATTTGCGGAGAAGATATCTTAACCGGGCTGACGGTGATGGTTGCCGGCATGGTGACGACATCCAGCGAGGCGCTGCCGGAACCGGGAGCAGGATTGGATGAAGCGGCGTTCCTTGCGGGGGCGGCTTGCAAAGCGGCCAGCGCCGCCTCGTGGTTCCATTCCGCCATGAATAATTGCGATTCGCCGCCGGGGGTGCGGGCGGAGGTCCAGACCAGTTTTTTTCCGTCCGGCGAAAACACCGGCAGGCCGTCGAATCCGTCGGTGAAAGTGATCCGCAGCGGCTCTTTTTCGCCCTGGCCATCGACCATGAACACTTCAAAATTGGTAAATCCCAATTTGTTGGAAGCGAACAGCACGTACTCCCCGGAAGGATGATAATAAGGCCCCCAGGACATCGCCCCGAAATCGGTGAGGCGGCGGCGGTCGGAGCCGTCCAACTTCATGGTATAAACGTCCGCCAACAGGCCCCCTTCGTCAAAATGCCGCCAGATGATGCGCTGGCCGTCGGGGCTGAAAAAGGGGCCGCCGTCGTAGCCGGGCCAGTCGGTCAGGCGCTTTTGATCGGAACCGTCCGCGTTCATGATATAAATTTCCCCGAAGTAGGAGGGGTCCACCTCTAAGCGTTTCTTTTCCTGGTCGGAGAGGGTAACCCCTTTCAGGGAGTTTTCTGCCGGGTAACCGTTGCGCAGGGAGCAGAATGCGATTTTGCTGCCATCGGGAGAGTAAGAGGCTTCCGCGTCGTAGCCGTAGGAGGCGGTGAGGCGTTTGAGGTTGCCGCCGTCGCGGTTGGCGGAGAAAATATCCATGGAGGTGTCGTAGTCCCAGCTATAGCGGCGCTCCTGGCCGGAATTGCGTATTTCGTATTCCGCTTTTTGTTTTGCTGCCGCCCCGGCATCGAGGTGGGAGGAGGCAAACAGCACTTCATCCGTGCCGGGCCGGAAAAAAGCGCAGGTGGTTTTCCCGGTTCCGGGAGACACCCGCCAGCTATCCCCGCTCTCGAAGCTGAGAATATATATCTGGAAAAAGGGGTTTTCCGGCTCCCGCTCGCTCTGGAAGATCAGGAAGTTTCCGTCGGGGGAAAAATAGCCTTCCCCGGAGCGTTTCCCTTCGTAAATCAACTGGCGAACGTTGGATAAAAATTGGGATTCTTTGCCGGCGTCGGATTCCCCCGCGGCGACGGCGGTAAACACCAGCAACAGCCCGGCGAATATGGAATAGCCAATCCGTTGTATGCGTTGTATGCGTTTCATGAAACCATTCTCCTGCATCTAAACTGATTCAATGAACTCGATTCTCACTCCTCCTGAAAAGGGCGTTAATATAACCTTTTGCTCGCGGGACGGGGAATGTTTTTGAAAAAAATAGCCTGGTTGCGCCTATGGCCGGGGGAGATTGGGATCGCGATTATAGAACGCTTTAATCCGGGGATTTTCCAGCCAGAGCGCCGAAAAAACGGCCAGCAAAATTACCGCGGCCATAATGACGGCCATGCGCATCCAGGGCAGCCCCGCGGCCTGGCGCATCCGCAGCACCGCCAGGGTGGTATCGATCCACACCAGCGCGCCCAATCCCAATATTGCCTGCCACAGCCGCGGCACCCAGGTTTTCCGAACGAACAGGATCAATAGCAGTACAAGAATCAAAAGCACCGGGAGGTAGGCTTCCCGCCGTAAAAAGTGGGCGGCGAGGAGCAGCGCGGAAAGAATGACGGGGAGTAAGCGGAGTAGCATCATATGGATATACCCGGTTGGGTGAATTTATGGCTTTGGGGTGTTTTGGTATTATAGTGTTTTCGTGTTATGGTATGAGGCGTGATCCTTCGCTAACACCCAAACGCTATAACACCAGAACACTAAATGACTCTTATTTTAAAGATCAATCCAATAGCCCAGCGCGACCAGCAAAACGGCCAGCGCGCCATATACCAGTTCCAGGATGCCGATTTTTTTCGCCGGGGCGGGGCGGCGAAGGGGCGATAACCCGGTGGTCGCGCGCAGCAAAAGGAGCATCAACGCCGGGACGGCCAGCCAGGGCAGCAGCTCCAGGCGGATCAACACCACCGCGGTCGCTAACCCGGCGAGATGGGCGAGCAGCGTTGGCAGGGCGGAAATTTTCCCCCCGCGCTCCAGGCGCAGCCGCGCCCGCACATAGACAATGGATGGGAGCTCCCGCGCCAGTAAAACCGCCCAGAGCGCCAGGGCTTTGCCCACCGGCCATCCCCCGGCCAGGGCAATAGCGGAGGCTACCGCGGAGAGCGCCAGCGGCCCGGCCAGTTGGGGAATCCATTCCCGGCTTTGTTTTTGGGCATCGTAGGCCAGGTAGATGAGGGCAAAAGGGAGCGCCGGAACCAGCGGCCGGAGAACATAGAAACCGGCGCTCATGCCCGCCGCAATAATGCCGGCCAGGGCAACGGCTGCATACAGCACCATAAACCGTTCGGCCAAAGGAGTCCGGGGGTAGCGTTTTCCCCGCCGCCAGTCGGAAAAAGCGATTTTGAAGGGATGGCGCGCCAGGAACCCGGCAACCGCGGCAACAGCAATGAGCGCACCTGCCCAGGAGGGCGCTGTTAGCAACCCCAGCGCGACCGGCTCTAACAGGAATCCCCAGCCGCCGTGCTCCACCGGCAGGGCGAGGGGTTTGAGTTTGATTTTATGGGATAAATTGGTTTTGGTCGCCAAACTTTACGTTGATTGCTTTGTTCAACCCGTTTTCGTTTGCTTTCGCTGCGCCAATAACTTCTGGCGGAATTTTTGTAAAAATTCAGTGCGCTTTTGCCAAAATTCCAATTCTTGTTCAGGCGTTAAGTTGGATAACTTCTCAAATAACTGTTCCGCACCCCGGTGTTTCATTGCTACGCAATCGAAGTTCTTCTTATTCATACTTTATAACCTCCAATGGTGAATATATTGCAATCTGGCTATATCCCTGGAGTATGTTTACAGCATTGTAGAGTGGAATTTTCTCATAATGTACAATGTGCTGAAAGTTCCAACTCACAATTAGTGAACATCTGGAAACGGTTGTCAATGCCACGTGTAACGCATCATCCGAATATTTTCTGGACACAATCTTCGCTGCTAAATACGCATCTCTGAGTCTTAATGATTCTGCGGATATATTTACGATTTCCGCATGTGGTAACATTTCTTCAAAGAAATCCTTTACTTCTTGAGGAGCGGATATGATCTCTTCTTGAACCACGGCCGAGGTAACCAATTTAAATTGGCCCGTTTTAATTTGCGCGAAGAAAGTTTTACTTGGGTATTCAAACTCTTCGTCAAATACACCTCCAAATACCGAGGTATCCACATACGTTCTGATGTATTTTATCTCTTTCATTTTGAATTTTGATTATCAAATCAAAATAATATTGGCGTTCCAGGCTCTTCCGAAAGGGAGCAGCTCTGCCGGGGCAATTTGGATGTTCGGCATGGTCGAAAGCATGGGCATGTTGGTTCATTCCTGTCTTTTCACGAGTTAGTGGGGAGTAATTGCATCCTCACCGAAAAAAGTATGCAAAAAAACTACCTGAAAACCAAATTCAATTTATTTTCGATGGGAGGAGTACCCGCCTGGGGTTAAAAACCTGGGTATTACGAAATGGGAAAAGTTTTTTCCATTTTTTAACGTTATTCGCCTCCTTTTTCATGACTGGGGGTTCAAAACCCCTCCTGATTAAGAGGTCTCTTTTGCCTACCACGACTTGAAAGTCGTGGCTATTCATTGAATTGCCCCCCGATTTATCGGGGGGAACTATAGGCAAAATCGAATCAACTCGGGGTTTTGAACCCCGAGTGATGAGAATGAACATAAAAAATGGAAAAAGGTATGGTGAGGTTGGCTATGAAGGTATAAACCTCCCCAACCGCCGTTCGACAAGCTCAGGCAGGATTTTCGGGCGGGAGGGGGGCCGTGGGAGCGTCGGGTTTTGCGGCCGGCCATTTGCTCTCGAACAGGGCCAATTTCACCGGGTCGCTCTCAAATACCAGGCGGCCGACGCGGTTGAGGCGGTTGACGGTATCGTAAATGACCTGGAATTTCTGGTAGCGCTCCTGGGTAGCGGATTTCTTAGCGTCTTTTTTCAGCTCCTGGGCGCGGTCGGCCTGGCGCAGGGCTTCCAAATGCTGGCCGCCGGCGGCGAGAATCTCCGGGGTCTGGCCGGCCGCGGCTAATTCGCTTTGGTGCTGGGTTGCCAGATTGATCAATATTTCCATTACCGGCATCATCTTGCTCTCGCGATTGACGGCGAGGTTGAACTCTTTGGCGGGAAAGGATTTTGACTGGGGCGAATTGGCTCCAAAGGCGAGCTGCAGGCGGGTGCGCAGCTTGCGGCCCCATTGAAAGCAGGCTTCCAGGGCGGCTCCTTTATCCTCGGTGAGGTTCCGCAGATCGATGCGATTGGCGACTTCGTTGGGAAGGGCTTCCGCAGCCTGGATATTGGCGTCAAATTCGTTAAGCATTTCTTCCGTGACGCCGAATTCCGCTAAGGCGGGCTGGTGGGCGCGGGCATTCTCCAGGGTGGTTTTGGCCACGGAGAGAATGGTTTCCTCGGAAAATTTGATTTTGTTCATCATTTCCTCCATGAAATTTTGATGAAGACCGGGTTATAGATTATTCAGGTGATAGTAAATGTTATCGAAGGAAAATGGGGAAACTTTAGGGGTTTCCCCCAATTTTCGGCAGCAGGGTGGCGTGAGGGCGATGAGGGATGTGGGTATTGCGGAAAACAGCGTTATTGCCGGGGAGAATTGCCCGGCCTTCACAATGATTTCCCCGGTGTGCACAATGGTCTATCCGGTCTTTGCAGTTGCCTCCGCGGTCTGCAAAACGATCTCCCCATGCTTCGTAGCGGCCTTGCCGGTCTTCACAATGGTCTCCCCGGTGTTCAAAGCAATCTCCCCGGCTTTGACGGAAGCTTCCCCGGTTTGCACAACACTCTGGCCGGGGTTTACAATGATCTCCCCGGGCTTCTTAGCGGCTTCCCCGGCGTGCAAACCGATCTCCCCGGAAGGCCAGCACTGAAGAACACCTGTAAAACATTTATCGCATAAGGGTTTCATCTGGATTTGGCGACTGGTATAAATCGTCTTCCAATGGTTGAATATGCTGCCAATAATATACCCTCCTACTCCACCTAAGACAGGACTCAACAACCCTTGCGAGATAGCGGGCGTTGTTTCAAGCTCGTCTTGCGCATGAACTTCCCAGACGATTGCACTCCCGGCGAGCAAACCACAAACGAATCCGAATTTAAGACCATCCTTTGCCCGTCCATGTTTTACTTGAAGAAAATATAAATCCTCCCTCCCATAATAGAAGTTTCCAAATCACCTCAGAAGCAACATCTTCCGGGTTTCTGTAAACTCTCCCGCCCGCAGCCGGTAGAGATACACTCCACTGGCTGCCGGCATACCCTCCTGGTTGCGACCATCCCATTGAACCCGGTAAACGCCCCCGGCCTGTCTCTCGTTGACTAATGTAACGATTTCCTGGCCGAGCATGTTGTAAACGGTTAAGAGGACATGCTCAGATTTAGGCAACTCATAGGCTACTATTGTTGAAGGGTTAAAAGGATTGGGATAGTTTTGTCTCAACGAAAATTGGGTTGATTTATTTACTGGAAGTTCATCTATCAAGGTAATTGTGGAAGGAAATATAGAATTAACCCAAATAGGATCTGCCGCATCTAAACTATCATTCCCCCCTAGCCGCCCATGGTTATTGCCTGCTAAATCAAGTGCTGCTTGTCCTTGGCCTTCATCAAAACGCCAGTATGCAACCAAGCTATCTTCCGTTCCTAAAAGTAAATGATTCATATCTGCCAGAATCTCTGCCTGGGTTCGAGCGTAACTCCAAATACGCGCTTCATTAATAAGCCCTCTATAATGCTCATACACAGCATCATAACGCCCAAATAGAAACGGAAAATCATTTGATGTTGATCCAATATTATGCAAATTAATTCCTTGTGAGGTTCCATCAATGAACAATTCAAGCGTTGAATCTGTTTTTGTTGCTGCAATATGATGCCAAACACCATCATTTACAATACTTGAACTTACAATACCTGCAGTTGTACCTCCTGACCAAATTTTAAAATGAATTTTCCCAGTATTAGCTAGGTCTGATAGAAAAATTTGATAACCAGAAGGGTTGGCAACAGTTCCTAATTTATTAATTATTATAGGCCAGTTATTGGCAGGCGGAGATTGAGTTGTTTTGATCCAAAGAGTGATTGTAAAATCACCAACGCCGAAATCCAATTCATCCGTGTCTAAAACATACAGATAGTCATTTTCACCGTCGAAAATTAATGCGTTTCCTCCTGAGTGAGTATGCGGGAATATTGAATTAACCCAAATGGGATCACTACCGTCTGCATTTCCGCTTGAGCCTAATCGTCCATTGTTGTTACCGGCTAAATCAACGGTTGATTGACCTTGACCTTCGTCAAAGCGCCAGTATGCAACTAAACTGTCTTCCATACCTGTGAGAAGTTGATTCATATCCGCCTGAATCTCTGCCTGGGTTCGAGCGTAACTCCAAATACGCGCTTCATTAATAAGCCCTCTATAATGCTCATACACAGCATCATAACGCCCAAATAGAAACGGAAAATCATTTGATGTTGATCCAATATTATGCAAATTAATTCCTTGTGAGGTTCCATCAATGAACAATTCAAGCGTTGAATCTGTTTTTGTTGCTGCAATATGATGCCAAACACCATCATTTACAATACTTGAACTTACAATACCTGCAGTTGTACCTCCTGACCAAATTTTAAAATGAATTTTCCCAGTATTAGCTAGGTCTGATAGAAAAATTTGATAACCAGAAGGGTTGGCAACAGTTCCTAATTTATTAATTATTATAGGCCAGTTATTGGCAGGCGGAGATTGAGTTGTTTTGATCCAAAGTGTAATTGTAAAATCGCCGACTCCAAAATCTAATTCATCGGTATCTAAAACATGGAGATAGTCATTGACGCCATCAAAAAGTAGCGCGTTTCCTTCTTGTTGGGCATGAATGTTGGTAATAATTAATACTGCAATGGTCAGGATGAAGATTTGCATTTTCATAATGAATCTCCTAAGAATATTTTTAGATAAGTTTGACTATTCATGGAATTATAATCAATTATTCAATATCAAAAATTCCCAAATCAAATGCAGCTAACACTAATGTATAAAGCACAATTGCACATTATCGCATTCATCACCTTTCTCATCACATGCCTCCTTTGGCAATTCAAAAATGTTTTTTCGGCTACTATTTTTAGTTCTGGGACGCTCAAAAAATATGCCGAGAATCCATCGAGCCAAAAAAACCAATATTTTATGGAGTTGGCAGGCTCATCCAGGTTAATGGGTTGCCCTCCGGCAACATTTCCGAAGCTCAAAGCGTTGCCGGAAGGCAACATTTATAAATGAAGTATTGAAAGTATTCGGCGGAAGCTATATCTTAGGATCAATTCATAAACAGTTGGTTTTCTCAAAATACAACCGGGCGAGTCTATGTTGAAAGTTCTCATCAAGCTTTTGCGACGTCCCTATGTATTCCCTGGGATTGCAGCTACCCTTCTGGCCGCTGTCGCTACTTATTTTTTACATCAATCCGTTCTTCCTTACCAGTTTGCAGTGTTAGAAACCCATTCCTTGAAATGGCCTGATTTTAAATTATACCATGATTTGGACAAAGATGGGCTGGGTGAGAGCATTGCTTCGAACAATGATACCTCCAGAGGCGCCTATTATCTTATGATTAAGAATTATACCGGGGGCATTATCGACCAGTTAAATTATACAGAGCCTATTATGCCGTTCAAAAGTTTTTTTATAGATTATACCGGGGATGGTTATGATGAGATGTTTGCATTCACGCAAAAAAATGACTCCATCTTTTTATACATCCACGACATTCCTGCCGGGAAAAAAATTCTTAATCGTTTTTTCGTTGATACTTTCAAACAGCCCATTAGCCATCTTCCTTTAGATATAGGTTTCTTATCTGGCAATCTTGTAGAGACCGGGGAGGACGGGAAAAAAGAGTTCTTTTTTGTTTTGTCAGCGCGCCATGCGCTTTACCCTCGAACAATCTATCGCCTGGATATCGAGCAAAAACAGATCGTCAAAAAATTTGAAACCAGCGCGGTATTTAGCGACTTTATGCTGTTCGATCTTGATGGAGACGGTAAAAAAGAGATCATTGCCGCGTCATCCGCCTACGCGAACATCCATTTCCCGGCCAGGTATAAAGATGACCGTTGCTGGTTGTTCGTATTAGACCGGGAGTTGGAACCGTTATTTAAACCGCTGGAATTCGGAGAGTTCACCTCCGGTTTAACCTTTACCCACTTAATAGTTGATAATGAACGGTTTTTACTTTTGCGATTCTATTATGAGGGCAAAAAAGATCTGCCGGATTATTTTTACCTGATTAACGCAATGGGTAATATTGAACTAAGCCATCAGGTTGATTTGAGGGGCCATCCTCGAACTCCGCCAGCAATTTATAGAAAAAGCAATTCGCTATATCTATTTGCCGTCCTGGGAGAAAACAGACTGGTCAAAATGGACGCTCGCTTAAATGTGCTCAAAGAGAAAAAGGTTGCACTTGAAAAGTTTTTCCCCAACCGTATTTATGACCTGAATGGAGATGGCGACGCCGAAATCATTTGCACTTCCGATGGCCAGGGCATATCAGTTATTGATCATCAGCTAAATCTGTTGGCAGAAGTCTCTCCTCCTTTAAAGAAATATTATTATGAAACCTATCGCAAAACAGGTCCCGGAAGCCCGATCGAGTTAGGAATCCATCACGCAAATACCTTTTATCGCATGGCGTTCCAAAAGAACTCTCTTTATTCATACTTATCGCTATCGTTTCCCCTGTTTCTCTTCATCTTTTTTACGGTATTGACCGGGATTTCTCATTGGCTATCCCTGGTATATTTGAATTTTCAATATCTACAGCATTCCCTATGGAATTCTGATAACGGCATTCTGTTCTTGAATCCGCAAGGGAAAATCATTCAACACAACCAGAGAATTCAGAATTTGTTAAACTATCCTCATTCCTCGTTGAAACGGCGGCATTTTCAGGATGTTTTGAGCGAGAACCCTGAATTCGCCGCTCCCATCCAGCGCGGAATTGACAATCAGCAACCCGTATCAGAACCGATCCGGATTGAACGGGGTGATTTTCGCTTTCGAGGGGAAATAAAGGTAAGGCCATTTGTAGTGCTCGGTAATATGCCCGTGGGATACTGGGTGGAGGTCATCCCTTCAAAGCCCTCGGAATCCGACGCCCGCCTGCAACTCTGGAGTAAGCTCGTCGCCCCGATTGCTCATAGCATTAAATCTCCGCTGCTTTCTATCGGTTCTAATATTGAAGTTTTGAAGATGCGCCTGCAAAAATTGCCGGAGGTGGAACAAGCCGGATTTGCAGAAGAACTGGCCGACATTCAAAGCGAACTGCGCCGGATATACCATCTCACCCGGAAGTTTGTAAAGTTTTCCAACCTGAAACCGCCGCAGTATCGCGAGGTAGCGGTGCAAGAACTCCTGCAAAAAGCGGCGGCCGATTTTCAGCAATTCCTGAACGGTGATTTACGCTTAGAAACGGCTTTGTTGCATAATTCATCTCGTGGGTGGAGTTTTCCTCCCCCCCATCGGGAT
>CAZFVV010000156.1:0-11670 GCA_964522165.1 uncultured Calditrichaceae bacterium
TTGCGCTGCACGCTCACTGGAACTTCCACGGTATCGCGCACCACGGCGGCGTTGGGCGGGGGTGTATTGGCGTCCCGCCCGCTCACAATTACCATCAGGACGCCCGGCAGGGTGGGTTGGGGAATATTCTGGTTGGCCCGGATGGCCCAGTTCACCACGGCGCTCTGTCCGAACGCTTTCAGCGAATCCGCGGGGTTGAGGAAGGAAAATCCCTCCGGCAGCCGCAAAGTCCCGCTGCGCTCGATCACGTTCTCCGGCGCATCTACCTCCACTTCTAAAATTCCCACCTGCTCGGTGGACCAGACTGTCGGCGCGGTGTTGCGGATGATGGTAATCTCCGGCTTCTCGGCGATGAAAATTGCCGTAGAATCGCTGCCCACCTCCACGGCCGCGGGAAGCCCGGAATTAATATCCGGGGGCCGCGCGGTGATGGTTACTTTCACCAGCGAGGTATCCACCAGGGCGTTCAACAGGCGGTAGAGGCCGGAAAGCTCGTCTTCGAGCCGGCGCAGTTCCGGAGATTTTTCGATTCCGCGGGCAACCGCCGCGCCGCGGCTGGCAACGCTCCGGCCCGGGTTCGCGGCGCTTCCTTCCCCTTCCACCGCGCCGGCCTGCTGCGCCGTGGCAATCAAACGGGCTTTTTCCTGCTTCGCGCCGTGAATCTGGCGCAGCAACGCCGCCGCCTGGCCGTTTTCCGACGCCTGGATGGTCCAGCGCACCGGGGTATTCAGGTCAAATTCTTTTACCAGGCTGTCCGGGTCGATCACTAATTTCTCTCCCAGGGAGAGGGTCAATTGCCCTTTGGGCGCCGCCGCAACCCCGGCCTGGCCGACGTTGGCGACAACTGCTTCGTACACAAAGAATTGCCCCTGGCTGACGGTGTTGTTCACCGCGCCGCCGGCAACCCGCCCATCAACTGCCAGGGCGGCGCGTTTCTGAACGTAAAGATAGAGAAACGCGGAATCTTCTAACGTCACCGTATTGCTGACCTGGGAGGTCCCGCGAATTTTCACCTTCAACTCTTCCCAGAGATTGGTGATAGAATCAGGAATTTGAATATTCCATTGCACCGGGGTACCCGCGGCGGAAATGGGCGCAACCAGGGAATCCAGCGTGAAAATGCCCGGCAGGTAGAGGGTGGCCACCCGGTTGATGAAATTACCGCTGATTTGCGGCTCCACGGTCACCCGCACCTGCTGCAAGGTCGAAACCGTCAAGCTGTCCGTTCCCGGGGCGTTCAGGTACGCGGCAGATATGGCAAAAGTGCCCACGTCCACGATGGCGAGGGTGTCGGCGTCGCTGCCCTTTTCCAGGTGCATGCCCATGCTCTGGAAACCGTTTTCATCCCAGGAGAGGGTGCTGTCGATGGAAGCGGTGAGCAGGTAGGGATTCCCGCTGCCGCTGGCCCCGGGTTTGGTACGCATTTGCCAGGAAATCAAAGCCTGCTTGTTCACCAACTGCACGGTTTTAACGGAATCCGCGGGATTGAGCAGCCGGAAGGCGATGGTATCGAACGCCAGCTTCACGGTCACGTTGTTGTTGGGCTGGATGTTGGCCTCCCCGGTGTTGATAACAATTCCGCGCAATGTGAAATCCTGGTTCTGGGTGAGGGTATCCAGCCCCGCGCTCAGGCTGTCGATGCGCAGGGAAGCGCGGGTTTCCACGGCCAAGTTGAAGGAGGCCAGCGCCTGGCGGACGTGCGCGGGCTGGTTAGTATTCTCATCCCGCGCGGTAGAATCCAGCCGGGCGCGAATCAGCGGCTGCTGCGCGGGTACCGTTTCCGGGGCAAATATGCGGATAGTATCCGCCTCCGCAAACCCGGTTTTGATGCCGTAATTCAGCAAACTGTCGCCTGCGGCCAGCCCCTCGATGCGGAATCCCTGGGGCGCTTTGATGGTGACGTAATTGGAATCATCCGGCAGCACTGCCGCTTCGCCCTGCTTTTCTACCCAGATTTGCACGTCGAAGGGCTGGTAGGTGCTCACCGTTCCCAGGGTCGCCCCGGGCGGATCCACCACCGCGGCGTGCATCACCAGCTCGGCGCGTTCCACCACGGTAACCGGTTGGGTCGCGGTATCGCTGAATTGCCGGGTGGTATCGCCGCCGTCTATGCCGCTGGCGCGCACTTGCAGGTCAAAGGTCTCGCCTAAAATCCCTTCTATTTCCCCTAAGCGTAATTTCTCACCTTGCCGCCCGGCGCTTGCCGTTGCAAAACTGAAGTTTTGCACTCCGGCTGCTTCTGCATCTGCTCCTGGCGACTGCTCCTGCCCCCGCCAGGGAGCAGCTTTTGCCAGATTTTGAAGAATATTCTCCGCCACGCTAACCGGCCACTGCGCGGTAACCAGGTCCCCTTGCAGGGTTTGCTCGATGGAATCCGGGTCGGTGGAGAATCCCTGGGGCAGGATTACCCGGGCGGTGCGGTTGTTTGGTGAAACATTCCCGGAATACAAAATGGTCGCGCTCAGGCGGAAATTCTGGCCGGTAGAAACCGTGGAGTCAAGCGCGCCCGGCGGGGCGATGATGCTGATATCCGCCACTTCCACCTTCCCGCTCTCCGCCACCCGCACCAGCAGAATTAGGCTGTCGTTGGCCAGTACTACCGGCGCAGCGGTGTTCAGGTCCGGCGGGATGGCAGAATAAAATACAATAATGGTGTCCGCAGAACCCACGGTGGTATCCGCGGAGGCCTGCACCTGCCAGGAGCCGTTCAAAATCGCCGGCCCGACGGACAGTTGGGCGTTGGGGGAGATCAAGGTGTAGTCGGCCGGCCATTGAATCCTTACCGAACCGTTGCCAAAGGGGCTTTGCCCGCTTCTGACAATATCAAAACTGACCGTAAATTCCTGCTCCTGGGAGTAAACGTCCCCGCCGGGAAGCTGCGCCGCCAGGGTCAACTGGGTAGGCGATTGCACGGTTACGTCTTCGCGGTTATCCAGAGGCTCCCCGATAGCCACCGGGGTGTTGGAGGTAACCGAAAATGCTTCTAAAATGACCATGCGGTAGCGCAGGGTCTGGCTGGCTCCCCCGGCGGTAAAAGGGAAGTCACGGCGAAAACTGGCCCCCGGCGCCAGCACCGTATCGCTGATGGTCTGGGTAAACACCACGGTTTGGTTGGCGTCGTTGAAGAGGCGGATGGTCACGTTGGTGACGGAATCCTGCCCGCTGTTTTGCAGCACCAGCTTCAATTCATAGGATTGGTTGAAATTAACCGTGCCGTTGGCGGCGTTGGGCACGTTCACCAACGCCAGGCTGTCCACGAATAATTCCGAAGGAATGATCACCCGCACCGAATCATACACCGTGGAATCGGCGGCCAGGAGGATGACCCCGGGCTTGCGCACGTCGTTGTAATTCACGCGCAAATGCGCCCGCACCAACCCCGGGGGATGAACCCCGGAAACGATGAAGTTGCGGGTGAGCACGGCCGCGCCGGAGGGGGGGAGGATAAACGGGAAATTCTGCGACTGGGTTTGCAGGCTCCAGAGCGCGGAGATGTCGTTGCCTAAACTGTCACGGAAAACGTCGATGGCGGCGTTGAGGTTCGCTGCCGATTGTCCGGAATTGCGCAGGAAATAGCGGATTTGCACGTTTTCCTGCCCGGCGATCACCGCGTCCGGAACCACCGAAACGGAGTCCACCGATACCAGCGCTTCCGGCAGCACGGTCAGCTGGCCGGTAAACGTGCTATCCAGCGCGGTCAAAGTATCCTGGTTAGGCAGGTCGCCGAAAACATGGAAAGCGACGTCGTAGAGGCCGGCCAGGAAATCGGCGCTGATGGAATCGGCCTGGAAAGCGACCTCGCTGGTATCCGGAACTTGCTGGAAGGGGGTTCCGCTGATCACGAAGTTGCCGTTTACCGGGGCGCGATAGACGTGCTGGGGATCGCTGAATTGCAGGTAAGAACTATCCGCCTGCACGAAGAAATTGGCGCTGCCGGTGTTGATGAAGCTGGCCCGGAAGGCCAGGATCTGCCCGTTCACCACGGAATCGGGCATGAGACTGCCGAAAACATACTCAATTTTAGCGCCGCTGCTGATGCTGAAGAAACCGGTTCGGGAAATCGGTCCTAAGGAGCCGTTGCCGAAGGTCAGGCGAACCGTTACCGCCACCTCCCCGGCGCGGGCGCTGGGCGGAACGGTGAATTTCCAGCGCAGGGTATCTGCGGCCGGGGTAGCGCCCACCTGGGTAAGGGTATCGATCCGGGTGGGCACGATGGGCAGCGTCTGGGGCAGGTCGGTATAGACGAATTCCAACACCCCGGGATCAATCGTAACCGGGGCGGTATTGTTTTTCACCAGCGCGTCCACTACCACCCCGGTGTCGCCCGCGATGGTTTCAAAAGGGGTTACTCGTACCAGAATGATGGAAACGTCTCCCCCAATGTTGATAAACGCCTGGGTATTGACGTCCTGCGAAAAAGCAAGCTGATTGGGGGGCTGGAAAAAATTGCCCCGAATCCCCAGGAGCAGGCGGAAATCGCCCGCCTCGGTCATCACCAGGTTCTCGAAGGCCAGCACGCTGGTTTCCCCGGGCAGAATGTTCATATCGGACGAATCGGGCACAATCGCCTGGAGGGAAAAGTTGTTGGGATCGTTCGCTTTTTCCACCCGCAGGAAGGTAGCGGCGTTCAATTGCAGGGCGACTCCGCCGAGGTTGGTAACCTGGAGTTTGAAATCCGCGGTATCGCCGATGTCAAAGGCCGGGGAGGAAAGCAGAGCGTCGAAGCGGATATCCGGCTGCGCGGCGATCACAAAGCTGTCCAGGGAATCGCCCGCCGCAGAAACCGGCTTCCCGGAACTCACTTCCACCCCCTGGGCGGTCGCCCCGGCGTAAATGGTGCTGTCGCCATTGGGCAGGAAGATGTTGGCCGGTACGTCGATGCGATAATTTACCTGGGTCTGCTGGCCGGGGTTCAAAATCACCGGCAGGGTAAGGGTTTGCAAACCGACCGGGAAATTGGGGGCATTGTGCAGCACCAGGTTGACGGTGTTGAGCTGCGCGGCGCCGGCCCCATTGTTCTGCACCGTGATGCTCGCCGGCACCCCGTTCTGCCCCAGGAAAGCCGAATCCGGGGGAATCGCCAGGGCGGTAATCGCCAGGTTGCCGCGCGGGCGGATGGTCAGGGTTCCCGCTAAGGACGTATCCGCAAACGCGGTAGAATCGGTCAAATCCAGCCCCGCGGCGGCAATGCGCACGTTCACCGGGCCGGGGCTGGCGCTATCGGAGACGTTCAAACTGAATTGTACCGGCACGGATTCGCCGCCCGGCACTACCGGCAGCACCGTGGGGTTGACCAGCGCCCCGGTAACCGTATCCCCGCCCACGCTGAAGAGCGCCTGCAGGCCGGTCACCCGCGCGGAAGAGGTGCTGTCATCGCCGTTCGTTACCAGGGTACTGGCCAGGATGCCGCCCTGCCCCTGGCTGGCGGTATCCGGCGCCAGGGTGACGGCGCTGAAGCTGAAATTGGCCGGTTTCAGAATGTTCAGGGTTCCGGGAGCCACCGCCCCGGTATCTGAAATCATTACCCCGAAGAGGAGGTCGGTGGCCTGGTAACTCGCGTCAATAGTAACCGCTCCGGCCGGCATGGTATCCGAAACGGCCAGATCGAACAGAAAATTTGCCGTATTCCCGGGGGCGATTTGCACCGGCAGCAGTGTTATGAGCGCTGCGCCAAGCCCCGGGCGGGAGGGAATCAATGCGACGGTATCGACCTGCACAGCAATATTGGAAAGGTTTTTGATCCGCGCCGCCGCCTGCACCCCGGCCTGGCCCTGGTTGGCGTTGCCGGGAGTTAACTGCACGGATTGGATTTGCACCTGCGCCGGGGTTACCCCTGCGGCAATCTGCAAAGTATCGAGATTGTCAATGGCGACGTCGGTGTAACGCTTTGCGGAAAAAGTATCGCTGTGGCTGACGCTCAAATCCAGGAAGTCGCTGCCGATGGCGGAATTGGGGTTGACGTCGATGTTATAAATAAATTCCCGGGTTGAATTGCCCCCTAAAACCACCGGCAGGAGCGCGGGAGAGGTTAAAGTGATCGCATGAGGATTATTGAATAGCACCGCGACGTCGCCGTTGTCAATCCTTGCGGGAGACTGGCCGTCGTTGCGCACCGTAAAGCGGAACTCCACCCCCGGCTGGCCGGGGCTGACGGTATCCGGGTTCAGGGAATGGGCCTGGAAAGAGAGCCGGGCGCGGCTGAGCACCACAAAGGTGTCGGAGTCCGCCGGGGCAACATTGAAAATTTTGCCGGTGTTGGCGTCGGTGTAGCTGTAACGAACTTTTACACGTTCCACCCCGGGCGGGTAGTTGGGATCAAGGGAGAAGATAAATTCCACCGGCGGGGTGGTATCGCCCGCGGCCAGGGTGAAGGTCGAACCGTTGTTCGGGGGAATATTATTGAGTACCGAGGTCGAAAGGGTCATTCCCTGGGGCAGCGCGATCACCGCCGGGGCGTTCAACGCGCCGCTATTGGTAAGGCGCACCCGGGCGCGCAGGGAATCCTGGTTCTGCGCCGCGGTATCCTCCAGCGCAACGATGCTGGCGACCACCACCTCGGGCGGGTTCTGCACTAAAACGAAATCCGTTGCCGTTAGTGTGGTATCGAAGGTAATCCCGTTTTCCACCCCGAACAGGCGCATATTTACCGGATAAGGGGAGGCCTGGGCGGGGGAAAGAATCGAATTGGCCCGGAATTCCACTTCCACCGGGTTTATGACCCCGCCCGCGGGAACGGAGTAGCTCTGGCGCAGGAACACCGTATCGGCTCCGAAGGCCAGGTAGGAGAAATCGGGATCCAGTAATACCGCAAAATTGCCGTTGTTGACCAGCCCGGCGGTAAAGGTGGCCGGCTCCGCGGTGGTAAGGTTATCCGGCGTTAGCGATTGCGCCGAAAGATTGGCGCTGTTTCCCACGGAAAAGACGAAATTGGTATCCGAACTGGCGTTCACGGGGTTGCCGGAGGGGGTGCTTCCCTGAAAGTTCCCCGAAACCGTGTAAGAACCCGAGGCCGTTCCGGGAATAGTCGCCACGAATTCAAAATCATGGGTATTGATATTGGGCGGCAGCACCGTGGGATTGCCCGGGGAAGGTACGATATTGGACTGCGGGATGGTGGTTCCCCCGGCAAAGTTCAGGAATACGCTGTCCACGTTCACCGTTACCGGCCCGAATTTATTGACCCGCATGGTGAGGGTGAGGGTATCTCCCAGGGTGACCTGGGTTTTGGAGCCTAATACCCGGGCGACCTTGAGGGTGAAGATCGAAAGTGAATTGTTGGGAAGCACGATATTGCCGCCCAACAGGGCGTTCTCGCCGCTGCCGCGCAGGAATACTTCCGGGGCGTAGCTGACGCTGGCAAAATTGGTATCAACGATGCCGGGGATGAAGTTTATTGTGGTGATCCCGGGCTGCAAAGTGAGCGGGTTGTCCAGCAGGGCAGAGAAAAGGGCGCTGCCGTCGCTGAAGGAAAAGCGGGTTGCCCCGGGGTTCAAATCCACCGGGTTGGGGGAGAGGTTTTCCAAATCTAAGCTGAATGCCGCGGAAGCGCCCGGCGACACCGCCACGGGGCTCAAGTTCCCGGCGTAGCGGAGGTGGAAAATGTGCAGGTCCAGGGTATCCACCCCGGCGATGAAGGCGCGGAAGAAAGTGGAATCATTTTCCGTGTCGGTGGTGACCACGTTGATGGCCCGGCCCTGGGCGTCGGTGGTTACCTGGCTGAACTCAAACTGGGTATTGCTGAATCCCGGCAGGGCTGCGTAATTCACCAGGGCCCCGGAAGCCGGGTTTCCGAAGGCGTCGCGCGCGCGCAGGATCACGGTAATATTCTCTCCTTGCACCGCGGCAATGGAATCGCGAGGGATTTGCCGCATAGAAACCAACTCCAGGGATGCCCCTCCTGCTGCCTGGGCAGTGGCATAGACGGTATCGCTGGCCAGCACCGGAGAGGACAATGTGGCAACCATTTTCTGGGTTCCCGCGGGCGAGCCGAGGGTCCAGGCGGTGGCCGCCTGCCCGGAAGCATTGGTCAGCCGGGAGAGCGGGTTTACCGAGCCGTTTTGCGGCTGCGGGATGAAGCTGAGGGTGGAATCCGCAATCGGGTTGTCGTAAATATCCACCAACTGGAAACGTACCGAATCGCTAAGCGCCTGGCCCGCGATGCCGGTCTGGTTGTTTCCCGCAACCAGCAGGATGCGATCCGGCGCCCGGTGCGTCGCAAAGGTGGTAAAATCTACCAAATTGGGATTGGTGGAAGCGGAAAACGCGCGAACCACGTAAGTCCCCACCTTCGTTCCCAAATGAATTTGAGTTTGTACCCGCCCCTGGGCGTTGGTGGAGCCGTTGTTAACGGTAAGAAATTCATTCGCTGCGCCGGAGGGCTTTTGCACGATGGCGAAACTGATCGGAAAATTGGGCAGCGGATTGCCAAACGTATCTGTAACCACCACGCTGAGGCTCTGCGCCAGGAGGCTGTCCACCAGCCCGGTGGTATCGGCCGGCTGCTCCCGGGTAAGGTTCTGCGCCGCGCCGGGAATGACCGTGGCGGTAAAGAAAACCGTATCCGGGTTGGTCGGCTGGCCGACGATGGTGGCCGCCAGGGTATCCGGCGCGGCGGTATTGTGCACGGTCCAGCCGGCGCTGGCAACGCCGGAGGCGTCGGTTACATCCGTGGGATTGCTCACGCTGCCCCCACTGAGGGGCACAAAAGTAACCGTGACGCCCTCCACCGGGTTTTGGAATTGATCCAGCACCCGCACTTCGATGGGCAGGGGAAGCAGGGAATTTACCGGCGCGGTTTGCCCATCCCCGGCAAATTTGAGTAACGAATCCGGCGCCGCCGCCCGGATGGTCACCGGATCGCTGACGCCATTTTTGAGCGGATTGGCCTGGCTGCGCGCGGTGAGCCGGAAAACGCCGATCTGATCGCTGCTGGCGGTAAAACCGGCCACCCCGGCGCTGAGGGTGGCGCTCAGGGGAGAGACGGAGACGTCCGGATTATCGCTGAAAAATTCCGCCACGGTGCTGTTATCGTTGGTCACCAAGTTGTCGTTGACATCGAAGCCCTGCACGGTTACGGGGATGTCGCTGCCGGCGGTGGTGTCGAAGGTCGCGGGGGTGACCGTGAAATAACTGAGCGGTCCCGGCGCCGTGGTAACATCATACTGCACGAACACCCCGGGACTGCCGACCAGGGTGGCGTTCGCCCGGTTCAAGCCGGCAGCCGGGCCGGTGGTAAACAGCGCCTGGGCGATACCCTGGCCGTCGGATACCACCGTCTGGCTGTTCAATCCTGCGAAATTTCCCCCCCCGCTGACCACGTCAAAGCGGATCGATGCCCCGCTGACCGGGTTGGACTGGGGGTCGGTCACCCGCACCCGGAGCAGCCGGTTGGCGCCCGCGGCAATGCCGGTGGTGTCACCGCTGACTTTGCTCACCATCGAAGGAAGGCCGGGATTGACGGTTATGATCCCGGTCTGGGTGGTGAGGGTGCTGTCATTAACGTTGGTCGCCCGCGCCGTAAAGGCGCCGGCAACGGTTTCCGTCACCACGAAATTGAAAAAGCTATTGTTATTGAAAAATCCCCGCGGCGGGTATGTCGCGGTGGCGCTCCCGAATATTTCGATATCGGCGCTGTCGCTGTTGGCTACCGGGTTGTTGAAGCCGTCGAGCGCCGTTACGGTAAACGGGATCGGTACCCCGGCGGTAATGGTCGCGGTTTGCGGTGCAATCGTGTAGTGCGTGATCGGCCCGGCGGTTAAGGTAACCGCGGGAATGTTTTGCGCCGCGGTGGAAAACCGCAGCCGGGGATACAGGCGGGATTCAAAACTATAAGCTCCCAGGGACTGGTTAGGCACGTTGATGCGGAAGCTGACCGCAATATTGTTCTTGACCGCATAAGGCGGCAGTTGGATGTATAAACTATCGTTGCCGGAATTGTAAAACCAGGTAGCAATCGTGGGCAGGGCGGTGTATTCCGCGGCCGAGGGCGGGGTGGCGCGCTGGATGAAGAAAAAGTCCGTTCCGTCCACCGCAATGGAATCGACCACCGTAACCGGGTTGGAAAGCGGGTTGTAGATTCGCAGCACATCCGCTTTACCCATCTGCTGCAAAATGGTTGCGGCGGTGGTAATATTATTGAGGGTGAAGCGGAATTTCTGCCCGCTTGTTCCCACGGGCACCTGGCTCGGCTGCAAATTCGCTATGGCGCTGATATTGGCGGAGGGGAAAAAGAGGATTGCCCGCCCATTGGCCAGACTGGGGTTATTAAAAGAATAAGTGTTGAAATCCAGCCCGAATTTAACTCCCACGGTGGCGCTGCCGCCCAATTCTCCATTGCTGCCGGTTCCCAGGCTCAAGTATTGCAGTTTGATGAGATTGGTGGTCTCGTACAGAATCACCTGGAAAGTGAGGGGAGAACTGCCCGCTTTCAGGGACACGTCTTTATATTCGATGACCAATGCCCGGTAAGGGGCGACGCCGATCACCTTCTGATACACCCGGGCAGTGTTCTCACTCAAGATCAAATCATCCCAGAATACCGCAATCATAGAGTCCGGAGCGCTGCCGCCGGACAAATTATTATTCGTAAAATAGGGATCGCTGGCTCCGTAATTCCGAAACGTCAAATATCCGTTGCTGCTGACGTAAACGGCATCGAAGGACTGGTCGTAATAAATAAATGAAAATCCCGAGGGGAGATTTACGGTATAGAAGGTATCGTCATCGGTGGTGGTCCCGATAACGGTTCCATCTGATATTTCCACCCAATGGAATTCAATATTCGGATCGCTTGCCCTTCCCATACCGGCGGGAGAAACTTGAGCAAACAAAGCCCCCGGCGTTATGATCAGGATTGCGGATAATGCAGACAGCAGTCTCCCAACCAATTTCATAGAGCTACCCCACTAATTAAGTTCGATGGTCAGGTCTTTGATTTTTTGCAGGCGGGCTTCCGGGCCGGCCGGGCGTTCGCCGGCCTGGTACACGGTAACCTGCGACGGTGCAACTTCGGATTGCAGCGGCGTTACTACCACGGCCAGGGTTGACTGCGGCTGTAATTGCTGCCGCACCCCGGACAGGTCAATGCTCAGCCAGCCGGAGGCTTCATCGTCGAGCCAGTGCACCGTTCCGGGAATTTCCACCGCCGCGCCGCTGCGCCGGGCCCATAGCTGGCGGCCGCCGAGGCTGATCCGCAGCAGCGCCAGGCCAACCTTGCCGGAGTCGCCTAACACCAGGAAATTTAGCGGGGCGGCCAATTCATTCCCCGCGACTTCGATGGTAATCTCCCGGGAAGCGCCGGCCGGGCCGGGGGAGGAATTATCCTGCGCTGCAGCCGCCGGGGAAAATACCAGGATCAGCCACGCCGCCAGAAGCGCGGATAGTACTCCCGCTGAAATTTTCATTTCAGGATTTTTATTACACATTTGCAGATTCCTGTGAAAAATAGTGAAATTGAATCGGGTTGGAAAAAGAAGAGAAAGCCACCGGCTCCGCGACGGGTTCATAAGGGCATTTTGACGAATGGTAGGTATATGAATTCATGCTGAATCACCCCAGTAATACTCTCGACGGCTACCCGGCGATCATTAGAATATTTGTAAAAGACCATCACATACATTAATAATGCGAATTACCAGTTGAAAAATTATGGCCACGAAAACACCAAGGCGT
>CAZFVV010000157.1:0-11571 GCA_964522165.1 uncultured Calditrichaceae bacterium
CCGTGGCGGATCACCATTTTTACGTGGTTGACGCCGTAGTGGTAGGGCAGGTATTTGTAACCGGGAATGTCCAGCAAAATGATGTCCGCTTTTTTGCCCGCTTCTAACGAACCGACCTCTTTTTCCAGCGCGAGGGCGCGGGCGGCGTTGAGGGTAGCCCCGGCAACCACTTCTTGCGGGGCCATTTTCATTTGCAGCGCAGCGATGGTAAGGATCAACTGCATGTTCTGGGTCATGCTGCTGCCGGGGTTGAAATCCGTGGCCAGCGCCACCGGCAGCCCCGCGGCGAGCATTTTCCGCGCCGGGGCGTACTCGGTTTTGGCAAGGAAAAAGGCGGTTCCGGGCAGCAGCACCGGCACCACCCCGGCGTCATTCATGGCCGCAATGCCCCGGTCGGAAACCTTCAGCAGGTGGTCGGCGGAGATTGCCCGCACCTTTGCGGCTAACTCCGCCCCCCCGGTGGGATGCAACTCGTCGGCGTGGAGCTTGGGAACCAGCCCATGGTCGCGGGCGGCCAACAGAATGCGCTCGCTCTGCGCCACCGTGAAGACGTTCTTTTCGCAAAACACGTCGCAGAACACCGCTAATTTTTCTTCCGCCACCCGGGGGATCATTTCTTCCACTAACAGATCCACGTATTTATCGCGCCTGTCCTGGTATTCATCGGGCACTTCGTGGGCGCCTAAGAAGGTGGGAACGATGGTGAGGGGCAGCAGGGCGGAGAGTTTTTTGATTACCCGCAGGCTTTTCAGTTCGTCTTCCAGGGAGAGGCCGTAGCCGCTCTTGGCTTCAATGGTGGTGGTTCCGTATTCGGTGAATTTGCGCATCCGCCGAAAGGCCAGCTCCACCAGTTCATCGAAGGACGCCTGGCGCAGCGCCCGCACGCTGTTGCGGATGCCGCCCCCGGCCGCGGCGATCTCCTCGTAGGATTTCCCGGCGATGCGCATCTCGAACTCCTCTTCCCGGGTTTTGTAGAACACCGGGTGGGTGTGGGGATCCACAAAGCCGGGCATGGCCCAGCAGCTTTGACCATCGATGGTTTCCGCCCCCGGGTATTGCTGCCGCAGGGTTTCCGGCGGGGCGATGGCGAGGATCGCATCGTTTTCCATTGCCAGGGCGGCGCCCGGTTCAATCGCCAGTTTGCCGAAAGGTAAATCCATGCGGGGGGTGATGATTCCTTGAATGTTGCGAAGGATTTTGATCATTTTGGGTTCCTTGTTATTCTCTCGCGAAGACGCCAAGGCGCAAAGGACGCTATCGAATTGTACGGAATCCAGATTGTTAAACTCCACGCTTCAACGTGCGGTTTGCCATGCGCCTTTGCGCGAAATTCATTTCTTCCGGTCGAAAACTTCTTTCAGCTTGGCGTAGGTTTTCTCCAGCGCCTCGGAAATCACCTTGGTGTTGGCGATCACCGGCATGAAGTTGGTGTCCCCGCTCCAGCGCGGCACCACGTGGTAGTGCAGATGGTCTTCCACTCCCGCCCCGGCAATCCGCCCCAGGTTCATTCCGATGTTGTAGCCGTGCGGCTGCATCGCTTCATTGAGCACTTCCACGCACAACTGGATGATCTCCATCAACTCCAGCTTTTCCGCGCTTTCCAGCGCCGTAAGATCGCCGCTGTGGCGGTAGGGAACCGCCATCAGGTGGCCGCTGTTGTAGGGAAAGCGGTTCATAATCACGAAGCCGGTGTTTCCGCGGTAGAGGATCAGGTTCTCCTGGTCCCGGTCCGGGTAAGGGGAGCGGTCGCAAAAAATGCACCGGGGATTTTTTTCATCTTTGGCGCTGAGGATGTATTCCATCCGCCAGGGCGCCCACAAAATTTCTTTCGGTTTTTCCGCTTTCATAGCGGCGAGTCCTGGGTTTGATTGGCTACGTTCTTTATTAATTGGCAATCGCCAATTGCTAATTGCCAATTGGCAATTAAAACTGATGCCCTTCCCGCAAACAAAAGCCCTGTGGAACGCGCCACAGGGCTGAAATGCTTTGGAAAAGAAGGGAAGCCGGAGAATATTAATCCTCTTCCTCTTTCTTCTCTTTTTGCGCCGCATCGATGATTTTCTGGGCGATTTCCCCGGGCATCTCTTCGTAGTGGGAGAATTCGCGGTGGAAGATCCCCTGTCCCTGGGTCATGGAGCGCAGGATGGTGGAATATTTGTGCAGTTCCGCCAGGGGCACTTTCGCTTTAATGACCTGGAAGCGCCCGTCCGCGTCCATTCCCAAGATTTTGCCGCGCCGGCTGGAAATATCGCCCATCACGTCGCCCATGTATTCTTCGGGCACTTTCACTTCCAAGATATAGATCGGCTCTAACAGCACCGGGCTGGCGTCCATGAAGGCTTTTTTGAGGCCCATGGAAGCGGCGATCTTGAAGGCCATTTCCGAGGAGTCCACGGTGTGGTAAGAGCCGTAAAAGCAGGTCACCTGGATATCCACCACCGGGTAACCGGCCATTATTCCTTTTTCGCAGGCTTCCCGGGCGCCTTTTTCCACCGCGGGAATGAATTTATTGGGAATGACCCCGCCCACAATGGCGTCCACGAACTCGACGCCGGTTCCGCGCGGCAGCGGCTCCAGGCGCAGGTGGGCGTCGCCGTATTGCCCGCGGCCCCCGGTTTGCTTTTTGTATTTGCCCTGCGCTTCCGCTTTTTTGCGAATGGTTTCGCGGTAGGGAATTTTGGGGTCTTCGGTGTCGATGTCCACCCCGAAACGCTGTTTCAAACGCTTTAGAATAATGTTCAGGTGCAATTCTCCCTGGCCGGAAACGATGGTCTGTTTCAGCTCCCCGTCGTAGCGCACCAGGAAGGTGGGGTCTTCTTCGTGCAGGGTGTGCAATCCGTTGCCGATCTTGTCTTCATCGCCCTTGGTTTTGGGGTGCACTGCAATGCTGAACAGCGCTTCGGGAAACTCGATCGCCGGGAGGGGGAAGGAATCGTTTTTGGTGCTCAGGGTGTCGCCGGTGTGGGTGCTTTTCAGCTTGACCAGCGCGCCCAGGTCCCCCGCGGGCAGTTGCTCCACGTTCTTTTTGTTCTTCCCGTTCAGCGCAAACATCTGCCCGATGCGCTCGGATTTGCCCTGGCTGACGTTGTAGGCTTCATCGCCGGGCTTGAGCACCCCGGACATTACCCGCACCAGGGAGAGTTCCCCGATGTGGGATTCGGCCACGGTTTTGAACACCAGGGCGGAGAGCGGCTCGCCGGCGAAGCGCTTGCGCTGCTTGCCGTTGTACTGGATGGCGGGGAGTTCGTTGGGAGCGGGGAGGTAATCGACAATGAAATCCAGCACGCTTTTGACGCCCACGTTGGCGGTTGCCGCGGCGCAGAGCACCGGCACCACCCCGCGCTCGATAACCCCCTTCTTGAAGCCGCTTTTCAACTCCTCTTCGCTCAATTCCCCGGCTTCTAAGTATTTTTCCAACAGTTTGTCATCGCTTTCGGCAACCGTTTCGATCAATTGGTTGCGCATTTCCGCCACTTTAGCGGCCAGGTTGCCGGGGACGGCTTCCTCGGTTACCTTGCCGCTCTTATCCAGGGCGTATTTGTACACCTTCTGGCTCAAAACGTCCGCGATGGAATGGAAGTTGGGGCCGGATTCCAGGGGGAGGTGCACCACGGTCAGTTTTTTTCCGAAACGTTCCCGCAGGTCGTTGAACACCTTATCGAAATCCACGTTTTCCCGGTCCATTTTGTTGATGACGTAGAAACGGGGCATGTTGTATTTGTCGGCCAGCTCCCGCACCCGCTCCGTGCCTACTTCTACCCCGGACGCGGCGGAGACCACGATCATCATCACGTCCGCGGCGCGCATGCCGCTGGCCACGTCGCCGAAAAAATCGCTGAAGCCGGGGGTATCGATCAGGTTTATTTTGCTGCTTTTCCACTCCCCATGGAGCAAAGAGGTGTTGATGGAAACCTGGCGTTCGATTTCGTCTTCGTTGTAATCGGAGACGGTATTCCCTTGTTCCACGCTTCCGATCCGGGTGGTTTCGCCCATGGCAAACAGCATGACTTCCACCAGGGAGGTTTTACCGGAACCGCTGTGCCCGCCGATGCCGATATTGCGGATGTGTTCGCTGTTAAAAACTTTCAAGAGAGGTCCTCCTGTAATGTTTGGCAAGTTCCCGATGCTTAAAGAATAGAATGCTCAAGTTAACGGATTGCGAATTTAATAAAGCCCCCTTGAACTGTCAAGGAGTTTGTCAGGTGCGGGGGGCGGCGGGGCGGATGATGACCGGGAAAATATTCCGGGGGAGGAAAATGGGGAGCTTGCTATTTTTTGTACACATCGGTACTGAGGTATTTCAGGCCGGAATCCGCCATCAAGGTAACGATTTTGGCATCCGGCCCCAATCGCTCTGCGGCCTGAATGGCGGCAAGGACATTTGCTCCCGAGGAAGTTCCCGCAAACAAACCTTCCTCGCGGGCCAAACGCCGGGCCATGGCTTTCGCATCGTCGGTATTAACGGCAATGATTTCATACACCAGAGCCGCATCCCAGAGCGGCGGGGTATAGCCGATTCCCACTCCCTCGATTTTATGCGGCCCGGGCTGGCCGCCCGATAATACCGGGGATTCGCCCGGCTCCACGGCGATGATCCTGATTCCGGGATTGTAACGCTTTAACACCGTTGCGACGCCTCGCAATGAAGCCGCGGTGCCGACGCAATGCACAAATGCAGCGATCTCGCCGTTGGTCTGGCTGCGGATTTCCTCCCCCAGCGGATAGTAGCCGGCAATGCTGTCAACATTATGAAGCTGATTGGTCCAGTAAGTATGGGGCTTCCGGCTGAATTCCCGGGCGGCTTCGATCATGTCTAATATCAGCTTTTTGGTGGTGCGGCCGCCCTCGCTGGGCACCAGCGTAAGTTCCGCGCCAAAAGCGGCCATCTGGTTCAGCTTGTCCTGGCTGAATGCGTCGGAAGTAACGATATGAAGGCGGTACCCTTTTGCAACGCAGATCAAAGCCAAAGATATGCCGGTGCTGCCGCCGGTGTACTCCACAATGGTATCCCCGGGCCTCAGGCGGCCATCTTCCTCGGCCCTGGCAATCATCGCCTGTGCGGTACGGTCTTTCATGCTGCCGGTCGGATTTTCCCATTCGAGTTTCGCAAAGACTTTCCCGCAGCCGGGCGGAACCACACGCTGCAGCTCCACTAACGACGTATTCCCGATAGCCTGTAGAATCGTGCGGCTGCTACTCATCATGTCTTCCTCCTGGTATGATTGAATGGCCGTTTTATGTGGCGATGACCAACATTTCGAAGTCAACGGTTGATAATTTATCGGAACGGCTGAAAGCGCCGAGTTTCGCTCCAAAGATTTCGATAGTCTTAAAATTCAGGGTTTTAAGCAGCCAGGTTATTTCGCAGGGCGCGTAATATCTCTCATTGCATTCCAGTGCTTTCTTATTTCCCAGGTCATCTTCAACGTAGGTAATGCTGTGATCGCGAAAGGTCATTAAATCGAAGGTGTTGTTACCGTATTTTGCGTTTCCTTCCTTTGTCTGTGAATCGAGAAATTCTTTCACGGAATGAAACAGGGGAAACAGGCCGTTCAGGGTGGTAAAAATCAATTTCCCATTGGGCTTGAGGGCGTTGGCGGCGTTTTGGAGAATCTGAAAATTCATCTCGTCAGTTTCCATCAACGGGAATGCGCCTTCGCACAGCATGATGGCCAGATCGAATTCGTGAAAAAAAGGAAGGTTTCTGGCGTCCTGTTTTTGAAAGATAATTGGCAGATTTTGCCCGGATGCTTTTTCTCTTGCCCGCTGCAAAAGCGATTCGGAGAGGTCGATCCCGACAACCGTATATCCTCTCCGGGCTAATTCAATCGAATGCCTGCCGGTGCCGCATCCGATATCCAAAATTTTTGTTTTTTTGTCATACCCGATCTCTTTTTCGATAAAATCACACTCTCCGCCGGTTCCTTGAGTGAAACTTTCGTTGTCATATTTCATTCCGTAGTTTTCGAACAACTCTTCATACCACTGTTTCATATTGTTTTGTCCTCCTGCTGAGGGGGTGCAGCGGCTGTTCCAAAAGAAGTTAGAAAGGGGGGAGGGAAGTTGTCAAGGGGGGAGATTTTTACATCCCTGCGATTCCTTTGGTAATTTGCATTAGACGTTACTATTCAGCCACCAGGACACAAAGGCGCTAAGTTTTCACAAAATTATGTCAAAAAACCTTAGATATTATGGGTGCAGGTTCCATTTTACGTAATTTTCCAGCGAACACATATCACCCCTTTCGGCAAGCTCAAGACAGGCCTACCGGGGTTAAATTGGCAAAAAAACAATTGAGTTTTGCACTCAATAACCGCGTAGCGGTGAAATGTTTATAGTATGATGGCAGCCGATAGTCAGAAAACCACGTAGTGGTGGCATGTTAAAATAATTCAATAAGACCATATTTACGTACAATCGAACCTGCACCCGTTAAATAACCGGGCTATTTCGTCAACGAGGGCTGCGACGCAGAGCGTCGCCCTCATTACGCGCCGATCCCGGCATTCGAAGCTGTTGCAGATTCAAAAATAAACCGCTAATTACGTGAATATAATTCGTGAAAATTCGTGTAATTCGCGGTTAAAAGACGAATCTGTAACAGCCCCAGGGCCGGGATCAGCGCAAGCAGCCGCCGGTTTACTGGGGATTTTGCCCCGCGGTTTCGCCGGGATCGGCGGGGGCTTTGGCTGCCGGCCATTTGCTCTCGAAAAGGGCGCGTTTGACCGGGTCGTTTTCGAACACCAGGCGGCCCACCCGGTTGATGCGGTTTACGGCATCATAAATGACCTGGAATTTCTGGTAGCGCTCCTGAGTGGCGGATCTTTTGGCATCTTTTTTCAGCTCCTGGGCCTGGTCGGTTTGGCGCAGGCTGTCCAGCAGGGCGCTTCCCTCGGCTAAAATTTCCGGGGTTTGCCTCGCCGCGGTCCGTCAGGATGCCATATTCGAGTTCCCGTGCAGCTATCCGAGCGCCGGGAGGCTAACAGCGGCGCCGGAAAACGGGGCGGCACGGTTTCAGAAATGAGCAGTACCTTCTTCGGGATGGATGGGACGGTTGGAAAAGCGAGGTGCACGCTCTTCGGGACGAATAGCACAGTTGCAAAAGTGAGGGGTACACTCTTCGGGGCGAATGGCACAGTTGCAAAAGTGAGGAGCGCACTCTTCGGAAGGGATGGTACAGTTGTAAAAATGAGCGGTACGCTCTTCGGGAGGGAGGGCACAGTTTTCGAAATTATGAGCGCCGTGTTCGGGACGGGCGGTACGGTTTTAGAAATGGAGGGCAGGGCGCTAAAGAGTTGGGCATCGTGTCAAGAGCAAGTATATTCCCAACTCTATTATTGCAAAAAATTGTCGAATTTTTTATTATTAAGATGTACCGAATATCGATACGCTAACTCCTTTGGAGAATTACTTCAATGAATAATCGCTTTTTTGAAAAACCGATTCTGAATTCACCTTACACTTACCCTGCGCGTCACTGGGAGTTGGATAAAGATGGTCAGCCGACCCAACAGATTATCGAGAACCGCCGCCGCGCCGAGTTCATCACCCCGATTCCCAAGCCCCGGAAACGAAAAGGCTCCGTTAATCAGACGCAGTTAATTTTTGATGAAGGCAAAGGACTTTCCACCGCAGCCCAGCAGTATGACCCCACCCCGGTTATCAATGAGCTTCGCCGCCATGTGGATAGCTGGCACGCTTTGCCAAATCCTCATGACTGGAAAGTAACGCCGGAAACCGCCCGACTGCTGCAACATTGGCGGCATCATCGGTTTAACAGCATCCGCCCGTTTTTTTGCCAGATTGAAGCCGTGGAAACCACTATCTGGCTTACTGAAGTGGCCCCGCAAATTGGCAAAACGGGGAAAATTTTTCTGGATCACCTGGAAAATGCCAACTACGAAGCTAACCCGGAACTCTCCCGTTTGGCGTTAAAATTGGCCACCGGCGCCGGTAAAACCACCGTTATGGCGATGCTGATTGCCTGGCAGACCATCAATGCGGTGCGCCGACCCGGCAGCAAAAGATTCACCCGGGGGTTTTTAGTGGTTACGCCCGGTATTACCATTCGCGACCGGCTGCAAGTTCTGAAACCCAATGATCCGTACAGTTATTATGCCAGCCGGGAATTGGTGCCCAATGATCTGTTGGCGGATCTGGAACGGGCCAAAATTGTCATCACCAATTACCACGCCTTTAAGCTCCGCGAACGGATGGAACTCTCCAGAGGCGGGCGCTTGCTGTTGCAAGGGCGCGGCCCTGATTTGAACACCCTGGAAACCGAGGGGAAGATGCTGCAACGGGTAATGCCGGGATTGATGGGTTTGAAAAACATTCTGGTACTGAACGATGAGGGCCACCATTGTTATCGTGAAAAACCCGGGGAAGAGGATACCGAAGACCTGAAGGGGGATGAGAAGAAAGAAGCTGAAAAGAACAATGAAGCGGCGCGCCTCTGGATCAGCGGGTTGGAGATCGTCAACCGTAAAATCGGCCTCAGCCGGGTGGTGGACCTTTCGGCCACGCCGTTTTTTCTGCGCGGCTCCGGTTATGCTGAAGGCACCTTGTTTCCCTGGACCATGAATGACTTTTCATTAATGGATGCCATCGAATGCGGTATTGTCAAGCTGCCCCGGGTGCCGGTGGCGGATAATATCCCCGGCGAAGAGATGCCCAAGTTTCGCAATCTATGGGAACACATCCGCGGCAAAATGCCCAAAAAGGGCCGCGGGAAGTCAAAAGAGTTAGATCCGCTCAGCCTGCCCACCACCCTGCTAACCGCCCTGGAAGCGCTGTACGGGCATTATGAAAAAACCTTCCAATTGTGGCAGAAAAGCGGGGTCAAGATGCCGCCCTGTTTTATTGTGGTCTGTAACAATACCTCGACCTCCAAATTGGTTTACGACTATATTTCCGGATTCTACCGCGAAAACGATGACGGAACGACCACGCCGGAAAACGGGCGTTTGGCGCTATTTAGTAATTTTGATGAGTACGGAAATCCCATTGCCCGGCCCCGAACCTTGCTGATTGACAGCGAACAGCTTGAATCGGGCGATGCGCTGGATGATAATTTCCGTAAAATGGCTGCGGACGAAATCGAGCGTTTTCGGCGCGAGATTATCCAGCGGACCGGCGACCGCCGCCAGGCGGAAAATATTAGCGATCAGGATTTGCTGCGGGAAGTGATGAACACGGTGGGCAAAGAGGGTCGTTTGGGCGATTCGGTGCGCTGTGTGGTTTCGGTTTCCATGCTTACCGAAGGCTGGGACGCCAATACCGTGACCCACGTGTTAGGCGTACGCGCCTTTGGAACCCAGTTGCTGTGTGAACAGGTCATAGGCCGCGCTTTGCGCCGGCAATCTTATGAATTGAATGAAGAAAACCTGTTCAATGTGGAATACGCCGACGTTCTGGGTATTCCGTTCGATTTTACCGCCAAGCCGGTCATCTCGCTGCCCCAGCCGCCGCGCGAAACCATCCAGGTGAAAGCGATGCGACCGGAGCGGGATCATCTGGAAATTCGTTTTCCGAGGGTAGAAGGCTACCGAGTGGAATTGCCGGAAGAGCGGCTTACGGCAAATTTTAATCAAGACTCGGTGCTGGAATTAAACCCGGACCTGGTGGGACCTTCGGTTACCAAAAATGCCGGTATCATCGGCGAGGGGGTTGATCTGAACTTAGTGCATACCGGGGATCTGCGCCGTTCCACCTTGCTTTTTCACCTGGTAAAACGACTCATTTACAACAAGTGGCGGGATAGCGGAGAGGACCCGAAACTGCACCTCTTCGGGCAGCTCAAACGCATTACCAAAGAATGGCTCGATACCTGCCTGGTTTGCAGCGGCGGGACCTTCCCGGCGCAGCTTATGTACCAGGAATTGGCGGATATGGCTTGCGAACGCATTTCCGCGGCCATTACCCGCTCATTGGCCGGGGAGCGTCCCATCAAAGTGGTGCTCGATCCCTACAATCCCACCGGTTCAACCATTCATGTTAATTTTGCCACCTCCAAAAAATACCGCTGGGAAACCGACGCCCGCAAATGCCACATCAACTGGGTGATTTTGGACAGCGACTGGGAAGCGGAATTCTGCCGGGTGGCGGAATCCCATCCCAAAGTGAAAGCGTATGTAAAAAATCATAACCTCGGTTTTGAAGTTCCTTATCGTTATGGCTCGGATATGCGCCGCTACCTGCCCGATTTTATTGTGTTAGTGGACGATGGGCAGGAAGACCCGCTGCACTTAGTGGTGGAAATAAAGGGCTACCGCCGTGAGGATGCCAAAGAGAAGAAAGCCACTATGGAAACCTACTGGGTTCCGGGGGTCAATAATCTTAAAAAATACGGGCGCTGGGCCTTTGCGGAGTTTACCGAGGTGTACCGGATGGAATCCGATTTCCAGGCGAGGGTGGATGCGGCCTTCAACAAAATTTTGACGGAAGCCTCGGAGGGTTGAGCATGGCAGAGCAGGAATCATTGTTGCCCAAACACGGCGGCTACCGCAAGCTGAAAACCTTCCAGCTTGCCCAATTAGTTTATGATTTGACGGTGCGTTTCTGTAACCGCTATATCGATAAGCGCAGCCGCACCCACGACCAGATGGTGCAGGCCGCCCGCAGCGGGGTACAAAACATTGCCGAGGGCAGCAAGGTGTCCGGCACCTCCAAAAAAATGGAGATGAAACTGACCAACGTGGCCCGCGCCAGCTTAGAGGAACTGCGCCTGGATTATGAGGATTTTTTGCGGCAGCGGGGGCTGGAAATGTGGGAGCCAAAGGAACCGGCTTTGATGCGGTTTAAGGCTAAGCGCTGCTCCACTGTAGAAGAAGTAAGGAGTTGGGTTGAAGAAGAGCGTAAAAGGGCAAAAGCTGCGTCGGGGCAAGGACAAACACCGACTGACACTGACAATGAACCAAATGCCCCGTCCGTGCCTGTTGGTGGCAGTCCGAGTAAACTGATACCATACTCCGTTCTGGTAGCCAATGCAGTACTCTCTCTTTTGAACCTTTGTTGCCATCTCCTTTCCCGCCAGCTTGCTGCCCAGGCCGAAGCATTCGAAAAAGAAGGCGGCTTTACAGAAAGACTTTATCGGTTCAGGAAGAAAAAGAAATAAGGAAAAAGTATGGCCAAAAAACCTAAATCTCAAAAGACGATTGCCACGCTGAAACATGATGAGGCTACCCGCAAGAACATCCCCACCGCCGAGTACCAAGCGGTGATGCACCGGGAGGAGCTAAGCCCCATCCGCATTGCTTATGAGCGCCGCAACCGGGATTTGGACCCGCAACTGGTCTGGCGCGGCAAGGATGAGCAGGACTGGTCGAACCTGGTGGTACCGGCGCCGCCGCTGTATATCCAGGAAAAAATACACCCGAAGGTGCTGATTGACGACCTGCGCAGACAAACCGAAGCGGATGAAGCCCAAGAGCCGGGTTTTCAGCCGGATCTTTTTGCGGATTTTAACGGCCTGCCGGCGGGAGCCGCTTCCACCGAGTTTTACCGCCACGACGCCAACTGGAGCAACCGCATGATCCTCGGCGACAGCCTCCAGGTGATGGCCTCCTTAGC
>CAZFVV010000158.1:0-11512 GCA_964522165.1 uncultured Calditrichaceae bacterium
TTAGCAACGGGCGAATAGATGAAACTCTATTTCGATTTAACTGAAGATGAATACATTAGAACGCCGGGTCGTCTTATATTTCGCACTGATTTTTTTGTATCTGCCCGCTATCGTGCTGGTGGTTTACTCTTTTAACGATTCCCGCCTGATGCTCACCTGGCAGGGTTTTACCCTGAAGTGGTACGTGCAGCTCTTCACCAGCCCGGAAACCGGCGCGGCGCTGAAGAATACCCTCCTCGTATCATTTTCCGCCACCGCGGTCTCGGTGGTTTTTGGCGCGCTGTTAGGGATCGGGATGCACCTCTACGAGTTTCCCGGCAAGCGTATGGTCGAGGCGCTGTTTTATCTTCCGATTATCATTCCGGACATCATCATGGCGATTGCCCTGCTGGCGTTTTACGTGCTGATCAACCTAACCCTGGGGTATCTCTCCATCATCCTGGCGCACATCGCGTTCCAAATCTCATTTATTGCGTTCGTGGTCAAGAGCCGGATGCAGGATTTTCCCCGCAGCGTCATCGAGGCGGCGCGGGACCTGGGGGCCACCCCGTTCCAGGCGCTCTACCGGGTTATCCTGCCGCTGGCGCGCCCGGGCGTCATCGCCGGGGCGTTGATCGCTTTTACCCTCTCGGTGGACGATTTTCTGATCACCTATTTTACCGCCGGGGTAGGAACTTCCACGCTCCCCTTGCGCATTTACGCCATGGTGAAGCGCGGGGTCACCCCGGACATCAACGCCCTCTCCACCCTGATCTTGCTGGCCACCCTGGCGCTGTTGTACGTCGGGTTGAAAATTCTCCATAAACCGGGAAAATAAAGGCGTGCAAAATTTATTTTACACGTGCACGTGAACTCCCGACGAAACGCATCGGCAGAATAATTGAACGGCAAAATTATTTCGGATCGTTTTGCTATAAAAACCTGGGGAGTAATCGAATGGTGAAAATTAATCTGTTTTCGGTGATTATGCTCTTTTTCGGCCTGGCGTTAACGGGCTGCGGGGGAGACAGAAGAAATGGCTCTCCCCAGGGCGGGACCATCACCGCTTACAACCTAAAAGTGGATCGCAGCAAGCTGGGAAAAACCCTGAATCTCTTTATTTATCCCGATTACCTGGATCCCCAACTGGTGAAAAAATTCGAAGAAGTGTACGGCGTCAAGGTAGTGATCGATTATTATGATAACAACGAGGCCATGCTGGCGAAATTACAGGCCGGGGGAATCGGGCAGTATGACGTGATCGTTCCCACCGATTACGCGGTGGCGGTGATGCGTCAGCAGAACCTGCTGCAACCTTTGAACAAGGCGAACATTCCCAATCTGAAAAATTTGAACCCGCTTTTCGCCAGCCTGCCCTTCGATCCTGATAATCAATATACGGTTTGCTACCAGTGGGGCACCATGGGGTTAGGGGTGCGCAGCGATCTGCTGGACCCGGCGAATCGCGACCTCAACACCTGGAAGCTCGTTTTCGACCCGGAATACTCCCCGGGGCCTTTCACCATGTTAGACGCCCAGCGGGAAACCATCGCTGCGGCGCTGATTTACCTGGGATATTCCGTCAACACTGTCGATGAGGGGGAGTTGCAGGCGGCGCAGGAACTGCTGACGGCGCAGCGCAAGCGGGTGCTGGCTTACACCGGAACCTCCACGGCCCGGGAGCTGTTAGTTTCCGGCGACGCGGTGGTGATCCATAATTACAACGGAGACATTCTGATGGGGCAGAGCGAAGCCCCGGCCATTCGCTACCTGCTCCCCCGGGAGGGTTCGATCATCTGGACCGACAATCTCGCCATTCCCGCGGGGGCGCCCAACCAATACACCGGGGAGGTGTTCATCAATTTCCTGTTGGATGCGGAAAACGGGGCGATTTTGAGCAATTTCACCCATTACGCCTCGCCGAATGCAGCCTCGCTGCCGTACCTGGACGAAAAAACCCGCAATAACCCGGATATTTACCCTCCGGAGGAGGTGATCCGAAAATTACAGTTTATCGAAGACATCGGCGAGAAGATGAAACTCTACGACCGGGTGTGGACCCGGGTAAAGGCGGGGGGGAGTTAAGGCGGTGTAGAGTGTTCAAGTGTGATAGTATTTTTATTCGCCAACTTCCTTGAGAACTGCATCTATTAATTCTTGCCGAATGTAGATGCCGTTCGCTTGCAACTTTTCGAGTTGAGGTCTCAGTCGCTTGATTAATCCCGCTTGTTTAGCTCGCCGGAGCAAGCCCACCGTTCCAATTCGTCTTAAGCCCAGTCGTTCTGCAACCCGGCGTGCACGGGAATCATCAATAAGCAATACAGAATCGGGTATGCAACGGGCAAGCGCGATCGCTTCGGCCTCACCGCGATCGACAAGGATGATGATCGGTTCAACCAACAAGGGATCAACGGTCTGAATTTCGATCCAGCTTGCCTCGCTGATCTCTTTCGCGCCTGACGCGCTGCCACCATGACTGGTTACTTCATCCCAGACCGCCTGCGGTATCAAAATTCTTGAACTAAGTTGCGGCAACAGGCCAAGTTGATCAATGCGGGCCAATGCGATAAGCGGCCCGCTATCGGCTACGGTCACTTTTTCACGAATCATGCAATTCGTCCTGGAACTGATCATCCTCCAGATTGATAACGGGAAGTTTCAACCGGCCTAATTCATCGATGAAGTGGAATTTATGCATTCCCGCCAATTCTGCCGCCTTGCCGAGCGAAACCCGGCGAAGCTCAAAAAGCTTGACCGCCAGCCAAAATCGCAACTCTTGCTCAAGGGCTTCGGGAGTTTGTCCCGTGGCCACTAATAAGTCGTTGCTATAAGGAATGGTTAAAACTCTCATTATTCAATCGCTCCTGTTAAGCACGGTTTTTTCAAATAAAATAGGGTTTCCAATATACAGCATTCTATTGTGATTGTAAAGAACCGAACGCCAAACACTTTTGAACACAGTTTTATGACATTTCGTGACATTCCATGGCAAGTTTTAACTTTCCTGAAATCGTTCATACTCATATATTGCTGCGCTAGATAAAGTCGGATTAACCAGGTGCGCTGAATTGAAAACCTTTCCCCCGCTGCGGAAAATCGCGTTGACGCTGCTAATTATCGTGCTGCTCCCGGCCCTGTTTTACAGCATCTATGAGCTGAAATCCCTGAATGAAAATGAAAAAATGCTCGGCGAGATTTACCGCCAGCAGTTGGAAACCATCCTCTTTTCCATCAATCAATATTCCTGGGACGTGGCCAATAGCTGGGTGAGCAGCATCAGCGCCGCCTGCCGGGAATCGGCCGGGGCGGCCTTGCAAAACCGGCTGGACGAATTCGTCGCCAACAATCGCGCCATCCGGGCGGTCTTCCTGGCCGATTCCGCGATGGAGAATTTGAGATTCTTTGCGCTCCCGGAAAGTAGCTCCGAAACCCGGCAATTGCCCGGCGAGCTTCGCTCCGCCCTTCAGACCCGGAAGAATCTCCCCGGCCAATTAGAGCGTTACCGGCAGGCCGGTTACCGGAAAATCGAGCCGGTGGTGGTCACGGCTGCGCGGAATCCGGATAATCAATCCGTGGCGCTGTTGTTTGCGTTGGGGGATATCGGAAAGGATTTGCCTTTTCGTATCGCCGGGTTGGTTTTAGAGCCGAATAATTTTATCAGCCAGGTTTTAACGCCTAAGTTAGAAGAGGTCGCCGGAGAGCGGTTTTACCTGGCCGTTTACCACGGCGAAGAGCGCCAGGGGATATATCCTGCCGGCGGCGAGGTTGCCGGAGATGCGGAGCAAACCAAACTGCTCTGGCTGTTTCCCCGGTTTTCCCTGGGGATTTACCCCCGGGGAGAAACCATTGCGGAGTTGGCGCGCAGCCGCTCGCGCTGGAACCTTGCGTTCATTCTGCTGCTGGATGCGCTGTTAATCGCCGGGGTATGGTTCGTGTACCGCAACGTGCGCCGGGAGGTGGCCCTGGCGCAGATGAAATCCGATTTCGTCTCCAATATCTCCCACGAGCTGCGCACCCCGCTCTCGCTGATCCGTATGTTCAGCGAAACCTTAGAAATGGGGCGGGTGCGCACGGAGGAGAAAAAACAGGAGTATTACAAGATCATCGGGCAGGAAACCGAGCGGCTGACCCACCTGGTGAACAATATCCTGAATTTCTCCCGCATCGAAGCCGGGCGTAAAGAGTACCATTTCAGCAGTGTCAACCTGAACGAGATCGCCCGCAAGGTGCTGGATAATTACCAGTTTCACCTCAAGAACGAGGGATTCGCCCTGGAGACCGATTTCGATTCCGCCCTGCCGGCGGTGCGCGCCGACGCAGAAGCCGTTTCGGAATCGCTGATCAATCTGTTGGACAACGCGGTGAAGTACAGCGACAAAGAGAAATACGTGCGCATCAGAACCGGCAGGGAAGAAGGGGCGGTTTACGTGGAGGTAGAAGATCGCGGAATCGGCATTGCTGCGGAGCACCGGCAGAAGATTTTCGAGAAATTCTACCGCGTTTCCGGGGCGCTGGTGCACAACACCAAGGGCAGCGGGCTGGGGCTGTCGCTGGTGAAGCACATCATGGACGCGCACGGGGGGCGGGTGGCCCTGGAAAGCCAGCCGGGGAAAGGAAGCCGGTTCCGGCTGGTGTTTTAGGTGGGGTGATGAGATATAAACGATCTATGCGGAATGCATAGAGCATAGCGCATGGAGCATAGCGCATAAAGCATGGGGCGGGATAGTATGTGTTTACACCATGCGCTATGCACTATGCGCTATGCGAACTCAACAAACACGGAGGAATCATGCCCAAAATTCTCATCGTAGAAGACGAGCCGCAGATGCGCCTGGGGTTGAAAGACAACCTGGAATTCGAGGGGTACGAAGCGGATTTTGCGGAAGACGGCGCAATCGGGCTGCAAAAAATTCTGGAGAACCAGTACGACCTGATCATCCTCGACGTCATGCTGCCGAAGATGTCCGGATTCGACGTTTGTAAAAAAGCGCGGGAGAAGGGGATTGCCACCCCGGTGATCATGCTGACTGCGAAAGGCGAGGAGATCGACAAGGTGCTGGGGCTGGAATTAGGCGCAGATGATTACATCACCAAGCCTTTCAGCCTGCGGGAGCTTCTGGCGCGCATCAAGGCGGTGCTGCGCCGGGTGGAAGAGCGCGGCGGCCAGGGCGGGGGAGCGCGCGTTAAAATCGGCGGTCTGGAGGTGGATTTCTCCACTTACGACGCGTTCCTGGGCGGGCAGCCGGAGGCGATGTCGCACAAAGAATTCGAAATTCTGAAATTTTTATGGCAGCACCAGGGGCAGACCGTCAGTCGCGATGACCTGTTAAACCGGGTGTGGGGCTACGAGGAATATCCCACCACCCGCACGGTGGACAATTTTATCCTCAAATTGCGGAAGCGCATCGAGCAGGATCCCGCCCATCCCCGGCACATTCTCACGGTTCACGGGATCGGTTATAAACTGGTGACGTGATGACAATCGGTGACGGGATTTTACCTGCAAGTGACAACCGGGATGCCTGTGCGGCGTAAATTACCGGCGGATGTCAAAATAGAGTTTGCAGGTAATCCTGAATTAAAACCGGATAATCGATGAAGCTAATAAATCCACATTTCCGAAAAACCGTCTTGGAAACCCTCGCCGGCGGCCTTTTGAGCCTCTTTTGCCTGATCCCGTACGGTTCGATCCAGGCGCAGGAGTGGAAACGTCTGGTAGATTTGCGCGGCAAATGGAAATTCGAGATCGGCGACAGGCTGGAATACGCCCAACCGGGATTCGCCGACGCAGGGTGGCAGAACATCTTCGTTCCCGCCAGTTGGGAAGACGAGGGATTCCCGGGCTACGACGGCTACGCCTGGTACCGCACCCGCTTTCAACTTCCCCCCGGTTCCGAAAAAACGCCCCTCTACCTGCACCTGGGCCGCATCGACGACGTCGATGAGACCTACCTGAATGGCCACCTGGTCGGTTTTTCGGGGATTTTCCCCCCGGGGATGGAAACCGCGTATGCGAAATTCCGCGAATACCGCATCCCCCCGGAATATTTGAATTTTTCGGGAGAGAATGTGCTCGCCGTGCGGGTATATGATGTGCAATTGGCCGGTGGTATTGTGGAAGGCAAAATCGGAATCTATACGCTACAAAGCAGCCTGGCGATGGATATTCCCCTGGACGGCGCCTGGAAATTTTCTACCGGAGACGAGCCGGAATGGAAAGATCCCGCTTTTGAGGACCGCGGCTGGAAGAACCTGACCGTTCCGCTGCGCTGGGAAGTGCAGGGCTACCGCCATTACGACGGCTATGCCTGGTACCGCAAGCGCTTCACGGTTCCCGCTACCTACCGGGGGCAGAAATTGGTGCTGCTGTTGGGCAAGATCGACGACCTCGATGAAACCTATCTGAACGGCAGGCGGATCGGCAAGACCGGGAATTTCACTTCTATCGGCGGCCCCCCGGTGCGCGGCGATGAGTGGCAACAACTGCGGGTATATGAAATCCCGCCCGACCTGCTCTATTTCGACCGTGAAAACCTCATCGCCGTGCGGGTTTATGACGGGCTGGTGGACGGGGGCATTTACGAAGGCCCGGTGGGCATTATGACCGCCGAGCGGGCGCAGGAGTGGTTGGCCGCGCAGAAACGGGGCAAAAAAACGCCGACCAGCTTCTGGGAACTGTTAGATGCCTGGCTTAGAAAATAACCGGTTGGGACGCCGGAAACCGGAGTGCAATCCCGGACAAGCTGGGATTTGCGCTGCATCTGCAAAACTGAAATTTCTATCCTCCCCAACTTTTCAGGGTTTTTTATAGCAGAATGATTGAAAAATTATTCTGCCCTTCCCTTGTCTTCACCCGATCGCATTCCATATTTATTTCCTTGCAGGGTTGCATCTCTATTCCTTACTTTTAGCAAAAAGTTAGAGTTAAAAGCGGAAACAGGCAAATAGTTTTTGAGCCGAAACGGGGGGTACTGGGTGAGTAGATGAGTGGTGAGTGGCGAGGAAGCGCCTGCCACGCGCCGGCAACTGCTCTACCGTATCCGATAAAAGTATGTCGAATAAAAACCATTCTGAAAGTTCCCGCGCCGTGGCGGAAGATTCTTTTAAAACCACGCCCCTGATGGAGCAGTACCTCGCCATCAAAGCGCAGTACCGGGATATGATTTTGCTCTACCGCATGGGAGATTTTTACGAAACCTTCTACGAAGATGCTAAAATCATCTCCCGGGTGTTGGGCATCGCCCTCACTAAGCGCTCACACGGCAAAACCGCGGACGTTCCCCTGGCCGGGTTTCCCTACCATGCCCTGGACAACTACCTGCCCAAATTAGTGCAGGCCGGGCACCGGGTGGCGATCTGCGAACAGGTAGAGGATCCCAAATTAGTCAAAACCGTGGTCAAGCGTGACGTAGTGGAGATCGTCACCCCCGGAACCGCGCTCTCGGAGAAACTCTTAGATCACAAAACCAATAATTACCTGGCGGCGGTGTACTTGCAGGGGCAGCGCGCCGGGGTCAGTTACGGGGATCTCTCAACCGGGGAATTCTACCTCAGCGAAGTGGATCTGGAGAACCTGGTGAATTATCTTCAGGAAATCGCTCCCAAAGAAATCTTGCTCCCGCAGCAGTTATTCGAGCCGTTGATGCAATCCTTTGACAAGAAAGTTCCTGCGGTGCTCACCCGCATCGACGACTGGATCTTCAGCCACAAATTTGCCTACGAATTGCTGACCGGACATTTCGGCACCCCCAGCCTGAAAGGATTCGGGGCGGAGAGTTTCCCCCTGGGCGTCATTGCCGCCGGGGCGATTCTGCACTATTGCAAGGAGAATTTCCAGAACGAGTTGCGGCACATCCAGAAGCTTTCGGTGATCTCCCCGGACGAGTTCATGATCTTGGACGCCTCCACCCGCCGCAACTTAGAAATTACCAGCCCGATCATCGGGCAGGGGAAGGAGGGAACCCTGCTTTCCATTCTCGACCACACCATCACCCCCATGGGCGGGCGGCTGCTGAAGCATATCATTACCTATCCCCTGATCTCCCTGCCGCGCATTCAGGCGCGATTGGACCGGGTGGAAGTGTTCTTCAACGACGCCAAATTGCGCAAAGATATCCGCGCCTGCCTGGAGAATATCAGCGACCTGGAGCGGTTGCTGGCGCGCATTGCTACCGGCCGCGCCACCCCCCGTGACCTGGTCACTTTGAAAAACGCCCTCAGTTTCGTGAAACCGATCCGGGAAATCCTGCAACATACCGAATACCCGCCCCTGGAGCATTACTGCAGCAACTTAGAAAACGTCGATGAGGTGGTTGTTCTGGTCGAGCGGTCCATCGTGGAGACGCCCCCGCCCACCCTCACCGAGGGCGGCATTATCAAAGAAGCGTTTCATGGGGAGTTAGACGAGCTGCGCAAGATCAGCCGGGAGGGCAAATCCTGGATCGTAGAACTGCAAAATAAAGAGCGTAAGGCCACTGGCATCTCCTCGCTCAAAATTGGCTACAACAAGGTGTTCGGGTATTATTTCGAGGTTACCAGGACCCACCAGGATAAAGTGCCGGATTACTTCGTCCGCAAACAGACCCTGGTGAATGCGGAGCGCTACATCACCCCGGAGCTGAAGGAATTCGAAGAAAAAGTGCTCGGCGCGGAAGAAAAAATGGCCTCCCTGGAATATGAGTTGTTCCAGCAAATCCGCCAGCAGGTGGCGGGGTGGGGGAGGGTGATCCAAAAAAATGCCCGCCTGATCGCGGAGTTGGACTGCCTGACCGCCCTGGCGGAAGCGGCGGCGTTATATCGCTACGTCAAGCCCGAAGTGGATGAAGGCGAGGAGATTGTCATTCGCGGCGGACGCCACCCGGTGGTGGAGCGGCTGCTGCCCCCGGATGAGCCGTTCATCGAGAACGATATTCACCTCGACGGCCGGGATACCCAGATCATGGTGATTACCGGGCCGAATATGTCCGGCAAATCCACCTACCTGCGCCAGGTGGGATTGATCGTGCTGCTGGCGCAGATCGGCGCGTTCGTGCCCGCGGAATCCGCCCGGGTCGGCATCGCGGACCGTATTTTTACCCGGGTGGGCGCTTCCGACAATCTTGCCTTCGGGGAGAGCACTTTTATGGTGGAGATGTTGGAAGCGGCTAATATTTTGAATAACGCCTCTCCCCGCAGCCTGATCCTGCTGGATGAAATCGGGCGGGGCACCAGCACCTTTGACGGCCTTTCCATCGCCTGGGCGATTACCGAATTTTTGCATCACAACAAAAAAATCTCCGCCAAGACCCTTTTCGCCACCCACTATCACGAATTGACCGAATTGGCGATGCTCTACCCGCGCATCAAGAATTTCCGGGTGGCGGTGAAGGAGTACGAAGACCACGTGGTATTTCTGCGGAAGATCGAGCCGGGGGGGATGGATAACTCCTACGGCATTTACGTCGCCCAGATGGCCGGGCTGCCGGAGGCGGTGATCGAGCGCGCCCGGGAGGTGCTGCACAACCTGGAATCGAACGAGATAACTCCCAATCGCACCCCCAGGCTGGCGCAGCCGCGGGCCGGCTCGGCGGCGGATAAAAACCAGCTCAGCCTGTTTGAATTGGCGAAACCTTCCCCGGTGGAGGAGGAGCTGCGCAAAATCGATCTCAACACCCTCACCCCCATCGACGCGCTGCTGAAACTGCGGGAGCTGAAGGAGATGCTTTCCCGGGAGAAGAAGTGAGGCAAATTTCTTTTGCAATTGCAATGCCTGGCGCCGCCGTTTAAATTGGCGCTGCATTGTAACAATAGCTGCGCCCGTAGCTCAATTGGATAGAGCATCAGACTTCGGATCTGAGGGTTGGGGGTTCAAGTCCCTCCGGGCGTACTGAGAAAAAACAATAAGTTATAGCCCTGCCACTTTTGCCAACTTATCAAATATATACCGCCGGGTGTTCTAATAGTGTGCCGTAATTGCATCCACCCCCCAAAAAACTCCCGGCAGCGCCGAAACCTCCAAAATGTTCTTCATCTACGCTCACGCCTTCAAGCTCCCCGCCATCCTGGCCAGGTACAGCCGGAACCGCGAAGAAACCCGCGTTTACATGAACATTTTAAAAGCCCTCGCCGAGCAGCGCAAAAAAGCCGCCCAGAAAAAACGCTCCCTGAAATAACCGCCCTGAGCGCAGCCGAAAGGGGAGGGGAGGAGTTCAACCCCTAAAAATTTCCCCTCTTGACAATCTCCCTTCCTCCTCGCTAACTTTTCTCATCCTGATAATACAAACTAAGCAACATGAATACATGAAATACGAAGACTCAGACCCGGTAATCAATTACACATTATGTTAGGCCCTTGATTCATACGGCCGCAAGCAAAAGATGAAATATGAGCACGCTTGAAGAAAGCATAGCAATGGCGATGGATTGCGATACTGCGGAGTTAGTACCTTTTCTGCCATATATTTTACAAGATTTTTTCGAGATTGGTTCATCTGCAACTTCGATCGTTGATATAATAAAAGAGCAAAAATTTGCCAAAAAAGTTAAAGTATTGGATTTGGGCTGTGGTAAAGGTGCGGTAACAATCAAAATAGCAGAAGACGTAGAATCTGAGTGTTTGGGAGTAGACGGAGTAAAAGAGTTTATAGAATTAGCCAAAAGCATTGTTGAAAAAAGGCAGCTTGCCAATTGTAGATTTGAATGCGGCGACATCAGGAATATAATCAACAAACTGGGAAAATATGATCTAATAATACTTGGATCAATCGGCCCAGTATTTGGGAATTATTATGAGACAATGATAAAACTTAAACATCATTTAGAATCAACCGGATTTATAATTCTCGATGATGGATATATCAGTGATGAAAATAATTTTAATCATGATTTGGTAGGCACCAAAAACGAGCTATTAAATCAATTAGAAATGGCCGGAATGGAAATATACAAAGAATATTTGGGAGATAATATCAGTAATAAAAATGAATATGCAAAGCAATTCAAGGATATCACAAGAAGATGTAATGAGATGAAAAATAAGTTTCCGGATAAAAAAGATCTATTTGAAGGATATATCGCTAAACAGAAATCAGAGTATGAAAATCTGGCAAATGAAATTATTTGTTCAACAATGTTGATCAAAAAATTGGCCTAACAACCGCATCAACGCGGACGCTGAACAGCTGGGCGCGACTTGGCGTTGGGGAGCTTTGATCGGGCTCTTGTGTGACGAAATGTTGGAGTGAACAGGAAATTCACGTCTTTGTCAGGATTGCGCCCACGACGCCGAAATCCGCAATCCCAAATCCCCTCCTCCTCAAATATACACCCCCATCCCCATTTTTAAACCAAAACCCATCAACCACCAATCAAGAACTGCCCGCTTTACAAAAACGCTACGGTATCGGCAAAAAAAGAATCAAAATAAAACGCTATAGGGATTGCTGAGTTATAAGTGTGCCGCACGACGGGTATGGACCATTACCAAAGAAGGCAGTGCGCAAACGGGAGTGTATTTCTACTTTAAGACTTTACCACGCACCAATTGCCCAAATTT
>CAZFVV010000159.1:0-11456 GCA_964522165.1 uncultured Calditrichaceae bacterium
GCGAACGCCCATTCCCGGAACGGCGCTGAAATTCGCCACTGCTTCCGGGCGGATATTCTCCGCGCTGATCCTCCGGCGCACCGCCTCCGCCAGGGGATGCTCGGAAACCGCCTCCAGCGCCCCGGCGACCGTCAGCAATTCCTCCGCAAGTATTTCGCTTACGGGAATCACATCAACCACCTCCGGCTTGCCGACGGTGAGGGTTCCGGTTTTATCGAAGGCGATCAGGCGCACGTCCTTCAAAGCCTGGATCGCTTCGCCTTTGCGGTAGAGAATTCCCCGCTGCGCGCCCATCCCGCTGCCCACCATCAGGGCGGTGGGGGTGGCCAGGCCCAGGGCGCAGGGGCAGGCAATCACTAACACCGCGATGGCCGCGAAAATCGCCAGGGTAACATTGCTGCCGGTTTTGGGCAGCCAGGGAATGATTCCCTGCACCGAAAACAAAATCTGGCGCATCGTATCCGGAAACAGCAGCCAGGCGGCAAAAGTGAGGATTGACAGGGCGACGATGACCGGCACGAAAATCGCGGTCACTTTGTCGGCAAAAGCCTGGATGGGCACTTTGGTGCCCTGTAACTCCTCCACCATTTTGATCATCTGCGCTAGAAAGGTATCGCGCCCGATTTTGGTAGCGCGCACTTGCAGCGCCCCGTGCTGGTTCACGGTCGCGCCGATGACCGGGTCGCCGGCGCTTTTGCGCAGGGGCATGGATTCGCCGGTGGCCATGGACTCATCCACCGCGCTCTCGCCGGAAACCACTTCCCCGTCGGTGGGGATTTTTTCCCCGGGGCGCACCAACATCACCTCCCCTACCCGGATCTCTTCTACCGGAATTTCGATCTCCTCGCCGTTGCGCAGCACCCGGGCGGTCTTCGCGCCCAATTCCAACAGTTTGCGGATGGCTTGCGAGGCCCGGCCGCGGGCGCGGGATTCCACGTAGCGCCCGGTAAGGTGAATCGCCATAATCATGCTCCCCACCGCCGCGAAATTGGCAATCGGGATAAAAAAGCCCAGTACCCCGGTGGAAACGCTCGCCAGTGTACCCAGGGCGATCAACACGTCCATGTTGGCGCTGCCGTGCGAGACGCTGCGCCAGGCGGATTTCAGGGTTTCCCAACCCGGCCAGAGCAGCACCGGGAGGGCTAACAAGACCATGCCGGTATTCATAATGGCGTGGGTAGGCCACATGATCCCCCAGAGCATTTCCGGGAGCATCCACATCATGGTGGGCGCGGCCAGCGTCCAGGCGATAAGCATCCGCCGCCGGGCGATCTGCCATTTCTGCGCCGCTTCATCCTCCGGCGCGGGGGGCTTTTCTTCGCTTTCCAACGCCGCCTCGTAACCGGCGTCGAGCACCGCCTGAATGAGTTCAGGCGCCCCGGTTACTTCCGGCAAATAGGTTATGTAGGCTTTTTCGGTGGCAAGATTCACGGTAGCCTGAAAAACCCCGTTCACCTTGCGGAGGGCGCGTTCCACGTTGTTCACGCAGCCGGCGCAGTGCATCCCGGAGATCTTCAGAATCGCTTTTTCGCGGGCGCGATCCACCCCGTAGCCGCTCTCTTCCACGGCTTTTTCCAGCGCTTCCAGGGAAACGAGGGTGGGATCGAAGGTCACCAGCGCCTTCTCCGTGGCCAGGTTTACCCCTGCGTCCGAGACGCCGGGTACCTTCTTCAGCGCCCGCTCCACGTTGGCGACGCAGCCGGCACAGTGCATGCCGGTAATTTTAAGCTGTATTTTCTCTTCGGTTTTCTCCGAAGGCGCTTTTTCTTCAATTGATGGAACAACATTCATTACGCTTCACGCATCACGTTTCACGATTTACGTTTCATCTCATATGCCGCGGGGCGAATCGCGATTCGCCCCTACTTTAATAATAACATCCGGCGCGACTGGCGAAAATCCCCCGCTTCGATCTTGTAGATATAAATTCCGCTGGAGACCGGGGCCCCGCGCTCATTTCTCCCGTCCCAACGAACGGAATAATACCCCGCCGGCTGTTTCTGGCTCACCAGGGTGCGCACCTTCTGCCCCAGGAGGTTATAAACGGTTAGCTCTACGTCGCTGAAAGCCGGTAGCTGATAGCTGATCGCGGTGACAGGGTTGAAGGGGTTGGGATAATTCTGGTGCAGGGCGAATTCCGCCGGCGCGCCCGCTCCCGGCAGGTCATCTATTCCGGTAACGCTGCTGAGCGAGATGCGCAATCCCCACTCACTAAAAGTGCCGAGATGCCCCGCTTTGGCGTCCGCCACGTTGATCTGCCAATCCCCGGTATGATCCTGCCCCAGGAAAGCGCTGAGCAAGCCGGGGTCCGGGCGGAACACTCCCACCACCTGCTCCCCGGCGGCAAAGGCTACGTTCTCGATGCTCTCCCCGGCTTCGTCATCTAAAACGATGTCGGGATTGACGCCCGGGCTTCCCAGGGGCAGGGCCGGGTAGCCGGGGCGGTCCAGCAGGGTAATTTCGGTTCCCGCGGGAGAGGTGAGTTTGACCACCAAGTCTCCGAAATTGGGATGGGCGGCCTTGAAGACCACCTCCACGTCGATAATCTGCAAACCGGGGTGGCCGGATACGGTCAGCACGTCGCTGACCCCGGCGGGATTGTTGTTGGGAATGGCGATGTTCGGCGCGCGGGACAGCGCCAGCACCCGGCGGATGTCAAACTCATGGGGCCCGCTAATGGCTTGATTCATATTGGCGGAGACATCCTGCGCAATCACCCGGTAACTGACCAGGTCTCCTAAGGAAACCGCGCTGCTGTCGAAACCGAAAAATCCCTGGTAATTTCCCCCGCTGCCGCTCAACCCGAAGGGCGGCCGGGGAACCTGGTTGATGGCGTATTCCACCCATACCGAATCGACGCCGATGTTGTCGCCGGCGCTGGCGGAGACCACCAGGGGCAATTCGCTAATATCTGCGTAGGGGATGGGCGCGTGCGCCAGCGCCGGCGGAACGGTATCGGGGCCAACGTAGAAACTATAATATTCCGCGGGCGCGTTCAGGGGATCGCTCACCCGCAGGCCGTTTTCATCGGACACGGAAATATAGTAATGGATATGAACGTTGCTCCCCTGGCCGGGAATGGCGGCGAGGTATTGATTTACGCCTAACGGCAATAAAGGAACCGCGTTGCCAAAAGATAGATCGGTGCCGTAATAAACTAACAGCGAATCGGCCAGCAGGGCAGCGCTGCCGGGAATAATCTCTGCCTGCACTTCATAGGGACCGCTGGTATTTTCGGTATCGCCCAGGGGGGTGTGGCTGATCGCGGCGGCCACGGGGGCCAGCGGCGATTCCCAGATGCCCCGCCCGTAAGTGGCGGCGCGCAGCTTACCGGAAGCGTAATGGATTTCCAATTCCTGCACGATCACGTTGGGCAGGCCGGTGTTGAACGGTTCCCAATCCGGCATGTTACGGTTACGGTAATAAATCCCGATGTCGGTGCCTAAGTAGAGCGCGTCTCCGCTGTTCTTCTGCTGCACCACGCAATTGGCCGGGAGATTGGGCAGGGAGCCGGAATAGTTCATCCAGGAACTCCCCGCGTTCGCAGAGGCAAAAATTTTGTTCCCCGCGGAGTAACCGGAGAGAGTGACCCAGAGCTTTTGTGGATCTTCATGGGAAACGGCGATGTAGGTTAACGCCCCTGATAGATTAATCCCGGCGGTGATGTTGGCCCAATTCTGGCCCCCGTCGCTGGTGCGGAAAATGGCGTTCTGGCTGGCGGCATAGATATACTGAGCATCAGAGGGAGCGAGCGCCAGGGATTGCAGCGTTCCCCCTCCCAGGGAAGAGATCTTCACCCAGGATGCGCCGCCGTTGAAAGTTTTCCAGACGTCCCCGTACCCCGCATAGAGGGTTTGCGGATTCTGCGGGTCCATGACGTAGGGGGTAACCCAGGCCCCGTTGCCGGTGATATTATTGGTAATAGAGTTGAAAGAGAGCCCCCCATTCAGGGACTTATTCAACCCCCCGTTTTGAATGCAGGCATAGAGAATATTGGGATTGCTGTAGTCGATAAGCGCCTCCATGCCGTCCGCGCCCAGGACGTGGGTCCACACTGCGCCGTTCATCAAATTGGTGCCGTTATCCTGGGTGCCGCCGATGAGCAGGTTTTCGTTGTAAGGATAGCCCCCGAAGCGGTAAAACTGGGTATTCGCCAGCCCCGCGCTGATATCCGTCCACACTTCCCCGCCGTCAGTGGTTTTAAAAATCCCCCCGTCCGAGCCGGCGTATAAAACGTTGCCGTGAAAATCCAGCGCGTGAATATCCGCGTGCACGTAGGGATAAGCCTGCTCCGGGTAGAACCAGTATGCGTTCAAGTCCCAGTTGACCCCGCCGTCGCCGGATTTCCAGATGTTGATCCCCCCGACGTAGATTTCTTCCGCGTTCGCCGGGGAAGCGGCAATCGCCAGGTCGTACCAGCTTTGCCCCCCAACGCTGGAGCCGTTCGGAGCATAACCGAGGATATTGGGACTATTGGAGCGGAGGGAGAATGAGACCCCGCTGTTGGTGGAACGGTACAATCCGTAAAAATCCGAGTTGTTGGAACTGCCCCCTACCAGGTACACGTAATCCGGGTTGGCGGGGGTAACGGCAACGGCCAGGCGATTCACCGCCGCGGAAGAGGGAACCCCGGAGCCGACCTGGGTAAAGGAGCTTCCGGTATCCGTGGAGCGGTGAAAGGTGGTTCCGCACAGGTACACCACCGCGGGATCAAAGGGTTTGAACTCCATATCCTTGAAATCCCCGGCGAGGGAGAGGCTCCAGCTCGCCCCGGCGTCGGTAGATTTGTAAACCCCGTTGTTAGCAGCCGCCAAAATGATATTGGTATTGGCGGGGTGAATCAGAATTTTGCTGATCCGGCGGGCCTGGTAAATAGTCCAGTTCAGCCCGGTGGGATTCCAGGTAAGGCCGCCGTCCATAGATTTCAGCACCCCGATGCTGTAAGTATCCCCGGCGTCGCCGTCGCCGCTGCCCAGGTAAATAATATCGGGATCGAAAGGATCGATGGCGATGCTGGTCACCCCTAACACCGGTAAATCATCGGTAGTGGTGTTCCAGGAATTGCCCCCGTCGTAAGAAACCCACAGCCCCCCGGAGGGCGCGCCGACGTAAATAATATCGCTGTTATTGGGATGCACCGCCGTGCCGTTGATGCGCCCGATGCCGGGATTGTAGCTGGTCGTTACCCAGGAGGTGGGTCCCAGGGGCGTCCAATTCGAAAAGTCGCTGATGGAAATCAGGCGACGGTGGGACGCTGCGTATTCTGCGTAGGCTTTGGCGGCCTGGTCGGGCGCGGGAATTCTTCCGGAAGGATACACCCGCGGTTCCATGAAGTATTCCCAGCGTTTGAACTGTTTCCAACCGCTGCCGCGCTCGATTTTTTTGCCTTCCCAGTATTCTTTGAAACTGCGTTGAATGTCGTAAAAATTAGCGTTGGGGTCTTGCATCAGCTGCACCCACTCCTGCTGGGCGTGCAAAGATTGGACTGCCCATAACCCGCAAACCAGCATCCCGATCAACACTTTGCTTTTCAATTTCATAGCGCACCTTGTGGTTAAACGTATCATAATCCTTCACCTGACAATTTTCGCTGAATATGTAAAGCGGCGGAGAGTGAGGCAAGAGAATTTCTCCATAAGGAGTGTCAAGCTTCACCTTGAGCGGGGCGCAAAATGGAGCGCCGCGCTTCAGCCCAATGCCGCTAACTTTTTAGTCCCGGCAGGGACAAATGATAATAGCCCGCCAATTCATTGGCGGGACGGAAAATTCCTGATTCTCTGTGAGTCCCGCCAGGGACGATTGAAAGATATGCTGTTTTCAAGCGTCCCTGACGGGACTATTTTAATCTGGGCGTACCCCTTTTTCCCACCAGTAAACTGGTGGGCTATATTCGAACGTCCCTAACGGGACTTAGAATCATGAAAAGTTAATGACATTGGGCTTCAGCCCCTGTCCCTGTTCCTGCCCTTGCTTTTTACTTCTCCAGCGCCACGCTCACCCGGATCAGTCCCCGGAAATCCCCTTCTTTGTAACCGGTGGCTTTATCATCCGGGTAGAGGGTCGCCAACTGTGCGGAGACTTCTTCCGAGAGCAAATTTATATCCCCGTGGCAATTGAGGCATAATCCGGCGGCGAGCAACGGCTGGTAATAGCGGAAGGTGGTCTCACCATCGCGCTTGATTTTCTGGATATAAGAGGGCGGGAGCGTTTCTCCCTTTTGCGCGGCGGTTTCGTAAACCTGCAAGGCTTGCGCGTCCCAATCATCCGGGGCATTTTGGGGGTTGCGGTATTTGAAGGTGGTGCGCTTCACTTCCAGCACATTGTTGGAGCTGTAAACGATGCTTTCGGTGAGCTGGAGCGCCTTTTTGCTGCACACGTCGATGGCTGCGCCGGTTCCCCCGGATTGGATGGCGGCGGTCAATTCAGCGACCAGGGTTTGCTTCAACTTCCCCGCCGCGGCTTCCCCGATGGCGGCGACTTTCTGCGCTTCCGCGGGGGTGGGTTGGATTTCTACGGATTCCTGTTTCTGGCAACCGAGGAACACCAGCAACGCTGTTAGAGCGCCTAAGTAAAAGGATTTTTTCATGATCGGTTTCTCCCGGGTTTGGTATGTGGCATCGAATAATTGTTTTGTAATCGTTAAGGGTTTTAATATATAGCAGATTGCCTGTTTTTGCAACTAATTGGAATGCCCGCAAATTTCCTTTTGGAAATTCGTTATAGCTTTGATAATTTCTTTCGTTTGGAATTACCGGAAACATTTTTCATAGTCAAAGCAATGGTCAGAGCGCCTTCTGGATATGTCGGGATTGCTGGCAGCGGAGTAAATTAATATAGTTGATAACACAATTCTGCACGACCAAATCATCGAAAAACTCGATTAAGGCGGCAGCAATGCGCTATGATCCCGAGAAACATCACCGCCGTTCCATCCGGCTGCGGGGGTATAATTATTCCCGCGCCGGCGCTTATTTTGTAACGATTTGCGTAAAAAACCGGGAATGCCTCTTCGGTGAAATCCAAAACGGGAAAGTGATATTGAACGATTTTGGCAAAATAATTGATTATCATTGGCAAAAAATCCCCACCCATTTTGAAAACGCGGCATTGGATGAATATATCGTCATGCCCAATCATTTTCATGCGGTTTTGTGGTTGGTGGGCGATGGCGGCAAAATGGCGAACCCCGAAAACGCCGTAACCGGGATCACCGTAGTAGGGGCGAAGCATTCCGGGCAATCAATTGTAACGGAACACGACGATGTTGCCGGGAATGCTTCGCCCCTACGCCCACGCCACCCCAACGGTACCAAACCGGGGTCATTGTCCGCCGTTATTCAAAATTTTACATCGATAACATCGCGTAAAATCAATCGAATCCGCAAAACGCCCGGTAAAAAATTATGGCAGCGAAATTTTCATGACCACATCATCCGCAACGACCGGGAATTATTCAATATCTGCCAATACATTATTGACAATCCTCTGAAATGGAAAATTGATAATGAAAATCCCAATAATCGGAAACCTGATTTATGATTGGAAAAACAATTCTGCATTATAAAATTATTGAGCAAATCGGGCAGGGCGGGATGGGCGTGGTGTATCTTGCAGAAGACACCCGCTTGGAGCGCAAAGTCGCCATCAAATTCCTGCCCCGGCTGATTGCCGCTAATCCCAAAGAACGCAAGCGGTTCGAGGTGGAAGCCAAAGCCGCCGCAGCGTTGAACCACCCCAACATCGCCACCATTCATGCCATCGAAGAGGCCGAAGGCGACATTTTCATCGTCATGGAATACATCGAAGGCCGGGAATTGGGCGATATCATCGTTGGGGCGAAATTTGTAGGGGCGAAGCATTCCGGGCAACCAATTTCTTCGGAACAAGACGACGTTGCCGGGAACGTAGGGGCGAAGCATTCCGGGCAACCCATTGTAACGGAACACGACGATGTTGCCGGGAATGCTTCGCCCCTACGCGACCACCAACCCGACCATATACCCATTGACCAAATCATCCACATCGCCATCCAAATCACCGAAGGATTACAGGCCGCACACGAAAAAGGCATTGTGCACCGCGACATCAAATCCTCCAACATTATGATCGACGGGAGAGGCCGGGTCAAGATCATGGATTTCGGCCTGGCGAAGGTGCGCGGCGGGATGCAGCTTACGAAGGAGCACTCGACGCTCGGCACTGCGGCGTATATGTCGCCGGAGCAGGCGCGGGGGAAAGCGGTGGATCAGCGCACCGACGTCTGGTCATTCGGGGTGGTATTGTACGAAATGCTGACAGGGGAGCTGCCTTTCGAAAGCGAATACGAACAGGCGCTGATTTATTTAATCTTGAATGAAGAACCGTCGCCGGTGACCAGTTTACGGCCGGAAATTCCCTTTGAGATCGAACAGATCATCCGCAAAGCCCTGCAAAAGGAAGCGCACCACCGCTATGGCTCCATGAAAGAGTTGCTCGACGACCTGGAAAACTTTCGCCGGGGAATTCGTGCGGTTCCGGCGCAGGCGCTCATAACGGAACCAAAACCAGCAAAAAATTCCGTGGCGGTCATCGATTTCGCTAATATCAGCGGCGATACGGCGATGGATTGGCTGTGCGGGGGAATCGCCGAGACTATCACCGTTGACCTCAAGAAAATTTCCGCGCTGAAAGTGGTGAACCGGGAAAAAGTTGCGAAAGCGCTGGCGCCGTTCGCCGGGCAAAAAATTGGCGAAGAACACACCCTGGCGATTGGCAAAACCTTAGGCGTGCAATGGATAGTCTGGGGCGGATTCCAAAAAATTGGCCAGGCGCTGCGGATTACCGCGCATTTCAGCGAGGTATCCAGCGGCGAATGGATTGGATCCGCTAAAGCGGATGGGATAATGGAAGATATTTTCCGGCTTCAGGATCAAATCATCGCTGCCCTGACGGATACCCTGAACCTGGCGCTGACGCCTTCGGAAATCGACAAGATCAAAACGCCGGAAACCCTGGATATCGAGGCGTATGAATATTGCGCCAGGGCCAGGCAACTATTCTACCGCTTTGGCAAATCCAGTTTCGAACAAGCCCGGGAACTGTTTGAGCAGGCGATTGCGATTGATCCACAATATGCGCTGGCCTACTCCGGCCTGGGGAGTGTCCATATTTTCCGGTTTATCGGGCAGGCCGACGTGCGCGACCTTGACGTGGGCATCTCCTATTTACAAAAGGCCATTGAATACGACCCCGACCTTGCCGAGCCATACCTCAGGCTGACCTACGCCTATACCCGCAGACAAAGATTGGCGGAGGCGGTGCAAACCGGGGAGAAGGCAGCGGCGCTGGATCCCGAAAATTTTCACGCCCACTACTTTTTAGCAGCGGCCTGCTGGTTCAAAGCGTTGCAGGAATATGAGCTGACCCTGGCGGCTGACGCGGTGGCGCATCTGAAAAAGACCATCGCCCTGCAGCCGCAATTCGAACCGGCGCGCCAGGTGATTGCCTGGATTTATATGCAAAACGGCCGCTACCCGGAAGCCAAAGAACACTGGGAGCAGGCGGCTGCCATTGAAGAATCCGGGAAATTTGAAGGGGAGAGATTTGTCGGCGCTTTCACTCACCTGGGAAACTGGTATGCTCGCAATCAGCAGCCGGAGGCGGCGCTGGAGTGCTTCCAACGCTCCTTGAAATTACTGGAAAAATCCGACCATTTCTATTGCGATACCGTCCGGGTTCTTACTTATTATTATTGGGGAGCGCTTCACTATCATCGCGGCCAGTATGATGAAGCCCTTAAATTGTATAAGACCGGGCGTGAGCTCATTACCAAAAATCCCAGGGCGCTGGGAACCGGCTATCTTCTGGTTAAAATCCAGATCTGGCAGGCGCGGAGCTTTTATAAATTAGGAATGCAGCGGGAGGCCAAACAGAGTTTAGAAGCGGCTCTCGCGTTGTTTCAATCCAGAAAGGGATACGACTTTAACCTTATCTGGGAGGGAAACGACGCGCAAATCTATTACGACTTCGCCGGTTATTATGCCCTGAGACATCAACCGCAAGAGGCCCTCGAGTATTTGCGCAAAGCGGTTTCCTGCGGCTGGGCGGATCTCCCCTCTCTCGAATCGGATGAAGGTTTTACCCGGTTCCGGGAGGATGCGGAGTATCAAAAAATCGTGCAAGAGATAAAGGTGCGGATGATGTTGTTGTGAAGTGGGCAGATCATTAAACTTTATTGGAACTAATTTTTTGACAGGATGAACAGGATTTACCGGATATGAAAACATTGGTTTTTTGACGTTTTTATCCTGTTCTATCCTGTACATCCTGTCTAATTTTTTTCAATAACGCCTATTGAAAATTTGAGGAGGAGTATCGCATGATTTTGATTGTTGGCGCTACCAGCAAGCTCGGCAGGGCCCTCATACCGCTGCTGCTGGCGGAAGGCGCGGCGGTTCGCGCCATGACCCGGGCGCCGGAAATGGCAGGGGACCTGGAGAAACCGGGAGTGGAAGTGGTTTGGGGAGATTTACGCGACCCCGCCTCGCTGGCGAAAGCCTGTGAAGGGGCGGAAAAAGTGCTGGCCGCCGCCCATGCCTTCCTGGGCAGGGGCGACAATACCCCGGAAAAGGTGGATGGCGCCGGCAACCGCCATTTGATCGACGCCGCCAAAGCCGCCGGCGCCAAACATTTTGTGTTCACCTCCGCGCTGGGGGCCGGGGCGGATCACCCGGTTGATTTCTTCCGCATCAAATACCAGGTGGAAGAGTATCTCCGGAGCAGCGGCCTCGGTTACACCATTTTGCGCCCGGCGCCTTTTATGGAAATGTGGGCAGAACTGATCGGGAAGCCGGTTGTTGCCGAGGGTAAGGCAACGATTTTCGGGCGGGGCAAAACGCCGGTCAATTTCGTTTCCGTGGAAGATGTGGCGCGCTTTGCCAAAATAGCGCTGAACGATGCCGGCGCAAGAGGCCAGACTATCTCCATCGGCGGGCCAGAGAACCTGAGCGTGGAGCAGGTGGTGGAAATCTTCGAGCGCGTCTCCGGCCGCCCGGCGAAAAAGAGCCACGTGCCGCTGCCCCTCATGCGCGTTATGAGATTGCTGACCCGCCCTCTCAACCCGGCGCTCAGCCGCCAGATTGCCATGGGAATCTTCATGGACACCGCCGACCAGACCTTTGACATGAGCGATACCCTGAAACGCTACCCCATGGAGTTGACAAAGCTGGAGGAGGTGGTGCGGAGGCGGTATTGAACGATTTTGGAAAATCATTGATCATCATTGGAGAAATACCCCCTCCCATTTTCAGAATGTGGAATTGGATCAATTCATCGTAATGCCGAATCATTTTCACGGGGTTTTGTGGTTGGCGGGTGATGGGAATACGGCAACCCCCGAAAACGCCATTGCCGGGAACGTATCCGTAGGGGCGAAGCATTCCGGGCAACCAATGGTAACAGAACAAAAAGACGTCGCC
>CAZFVV010000160.1:0-11316 GCA_964522165.1 uncultured Calditrichaceae bacterium
CAGGGGAAAACCGTGGTAAATCTGTTTTACGAACCTTCCACCCGCACCCGCATCTCATTCGAGCTGGCCGAAAAACGCATGTCCGCAGACATCATTAATTTTACCCCCGGCGCCAGCTCGGTGAAAAAAGGGGAATCCCTGATCGATACGGTCAAAAATATCGAGGCCATGAAGATCGACATGGTGGTGGTGCGGCATTCTTCCCCGGGCGCGGCCCATTTGCTGGCGCGGGTGATGGATGCGAACATTCTGAACGCCGGCGACGGGGGGCACGAACATCCCACCCAGGCATTGCTGGACATGATGACCATCCGGGAGAAATTTGGCCGGCTGGAAGGGCTGACCATCGGGTTGATCGGGGATATATCCCATTCCCGGGTGGCCATGTCGAATATTTTCGGACTGAAAGCCCTGGGCGCGCGGGTCATTTTGTGCGGGCCGCCGACCCTCATTCCCCGGGAGATCGAACGGTTGGGGGTGGAAGTTTCCCACCATATTGATGAGGTCATTCCCCGGGTGGACGTCCTGAATATCCTGCGCCTGCAATTGGAGCGGCAGAAGAGCGGGCTGTTTCCCTCCCTGCGGGAGTACCATAACTATTTCGGCATTACCCGGGAACGGCTGGAGCAGGCTTCCAAACCGGTGTTGATCATGCACCCCGGGCCGATGAATCGCGGGCTGGAAATTTCCAGTTATGTAGCGGACAGCGAGCATTCCGTTATTTTAGAACAGGTGACCAACGGAATCGCCTTACGAATGGCGGTTCTATACTTACTGGCAGGAGGCAAAAGTGAAATTCGCTAAAGACAAATCCCCGGGCCACAAAAAATTTCAAAAACTTCCCCCGCGCCTGTTGTTGAAGGGGGGCGTGATTGTCGATCCCGGCCTCGCCTTGAACGAAACCGCGGATATTTTAATCGAAAACGGAAAAATCGAAGCGCTCGGCAGGGTCGATGCCAGCGGGTTCGATGGAGAAGTGGCGGATATCGCCGGTAAAATCGTCAGCCCCGGCTGGATCGACATGCACGTTCACCTGCGAGAGCCGGGCCGGGAAGACGAAGAGACCATCGAGAGCGGTTCCCTGGCGGCGGCGAACGGGGGGTTCACGGCGGTTTGCTGTATGCCCAATACCACCCCGGCCATCGACAGCCAGGAGATTATTCAGTATATCAAAGACCGCGCCCGGGATTCGCTGGTAAATATATTCCCGATTGCCGCCATCACCAAAAACCGAGAGGGTAAGGAATTGGCGGAAATCCTCGACCTGGTGGAGCAGGGCGCCGTGGCCATCTCCGATGACGGAAACCCGCTGATGAGCGCGGAAATTATGCGCCGGGCCCTGGAATACAGCAAAATGGCGAATATTCCGGTGATCGGCCATGAAGAAGAATCCACCATGACCGCCAACGGGCACATGAACGAGGGATTCGTCTCCACCTGTCTGGGCATCGAGGGAATTCCGTCGGTGGCGGAAGATATTATGATTGCGCGGGACATTATGCTGGCCGAGTATTGCGGAGGGCGGTTCCACGTGGCCCACATCGCCACCCGCAAAGGAGTTGACCTGGTGCGCCAGGCAAAAGCGCGGGGAATTGCAGTGACCGCGGAGGCCACCCCGCACCATTTTTCCCTGACTGATGAGGCCGTGCGCGGCTACGATACCAACGCCAAAATGAAACCCCCTTTGCGCAGCGATGATGACGTGCAGGCGATTATCGAAGGATTGCAGGATGGCGCCATCGATGCGATTGCCACCGACCACGCCCCCCACTCCTGGGAGGAAAAAGCGCAGGAATTCATCTATGCCCCCTTCGGAATCGTGGGGCTGGAGACGGCGCTGGGATTGAGCCTGGCCAGGCTGCTCCACCCTGCAAAATTGGATTTGAATGCTCTCATCAAAAAATTTACCGTCAATCCCTACAAAATTTTAGGGCTGAAGGCGCCGGTGATTCAAAAAGGAAAGACAGCTAACTTGACGATCTTCGATTTGCAGGCGGAATGGAAGTTCATCGAGGCCAACAGCCTTTCCAAGAGCAGCAATAGCCCCTTTCTGGGATGGTCTTTCCAGGGAAAGCCTTTTGCGGTGATCAATAACGATCGTTTTTTTATTTCGATCCTGTAGCCCGCCGGGAGTAACCGCTTCCAATGATGGGTTGCGAAACGCCGCCATCCATGCCAATCATGCCTATATTTCCCCGCTGTATTGACACAGTGACATACTGCTTGGCAAGCTGGCACAAGATTTTTTTCTCTTTTTAACCGCCTCCTGGCGGAATAATTTCTTTAACTTAATGATAAACAAGTGCTTGGTAATTTTAGGTCTTCTTTTGGCATCATTGTTGTTTTATCTGCGCTGTTTTAATGATTGTCCGATAAGGAGACCGGCAATTTACGAACCCGCGCTTTTGGCGCAACTAATCGGTGAGGATGAACATGGCAAAGCAGAGCTTGATCGATCGTTGGGTGGAAGAGTTGAGCAGTGATTCGAAATCTCAAGAAGAAAGCCGGGGAAAATTAATCGAAAAACTGAAGGAAGACTTGCGGGATGAATTGATCCTGGCAGCGGAATTGGAAATCGAAGCCAATCATTTGATCTATGAGCATTTAGCCAAAGAGGCGCGGCGATTGTCCCGGGAAAAGCAGCAATTAGCCAAAACAATTGAAAAATTAATCATGGATTTGGGAGGAACCGTCGATAACAAGGAGCGGCCAACGCACGTTGCCGAGCCGGACGGGCACTTCCGGGATATTCTTAAGCTGGAAAGCGAATTGGGGGAGCGTTTTGTGGAGCAGTTGAACCTCGCGGAAGACGGGGGGCTTCACGAAGCCGCCAGTGTGCTGATCAAGCTGCGAGAAGCGCACTACCAGCACCAGGAAGGGATCGAAGGATTAATCATGAAAATCAATACGACATTATAATTGTGAAAGGAGGGCTATCTATATGGCCAAGAAAGTAATCGGAATCGACCTTGGGACAACCAACTCGGTGGTCGCAATCATGGAAGGCGGCGAGCCGGTGGTCATCCCGAACGCCGAAGGCGCCCGCACCACGCCGTCGATTGTCGGATTCACCAAATCCGGCGAAATTTTGGTAGGCGCTACCGCCAAACGCCAAATGATCACCAATCCCAGGAATACAGTGTACTCCATTAAGCGATTCATGGGCCGCCGGGTGAGCGAAGTTCCAGAAGAATCCTCCATGGTGCCCTACAAGGTAAAGCAGGGAGTCAACGAATTGGCCATGGTGGAAGCGGGGGGAAAAGATTATACCCCGCAGGAAATTTCTGCCATGATTTTGCAAAAGATGAAGCAGACTGCGGAGGATTACATCGGCGACAAGGTTACCGACGCGGTAATTACCGTTCCGGCTTATTTCAACGACAGCCAGCGGAAGGCCACCAAAGAGGCCGGTGAGATTGCCGGGTTGAACGTGCTGCGAATTATCAACGAGCCTACCGCCGCCTCCCTGGCATACGGTTTGGACAGAAAAGCCAACGAAAAGATCGCGGTGTACGACCTCGGCGGCGGCACCTTCGATATTTCCATTTTGGAGATCGGCGACGGCGTCTTTGAGGTGAAATCGACCAACGGGGATACCCACTTAGGCGGCGACAATTTCGATCAACGCATTGTGGATTACATTGCCCAGGAATTCCAGAAAGAGCACGGCATCGACCTGCGCAAAGATCCCATGGCCCTGCAGCGCCTCCGGGAAGCGGCCGAGAAGGCAAAAGTGGAATTGAGCAGCACCCTGCAAACGGATATCAACCTGCCCTTCATCACCGCCGATGCCAGCGGTCCCAAGCATTTGCAAATTACCCTTACGCGTTCAAAATTCGAGCAGTTGATCGAGGACCTGGTTCAGCGAACCCTGGGGCCTTGCCAAATGGCTTTGCGCGACGCCGGTTTGAAAAGCAGCGACATCGACGAAGTGATCCTGGTAGGCGGCTCCACCCGCATTCCCCGGGTTCAGCAACTGGTCAAAGAGCTTTTCGGAAAAGACCCCCACAAAGGCATCAATCCCGATGAAGTGGTGGCGGTAGGCGCGGCCATTCAGGGCGGGGTGTTGGCCGGGGAAGTGAAAGACGTGCTCCTGTTAGACGTTACGCCCCTGTCCCTGGGCATCGAAACCCTGGGGAGTGTTTTTACCCGGCTGATCGAGCGTAACACCACCATTCCCACCCGGAAAAGCCAAATTTTTACTACCGCTGCGGATAACCAGCCTGAGGTAGAAGTTCACGTATTACAGGGCGAACGGGAAATGGCTCGCGACAACCGCACCCTGGGGCGTTTCCATTTGGACGGAATTGCGCCGGCTCCCCGGGGCATTCCTCAAATCGAAGTGACCTTTGATATCGATGCGAACGGAATCTTGCATGTCTCTGCTAAAGATTTGGCCAGTGGAAAAGAGCAGAAAATCCGCATCGAGGCCAGCAGCGGCCTCAGCGACTCGGAGATCGAGCGGATGGTCAAGGATGCCAAAGACCATGCCGCCGAAGACCGCAAGCGCCGCGAGCTGATTGACGCCAGAAATGCCGCCGACGGGCTGGTATATCAAACCGATAAGAATCTTAAGGACTACGGCGACAAGCTGGGCGCGGAAGCAAAAAATCGTATCGAGGGCGCAATGAACCGCCTGAAAGAGACGATGAAAACCGATAATATCGGCGAAATCCGCTCCGCCACGGAAGCTCTGAACCAGGTATGGAGCGAAGCTTCTACCCGTTTGTATCAAGAAGCGGGTTCCCCGGGCGCAGCATCCGCCAAGGGCGGGCCTTCCCGCGAGGAAGCAAAATCCGGCGAGCCTGTCGAAGAGGCGGATTTTGAAGTCGTCGATGATGACAACAAGGACAAATAATTCTCCGAGCCGGGCGAAATCGCCGGTGGGGATTTCGCCTAATTCTTTTTGAATCACCACAAGCCAAAATCGAACCGGATCTGTGGCTGGGCAACTGATAACGCGGGCGATAATCCTCCTTCCTCGAAGGGGATAGTTAATCCTCGTTTATAAATGGGAGCGCATATCCGCGTTCGTGATACTTGCAAGATGAACTTTTCCAGAAGGAGATAATGTGACCGATGAGAAAAACAATGAACCAAGAACATAAAACCCCAAAAGAGACTTCAGAATCTCTAAAAGATAAAAATAATTCCGGAACTATCGAAGCTGAAAAGAACATGGAGGTAGAGGAACCGGAAGCGATTGAGACTGTGGCGGTCTCGGAAGTGGAACCCCCTGAAACCGAAGCGCAGGAAAATGAGCCGGTTGCGCCCTCGCCGGAGGCGTGGTGGGCGGAAAAATCCGCCCTGGAAGAAAAAATCAAAAACTATGAAGAACAAAACCTTCGTATCCGGGCGGAATTCACCAACTATAAGCGGCGCTTAGAGCGGGAACAATCGGAATTTGCGGAATATATCAAAGGCGACATTCTCTCCAAATTGCTGCCGGTTTTAGATGATTTTAAAATGATGTTCAAGAAATCCCTCGCGGGGGCAAATGAGCAAAGCATTCTGGAAGGCGCCCGGTTGATTTATGAGAATTTTAACCAAATTCTGGAGAAGGAGGGATTGGAAAGAATGCGAGTATTAGGCGAAAAGTTCAATCCCCAGCTTCACGAAGCGTTGATGATGCGGCCAATCGATAATGAGGAAGAGCATGAAAAAGTGATCGAAGTTTTCCAGGACGGGTTTAAGTTCAAAGATCGCTTATTAAGGCCCAGCAAGGTAATCGTCGGGAAATACGAAAATAACCAGTTTTGATTTTATCTCACCACTTGTTGTACACAGAGTCCCGGGAAGGTACGTAAACGACCTTCCTTTTTTTACAAATTTATTTTAAGCGCCAACTATGAGTAATTTATTGAATAATATTAAAAAAAATTTTAATTGTTGATTCTTGCAATTGTTTTTTGATATATTCTCCCCTACAATGACCTTCCCTATATAGTTCTTATATTGTATTGAATTTATAGACCTGATCAGTTCTTTATTTTTCGGGTATCATCGGCTCCATGTTGACATTGAATCATAGTTTCCTTAAATTGTTGAAAATTAAAGATAAGAGGTAATCAATTATGCTGGTACTAACAAGGAGGTTGGGCGAGTCTATCAATATCGGTGACAACATAAAGATTACGGTTGTAGATATCGACGGTAAACAGGTGAAAATCGGTATTGATGCGCCCAGGGACATCTCCATTTTCCGGGAAGAAGTGTACGAGAGGATCAAACAAGAAAATTTGAAGGCTGCCAGCGCTACCCCCGATGAATTGAAAAAGACAGCCGAAGCTTTGAAAAAAGAAGTCAGAGCCCAAAATAAATAATTACACCTCTACTCGATTCTGTGCAAGAACTTTGTACTTGCTCATAGACGAACTTTGCCATAATTCATTCGGCAGGGAAATCTTTGGGTGGTGACAAAGCAGCCTGTCTTGCACGAGAATCCTATAACCTGTACAGAATTCCAAACATCTTATTGAATAGCTTCCTTAGAAGAGTTTTAACGGCGCTGAAAACTGCCGGTAAGTGGGAAAGATTAAACTTCCCCCTGGCCGATCAACCCTATTATTGGCATTATTTTCATGAGCCTGTTGTACCGCTATGGGAAATTGAGAAAGTGATGGGGTATTCCGGTGGGAAACCCGCTGAAGGTATTGGCATTAAATTTTGTGTTTTCCGGCCGCACGATGCCGCGCGTTACCGCCTGCCCGGTATGCGTCGGCAGAGTTGGGCATTAAAGTTGGGGTGTATAAAAGCCCCAATAACAGCAAACTCTTGAAGGGTATAGCGCCAAACAAGGAAAAAGGACATGAAAAATATACAGGAAGTATCCCGGGTAACCATTCGCTTTGCCGGGGATTCCGGGGATGGGATTCAATTAACCGGTAACCAGTTTACCCGCACGACCGCCATTGCCCTCAATGATTTGAGCACCCTGCCGGATTACCCGGCGGAAATTCGCGCCCCCGCCGGCACCCTGTACGGGGTTTCCGGCTTTCAAATCCAGTTCAGCAGCCAAAACATACATACGCCGGGGGACGAGGTGGACGTGCTGGTGGCCATGAATCCCGCCGCCCTGCAATCCGGCTTGAAAAGTTTGAAAAAGAATGGCATTATCATCATCAACGCGGATGCCTTTACGGAGCGGAATTTGCGAATGGCGAATTTTTCGGAAAATCCCCTGGAAAACGGATTTCTGGCCGGATACCAGGTGTACCCGGTAGATATTACCCGCCTGACCCGGGACGCCCTGGAAAAAATCGAATTGACCCATAAAGAGAAAGATCGCTGCAAAAATTTCTTCGCCCTGGGAATGGTCTATTGGTTATATAACCGCTCCATGGATGCCACCGTCGAGTGGATCGAACGGAAGTTTTCCCGGCAGCCGGTCTGGGCAGAGGCCAACGTTCTGGCCCTAAAAGCGGGGCGAAATTACGCCGAGGCGACGGAGCTTTTTGCCACCTCTTACCGGGTTCCGGCGGCTAAAATCGAGCCGGGAATTTATCGCCAGATTACCGGGAACGAAGCCCTGGCTTTCGGGTTGATCGCCGCAGCGGTCAAGGCGGGGCGAAATATTTTTTATGGCAGCTATCCCATTACCCCGGCCAGCGACGTGCTGCAATACATGGCCTCCTACAAGCATTTTGGAATTAAAACCCTGCAAGCGGAAGATGAAATCGCCGCTATTGGCGCGGCTATCGGGGCTTCTTTTGCGGGAGATATTGGGGTGACCGCGACCAGCGGCCCCGGGCTGGCGTTGAAATCGGAATTCTTAGGATTGGCGGTAATGACGGAGCTTCCCTTAGTGGTCATGGATATTCAACGCAGCGGCCCCAGCACCGGAATGCCCACCAAAACCGAGCAGGCGGATTTACTGCAAGGGCTTTTCGGGCGCAGTGGAGAAGCGCCCATTCCGGCGATTGCCGCCGGCAGCCCGGCAGATTGTTTCTACGCGGCTTACGAGGCGGTGCGGGTAGCGCTTCGATTCATGGTCCCGGTGCTGGTTTTCTCCGACGCCTATTTAGCCAACGGCGCGGAGCCCTGGAAAATCCCGGATACGGAGGGGCTGCCGGAGATCGAGATCGAATTTGCCAAAGCAGGGGAGGACTACGCCCCGTACCTGCGCGATCCGGAAACCCTGGCGCGTCGCTGGGCGCTGCCCGGAACTCCCGGCCTGGAGCATCGCTTAGGCGGGCTGGAAAAGCAGGACCTGACCGGAAACGTGTCTTATGACCCGGATAATCACGAGAAAATGGTGCGGCTGCGCGCCGAAAAGGTTCAGCGGGTGGGGGAGTTCGTGGAAGAGCCGGAGATTTACGGAGATCCCCGGGGAGATGTGCTGGTGGTGAGCTGGGGCAGCACCTACGGAACCGTGTTGACCGCGGTGGAGCAGTTGCGCAAAGAAGGGAAAAGCGTCTCGTTTTACCACCTGCGCTGGGTGAATCCCTTACCCAAAAAATTAGAAACCTATATTCGCCAGTTCCGCAAGGTGATCGTCCCGGAAGTCAACCTGGGACAATTGCGCAGGATCATCCGCGGCGCTTACCTGGTGGACGCGGTCGGTTTCAACCGGATGAAGGGGCAGCCCATCTCGGTTAGCGAATTGAAGCACGCGATTGAAGCATTACTCGAGGAGAAAAACAATGGCCGATAATATTCCCGTTGCAACCAAATCGCCGAAAGAGGATTTCGCTTCCGACCAGGACGTGCGCTGGTGCCCGGGGTGCGGCGATTACGCCATTCTGGCGCAAATGAAAAAAGCGCTCCCGGAGATCGGGGTTCCCCGGGAAAAAGTGGTGTTTATCTCCGGCATCGGCTGCGCCAGCCGCTTTCCCTATTACATCAATTCGTACGGATTTCATACCATTCATGGCCGCGCCCCCGCGGTGGCCACCGGCATCAAGCTGGCCAACCCGGAGCTGTCGGTCTGGATCATCACCGGGGACGGCGATTCCCTGAGCATCGGGGGAAATCACCTGATCCATCTTTGCCGCCGGAACTTAGACGTGAACGTGATTTTGTTCAACAACCAGATTTACGGGTTGACCAAGGGGCAGTATTCCCCCACTTCGCCGTTGGGCAAGGTCACCAAAACCACCCCCTACGGCTCCATCGACCGCCCCTTCAACCCGATTTCGCTGGTATTGAGCGCGGGGGCCAGCTTTGTCGCCCGCACCATCGACCGCGACACCAGGCACATGGCGGAGATTTTCAAAAGAGCCGCGGCGCATAAAGGATGTTCCTTCGTGGAGGTGTACCAGAACTGTAATATCTTCAATGATGGGGCCTACCGTTTGCTGACCGAGCCGGAAACGAAATTCGACCAGGTGCTGTACCTGGAAGACGGCAAACCGCTGATCTACGGAAAAGAAAAGAATCGCGCGCTGCGATCGAACGGCTTCGAGGTGGAAACCCTGGAGTTGAACGAATCCGTGGAAAATCAAGACCTGCCGGTTCACCGCGAAAACAGCGAGAGCGAAGCGTATGCCCAGTGGTTATCCCGCATCGGCGACGTTCCGGGCCTGCCGGTTCCGGTGGGGGTGTTCCGGGCGGTGCAACGGGAAACCTACGAACAGCTCTCGGAGCAGCAACTGGCCGGCGCGATTCAGAAAAAAGGCCCCGGCGATCTGAAGCAGCTCTTCATCAGCGGGGATACCTGGAAGGTGGAGTGATTCCCGGAGTGCAAATTTTAATTTGCATAAAAACAAAAAAGGTAGAGCAGACGCGCTCTACCTTTTTGTTTTTTAAGCGGAGAGGGCGGGATTCGAACCCGCGGTACCTTTGCAGGTACACACGCTTTCCAAGCGTGCGCCTTCAGCCACTCGGCCACCTCTCCGAATAAGAGCCAGGAACCAAATTCCAAATTCCAAGAACCAAATCCCAAGAAACAGGCTCCAAATTCCCAAAACCAAACTTCAAGTCCCAGGTTTTTGGCTCTTGGTTCTTGGTTCTTGTTTTTTAATTCGTTTCCCGCAATTTGCGAAAAAAATCCGACAATATCAGGGAACATTTATTTTCCAACACCCCGGAAACCACGTTTACGCGGTGATTGAGGCGCAGGTCTTGCACAATGTTATACAATGTGCCGCAAGCGCCGCCTTTGGGATCGCTGCCGCCGTACACCAGGGTGGGAATGCGGGCTAACACGACTGCCCCGGCGCACATGGGGCAGGGTTCCAGGGTCACGTAAAGCGTGGTATCCAACAGCCGCCGCGAGCCTAAGCTCTCCGCCGCCGCAGTAATGGCGATCATTTCCGCGTGGGCGGTGGGATCCTGCAATTTCTCGGTCAGGTTGTATCCCTTCCCGATCACCCGGTTTTCAAAGACCACGATAGCGCCAATCGGAACCTCCCCTTCCTCATAAGCTTTCTGGGCTTCCCGGAAGGCCAGCTCCATCCAGTGTTCAGGAGTGTATTCGCGCATCGCTCATAACACAAAAAAAGGGAGAATCTCCCTTTGCTGATCCCTTTTTCCCTGGCAATTTCCTCTCCTGTTTCCTCTTAAAACCGCGCCAATGTCCTAAATATGTCCTGAAAAGTCAAGCCCTAATTACGATAAAAATAAGACAAAAATGGCAGACAGAGCATTGTAGAATTCGCCTTTTTTCCCGATATTATTTTTACCAAACGAATACAAACTTAGACAGCGAGGTTAAGGGATGGAAATGGCAGAGGTGAAACAAGCGCGGATATTTCTTTCCTATGCCCGGAAAGATGTAGCAGAAGTGAACAAACTCTACGACAGGCTGAAACGTTATGGTTTCTCTCCCTGGCAGGATCACAAAGACCTAATAGGCGGTGTGGAGTGGATGGAAGAAATCATCGAGACCATAAACAATTGCGCCTTTTTTGTAGCCTGCATTTCAAAAAACACCGTTGACCGGCAGACAGGGGTATTGGTGAGGGAAATCAATGAAGCATTAGACGTGGTTAAATACCGTCGCAAGGGAACGGTGTTCATCATTCCCCTTCGGTTAGAAGAGGTTGATTTTCCGAAAGAGTTCAAAAAGTATCAGGGAATTGATTTATTTGAGGCAGATGGTTTTAATAAATTAATTCTGGCGTTACGTCACGGCCTGGAGCAGTTGGGTATTGAAAACCCCTTGAATCTCCGTTCAGAGCCGATAGAGAATCTTTCTCCGGCAGATGCGGCGGCAATGATAAAAGAACGGAATTTTTACGCGGGTAATTATTGGCATGGAACGGGTATTCACCACGATTATGAAACTAAAACCATAACCAGGGATAAGGTTGTTATTGACCATACCACCGGTTTGATGTGGCAGCAAGCGGGAACACCTAAAGAGATAAAATATGA